>JAHBXQ010000002.1:0-332707 GCA_019636345.1 Pirellulales bacterium | reverse complement strand
TCTTGTTGCCGCTCGCGACAGCGACGACGTATTCGCTCGCGCATCTCGCGAGCGGCCGCCTCAGTGAACGTGATCGCCACCAGCTCGTCGAAGTCGGACGGGACCTCGTTCGCCTTCGGATCGAGCTGCAGCAGAAATCGCTCGGTCAACACGAACGTCTTCCCGCACCCCGCCCCGGCGGCAAGCGACACGCTGCGATCCCGCGCGGCCAGCGCGGCGTGTTGTTGGGAGGTGAGGGACATGGCGCGGGGGAATGGCGAAAGTTTGCAGGGGGCGGGGCGGGTCGTGACCGCTATTCGTGAGCCGACCGGCGGCGGCCGCATGCGAACCGCGACGACCGACGTTTGGTCAACGAACCCGGGGGCCTGGCCCGCGGCTCCGACTCGTGGTGGACGGCATGCCGTTACGCTTGCTCCTCGGCGGGGGAATCCTCATCGGCGGTCATAACGGCGCCTTGCCAGGTTTTTTGCAGGCTGCGGACGTGAGCCACCCGGCACACGGTGCGCATGGGGCAGTATTTGGTGCAGTGCTCGTCGGCGCTGAACACCGGGAACTCGGCGCGGCGAATCCCCGCGACCAGTTCCGCCACCCGCACGAGCAGTTGCTCGCGCGTCGCCTCCCACGTCGGGTCGGCGGCCAGGGCGCCCTCGGCGACGCGAGCCGCTTGAAGCGGGCCCCCTTTGTTCCCCGGCTTGCCGAGCCCCCGACCCTGCACGCTCCAATACCCGGCCGACCACGCCACGGCGTCCTGCGCCGCCAGCAGCAGATCCTCGGCCGCCATCGCGTACAGCGGCAACTGCAACTGCCGGCCGTCGGCAATCTGCTCCGCTTTGACCGCGGCCGTCGCGCTGGTCTTGTAGTCGATGACGTTGAACGCGGTCCGGCCCGCAATCCGCCCCACGTCGATCCGGTCAATCTGCCCCGTAAGCTTGAGCCGCTCGCCGCGGACCGCCAACTCGTACGGCATGTCGGTCGAAAGATCGGCGTCGGAGTCCGATTCGCTGCGCCGACTCCCCGGGCCGAACCGGGCCTCGAAGTACCGGGGCCGCGGCGGCTCGTCCCAGTTGCCGTAGTAGCCGCGATACTGCAGTTCCTGGTCGGCGAGCTGCTCGGCCCAGGAGTCGATTTGCCGACGTTCAATCTCGTACAACGCGCTGTCCAACCCGGACCGCGGAGCGTGTCGCGAGAGTTCCTGAAGCGCCCGCCGATAGCCGTCGACCAACTCGTCGCGCAGCAGCCCAGATTCGTCGCCGCGGGGTTCGCCCGCCGCGTCGAGGGTTCGCCGGCGATGAAGCTCCGCAAGGGTGTTGTGGAGCAACACGCCGCGACGGCCGACGTCGCTCTCCAGCGTCAGCTCCGCCGGGGACTCCAGGGCGAGCACCTTCTCCGCGAAAAACTTGAACGGGCAGAGGGCGTAGGACTCCAGCTGGCTGGGGCTCCAGTAGTGCGCGGGCCCGAAGCGTGCGGCAAACTCCGCGCGGGCGGCGTCGCTGGCGAGGATCCCCTCGAACGGGCCGAACGCCTCGCGGACGGCTCGCTGTCCGATCGCCTCCAACCCGGCGAGAATCGCCCGGCCGGCGGCGGCCGTCTCGACCGAGCTCGCCAGCGAGGCCAACGGCCCGGGCGCCCCGCTGAGGGCCGCGGCGGTCGCAGATCGGCGAGATTCGCTCAGCGAGGTCGCGGCCGCGGGCCCCTCGGAGCCTGCGGCGCCCGGCCCCTCGCCGAGGGAAATCTCGGTTCGCGGCACGCCGCCTGCAAAGCAGCGGACCAACTCGGCGACATAAGGACTCGGCGGCAGCGGCTGGGCCTTCTCGTCGAGGGCCGGGTAGCTGAGCGTCAGTGACTCGATCGGGCGCGTCGCGAGCTGGTAGAACAGCAGCATCTCACCCGCCGCCGGAGGCACGGCCGGCGTCGGCTGGTCACTCGACGGCTCGTCGAGCGCCGCGAGCAACTCCTCGAATCGCCGCTCGCTCGCCTGGCGATCCTCGCGCAGCGGGGCGGGAAACGACTGCTCGCTGAGCCCCGCGAGGAACAGATGCCGGGGTCGAAGATGCCGGGCCCGGTCGGCCCCCACGATGCGGACGCGGCCCGTGGCGTCGCGGCCTCCCGGAGCGCTCGTTTGGGCCCCGACGCTGGCCAACAGGGCGCCAAACTCGACGAGCGACAGCCGGCGCCCGGCGTGCTCGGCGAGCTCATCGGCCCGGAGAATCGCCTCGCAAGACTCGCTGAGCAGGGACCACGCCGCCTCGTCGGCCGGGCTTCCGGCCAACAGCCCCAATCCGCGGGCCAGCCGTTCCAGCGCCGCGACCCACTCGGCCAGCGGCGCGGAACGGGGCAATTCGGCGAACCGCTCGGCCAGCCCGGCGAGGGCCGGCAGCGCCAGCCGCGCCGCATCCGCCCGCGCGACGGCGTCCTCGCGAAGCTCCTCATCCCCGCCCGCAGCCTCGTCGGCCCGGTCGATCCAACTTCGGAGTTGGGCCAGCAAGGTCTCGGCCCCGCTGGCAACCTGAGCGGCTCGGACAGAGCGCTCGAGGGCCGTTTGGATCGCCAGACCCCTCTGTCGGCGGGTTTCGGGCGACGTGTCGGCGGTTTGCGCCGCCTCAACCCCCGCGGTGGCCGCGAGGTCGCCCCACCGAATTTGTCCCAGGCCGACCGTGGCCAGCAGTTGCCGATAGGGCCAATCCTCGGCGTGGAGCCGCACGAGGCCTTGCAGCCATCGAACCAGGGGGGTCGCCCCCAGGGGGGGGCGGGCGTCAAGCCAAATCGGCACGCCGTGGTCGGCGAACACCTCCTCCAACCGCCGGGCGTGCTCGGAGGTTGAGCGCAACGCGACGACGACCTCCTCGGCTGCGACGCCGGCAAGCAGCAACCGCTTGACGCGCCGGGCGACCTCGTCGAACTCCCGCTGGACGCTGGGCGCTGCGACGATCTCGATCCCCGTCGCGGCGACCCCCGGCGGCGCCTCGCCGACGCCAAACAGCCCCTCGGCAATCCGGACAAAACTCGCCGCGCTGGGTGGCTGGGGTCGAGCGGAGCGAGCCCCCAGGGAACGTCCGCTGGGGGCTCCGCTTCGCTTCGACCCCAGCCACCCAGCGACGAGCTCCTCGCGGCACACGATCCGGTCGCGAAGCGCTTGGCGCGTCGCCAGCGACTTGGCAAACAGGTCCGCCCGAGCCGCGTCGGGATCGCCGGCCAGCGTCGGCTCGTCGAGCGTCAGCTCAACAACCGTCTGCCCGGCCTTCTTGGCGATGAGCTGGAGAATGTCGTGCTGCGCGGCGGTGAAGTCGTGGAACCCCGCGACCA
Organism: Pirellulales bacterium; assembly: GCA_019636345.1. Classification (NCBI taxonomy): domain Bacteria; kingdom Pseudomonadati; phylum Planctomycetota; class Planctomycetia; order Pirellulales; species Pirellulales bacterium. The sequence continues at coordinate 329,404 of JAHBXQ010000002.1, read as the reverse complement.
CGACCAACTCCAACCCGTCCAGCAGGCCGGAGTGACGCTTCGCCGCGTCCCGGGCCGCCCAGAACAGCCCCTCGGCGTCGAACGCCCCCGCAGCGGCGAGCTGACGCTGATACCGGCCGTACAGCCGGGCCAACTCCTGCTCGCGCGGCCCGCGGGCCTGCTTTTGCAGGTCCTCGGCCCAGGCGTCGCGGCGTTTCGCCTCGGCGATGAACTGCGCGACTTGGGCGGCGAACCCGGGGGAGTCGGCCACCGCGGCGAAGTAGTTCAGCCGGCCCCCGGCCCGCTCCTCGGCGATCGCCAGTTCCACAAGCCGCCGCGACTCGATCGGCCCCAGCGGCCGCACCCGGGCTCTGGCGACGGTCAGCATTTGTGCGGCGAACGCGGCGAAGGTCGTCGCTCCCGGCGCCAGGCAGGCGCCCCCCAGCCGCTCGGCCAGGGCGTCGCGGACCTCGGCCGCCGCGGCCCCGGTGGGGGCGATCCAAGCGGTCCTCCCCAAGCGCGGGGGCGACCCGCCAGGAATAGCCGGAGCCGCGCAGGCGGCCGCGTACTGCTCCACAAGCCGGGCCATCTTCCCGGCCCGGGCGGGGCCCAGCAGCAAGGTCGCCCGCGGCTTCACGGCAATCCTGAGGGGGGAGAACGGCAGACGAGGCAAGAGCAACGGGTCAAGCAGATCGGGACTCCGGCCTCAAGCCCCCCGCCTTGGCGGCTCCCTTGGGGGACGCCAAGAACGGCTCGAACAAGGCCGTTCTCCCGCCCGATTGCCGGCAATTCATTGACAGCACGGGCGAAATCGCCGTACACTGGCACCATACCGGAATCCTGCGCTCAGCGGGAAGAGGGTCAGAGGCAGTCTTCTCCCAGCGGCCGCGCTGCTGTCGTCACGATCCGTGCCGACGCCCCGACAGCGATGCCGCCGAGCGGCGCCCTTGGTGTTATTCCCCCCAATGGAACAGGGGGGGACGCCTGCGGCGGCGTGAGACGACCCGCGGAATTCGCCCGCGCTGCGGTCGCCGACCCGCTCAGGGTCGGACCAGCGGCGGGCGCGGCTCCGGCTTCGCACTTGGATTTTTCCGAAGGCGTTTTTTCCGACGGCGTATTCCTTATCCCCCGCCGTCGGCCGTTTTTTTCCCCTTCATTTCCTGTTTTTCGTGTCGAGGAGGTTCCCGATGGAACGCAACAACAAGAGACGAGGTTTCACCCTCGTCGAGCTGCTGGTGGTGATCGCCATCATCGGCGTGCTGGTGGCCCTGCTGCTGCCGGCGATTCAGGCGGCCCGCGAAGCGGCCCGCCGCAACTCCTGCTTGAACAACATCAAGCAGATCGGTCTGGCGCTATTGAACTACGAGAGCGCGCGGAAAGAGTACCCGGCCTTGGGATCGGCCCCGATGGATCCGACGGCCAGCACGTTCCGGATCGCCAACACCAGCGACATCACGAACGCGGCCTCGGCGAGTTGGGTCTTGGGAGACAGCTACAGCTGGTTGTTTCAGTGCCTGCCCTACATCGAAGGGACCACCCTGTACGACCAGTTGAAGAACAACAGCAACGTCGGGGCGACCAACTCGCAGCAATTGCTTCGGTTCTCGGCGACCGGTGCAAACGACACCACGATGCGTCTCATCCCGACGACGGTAACGACCGGCCCCTTGGCCGCCAAGCCGTTCGCCTACGAACAACCGATCGAGGCGTTCCAATGCCCCAGCTACCCCGGATCGTACGAGACGAAGGCCAATTTCGGCACGTCGGGCCGCAAGGCGGCGGTCGGCAACTACATTGCGATGGTCGCCAGCCACCTCAATCGCAACGGCACCGCCGCCGCAACCGATGCCAGCGGCACCCCGAACTGGGTCTATAAGAGCGGCACGACCGCCGCTCCCTCCCGCCAGGGGGGCAACGGCGCCCTGATCGCCGCCCAGATGAAGACCGCTGCTCCGAACCAACGGCGGACCTCGTTTGCCGGCATCACCAACGCCGGCCTTCGCGACGGGACCTCGAACACGATTATGTTCGGCGAATCTCGTGAAGAGAGCTACAGCGCCTGGATCAGCGCGCTGTCGATGTGGGGCGTCGCCGTCAATCCGCAGCAGCAGGGGGCGCAAACGGTCGTCCAGATCCCGACGACCGGCAACCAGCGGTTCCTGACGGCTCAGGCGACGACCCCTCCCGGCAAGCACTCGCTGAATGTCGGCACCCAGGTCAAACGGCTCACCGGACAGAACCCGGGACCGCAGGACCAGGACTACTACATGCGGAGCGCCATTCACCTCGTCGGCAACCCGGCCGGCGATCGCATCTTCGGCCCCTCCAGCGGGCACCCGGGGATCGTTCAGTTCGGGCGCGGCGACGGCGGCAGCTTCTCGCTCAATGACAGCATTGAGCCGGACGTGCTGATCCACCTCACCACCCGCGCCGGCAGCGAGCCCTCGCAGACCATCCGCTAAGGCGGTTGCGATCGCGAACGGCATGCTTACGACCGCCGCGGAGGCCACGCGCCTCCGCGGCGGATTTTTTTGGTTCGAGAGTCATCGCCCCGACAGGGCGGTGAACTCGACGCGTTGACGCTTGGAGTCGGCCTGACTGATGCCTGAACTGCCGCTTGAGATCTCCTGCCGCGACGCGGCCGCCGTCGTCGCCGCGGGCGAAGCGCTGCTCGTCGACTGCCGCACCCCGGAAGAACATGCGATCGCCGCAATCGCCGGGGCGATCTTGATCCCGATGCAGGAGTTGCCGGAGCGGCTCGGCGAGCTCGCCGGGCGCGAGCACGAGCGGATCGTCGTCCACTGCCACCACGGCGTACGCAGCCTGCAGACGGCCCACTGGCTGCGCAGGCAAGGGTTCGCGGCCGCGCAGTCGATGGCGGGGGGGATCGACGCCTGGTCGCAAGAGATCGACCCCGCGACGCCCCGGTATTGAGGATGCGAAGCGAGAACCATCGGGGGCGGGGATCGCGCTCCGCTGCCGCGTCGCGGCTAACAACTCGGCGTTAGCCGCGACGCGGCAGCGGAGCGGTCAGAGCCCCTTGCCAAATCCCCGGCGGTTTGCGATCCTGCGGCTTCGCACTCAGCCGGAGTGGCGGAATTGGCAGACGCGCATGGTTCAGGTCCATGTGCCCGCAAGGGCGTGGAGGTTCAAATCCTCTCTCCGGTACTCTCTCGACTCCTCGGTCATTGAGCCCCCGGCCCGTTTGCCGGGTTTTTTTGCGCATCCGCGCACAGGGCCCGACCTAAGCAAATCTCACGCCCCGTCCTTCATCTGCTGGGCGATCCAGGTCTCCAACTCGTCCCAGTCGACCGCCGGCAGCTTGGTCAAGTCGGGCCGCAGCCGCTTCGCCTCGCGGACGTAGACGTGCTCGATCGCCGACTGCGGCTTGTCGGTGTTCCAATGCAGCAGCACCCGGATGCACATTCGCAGCGAGCCGGGAACGTCGATCTCGTGTCCGCAGATCAGCGGCACGTCGAGCCACCCCAACTGCCGGGCGGCCAGGGCCGGAAATTCCGCATCGACGTCGACCGTGGTCGTGAACCAGGCGCTGGCCAGATCGGCCGGGTCGATCTCGTTGGTCCGCATCAACAGCGCAAGCAGCCGCCGCGTTTCGCGGAGGATTTCGTCGCGCGTGTTCGCGTCGACGGTCGTGGCGCCTCGCACTCCGCGGCAGGGCATGGCAACCGATGGGGGGAAAGGCGGAAGGGGGGACGGGAAACGCACGATTGCCATTCTCGCTGGTCTCGGCTCGCCTGCAAGCAGCGGCGCTGGACGAGTCGGGTCGCGGGGGTCGAATCGCCCCGGGGTTGGGGGCGCTGCTGCGGAGCGCGACTCTCACTGGAATGCGGGCTGATCGGTCTGGGCGGACTCGCCGTTCGGGGCCAAGAAAATCTTTCGGCGATTTTCCGTTGGAGTCGTTGACAGGCGGAAGCCGATCCGTAAAATCCACGAGTCTCGGGGGTTACTGCGAGAGATCGCTGGGAACGACCGAGTCGAAAAAATCTTTGCGGGGCCCCTTGCCCGCTAGCAAAGAAACGCGAGAATCCTCTCTCGCACTGAACGTGCTCTTTGACAATTTGGTGAGTGACCTCTTTTGAGTTGTCGGTCGCAAGGCTGAGGGCGTCTCTTTGCAGACGGCCGTGGTCGGGCGATCGGCAAGCCAGAGCAAGATCGTACAGGCAAGAACGCGTGAGCGTTCCTTGCCGGCAAACGCTTCGAAAGGCTCTTTGACTCCGCTTCGCTCGCTTGCGAACGAAGCGAGCCGGCTCGTTCGCGAGCCCGGCTTCGAGTTAATGCATATTACCAATTGAAGGGTTTGATCCTGGCTCAGAATGAACGTTGGCGGCATGGATTAGGCATGCAAGTCGAGCGTGATCCTAGAAATTGAAACTTCGGTCGATGTTTCTAGGTGAAAGCGGCGAAAGGGAGAGTAACGCGTAGTTACATGCCCTCGGGTCCGGAATAGCTGCGGGAAACTGCAGGTAATGCCGGATAACATCTACGGATCAAAGGTGTGATTCCGCCCGAGGAGTGGACTGCGTCCTACTAGCTAGTTGGTGGGGTAACGGCCTACCAAGGCGACGATGGGTAGCGGGCGTGAGAGCGTGGCCCGTCTCACTGGGACTGAGACACTGCCCAGACACCTACGGGTGGCTGCAGTCGAGAATCTTCGGCAATGGGCGAAAGCCTGACCGAGCGATGCCGCGTGCGGGATGAAGGCCCTCGGGTTGTAAACCGCTGTCAGTTGGGAGGAAGGCTCCGTGAAGAGCGGAGTTTGACCTATCTTCAGAGGAAGTCCGGGCTAAGTTCGTGCCAGCAGCCGCGGTAATACGAACCGGACAAACGTTATTCGGAATTATTGGGCTTAAAGGGTACGTAGGCGGCCTTGTAAGTCGGGTGTGAAAGCCCACGGCTCAACCGTGGAATTGCGCCCGATACTGCTAGGCTTGAGGGAGACAGAGGTGAGCGGAACTGATGGTGGAGCGGTGAAATGCGTTGATATCATCAGGAACACCGGTGGCGAAAGCGGCTCGCTGGGTCTCTTCTGACGCTGAGGTACGAAAGCTAGGGTAGCGAACGGGATTAGATACCCCGGTAGTCCTAGCCGTAAACGCTGAGCACTTGTCTGGGGGCCCACCCATAGGTTCCCGGACGAAGCGAAAGTGATAAGTGCTCCGCCTGGGGAGTATGGTCGCAAGGCTGAAACTCAAAGGAATTGACGGGGGCTCACACAAGCGGTGGAGGATGTGGCTTAATTCGAGGCTACGCGAAGAACCTTATCCAGGCCTTGACATGCACGGATTAACCCGGTGAAAGCCGGGCCACGCCTTCGGGTGGAACGTGCACAGGTGCTGCATGGCTGTCGTCAGCTCGTGTCGTGAGATGTCGGGTTAAGTCCCTTAACGAGCGAAACCCTTATCCTTAGTTGCCAGCGAGTCATGTCGGGGACTCTAGGGAGACTGCCGGTGTTAAACCGGAGGAAGGCGGGGATGACGTCAAGTCCTCATGGCCTTTATGGTCTGGGCTGCACACGTCCTACAATGGCATATACAAAGGGATGCGAACTCGCGAGAGCAAGCAAATCTCAAAAAGTATGCCCCAGTTCGGATTGCAGGCTGCAACTCGCCTGCATGAAGCCGGAATCGCTAGTAATCGCCGGTCAGCATACGGCGGTGAATATGTTCCTGAGCCTTGTACACACCGCCCGTCAAGCCACGAAAGTGGGGGGGGCTTAAAGTCGCTGAGCTAACCTTCGGGAAGCAGGCGCCTAGAGTCAACTCCGTGATTGGGACTAAGTCGTAACAAGGTAGCCGTAGGGGAACCTGCGGCTGGATCACCTCCTTTCTAAGGATTTCTTAGAACGCGTCGCCCCTAGGGCGACGTGATACATGGGGCGATCTTGCCCTTGGCAAAGAGGTCCGCAGTCGATCCGAGAGCTTCGGCTTCTCAGACCGCTGCAAACTCACCAAATTGAATTGAGAAACCCGACTCGGGGTTAGCCGCCCCGGGTCGGGTTTTTTTATGCGCTCGGCGTTAGCCGCGACGCGGCAGCGGAGCGGTCATCCGCCAAACCCCGTCACAAACCCCCATCGCTGACGGGGCTTCCCCTCTTTGAGCGGATTGTCCTCGACGTATCGAATCGCCCGTCGCACGTCGACCGCATCGTCGAGATAAACCTTCCACTGTCCGCGCGCAAAGCACTTGGGAAGCCGGCCGTGCTTGTCGCGCAACCCCGCAAAGGGGTGAATCCCTTCCTCGACAAGCTGCAGCGTCGCTTCGCCCTTGAGCTGGATCACGACCTGCGGGATCGCAATCCGCGCGGGCGCCATGACGAGATGGATATGGTCCGGCAGCACGGCGCAGGCGAACATGCGCAGTCCCGATCGCTCGGCATAGCGGGCGAACCCACGGGCGACCGCTCGAGCTTGAATCCCCGTAAACTGAACCGCGGGACGCTTCAGCGCCGTCTTCGCGGCTAACCTCTCGGCTCGGTCGTGCGGCCGACGCGCAAGCGAACTGGTCTCCGTCGTCTTCGTCGCCGGACCGTGGCGGAACAACTCCCAGGAGCCGACGAACGTCGACCACGATCCGCGCGGATCGTTCGTGAGCCAGAACCCGTAGGCGCCGAAGATGACGTGCGCGGCAAGCATTGGCGGTTTCCTGCGGTTTCTTAGTGTCAAACTCCGCTCCGCTGCCGCGTCGCGGCTAACGCCGATTGACCAGTTAGCCGCGACGCGGCAGCGGAGCGTTGAAGCACGCCACCCCTCGCGGAACCGCTAACCGCCGAAGTACTCCGGTTCGTTCCCCGGTTTCCACTTGATGTTGCACCCCAGACTCGGCTTCTGCGGCTCGGGGACCGGCTTGCCGGCCAGCACCGCGTCGAGCGCAGCCCGCAGGTCCTTGCCTGTCACGGGGATCCCGCTCTGCGGGCGACTGTCGTCGAGTTGGCCGCGGTAGGCAAGCTTGCGATCCTTGTCGAACAGGAAGAAATCAGGCGTGCAGGCCGCGCGATAGGCGATCGCGACCTGTTGGTCCTCGTCGTACAAGTAGGGAAAGGCGTACCCGCGCTCCTCCGCCTCGGCGACCATCCGCTCGGGACTGTCGGCCGGGTGGGTCGCAACGTCGTTGCTGCTGATCCCCACGACCGCCGCGCCCCGGGCCATGTATTCGCTCGTCAGGCGGGCGAGCTCGTCGGCGACATGGATGACATAGGGGCAGTGATTGCACATGAACACGACCAGCAGCGCCGGCGCGTCGGCGAAATCGCCGAGCGAGACGGTCCGCCCGTCAACGTTCACCAGCGAGAAATCGGGGGCAGGCGTCCCCAGAGGAAGCATCGTGCTGGGAGTGCGAACCATGGCATGGGTCTCCTGAGGAATGGTCGTCGTGGGTCAGACAGTATGGTCCTGGGACTCGGTTGCGGGCAACCGTCCCTTGGTTAGTCGCAATCGGTTCGTTGACAGCCGCTGGGCGGTTCTCGATAATTCCGCCGGTCGGGAAGACCGCGATGGGCCGCACTAACCCCCTGCCAGCTAACGACCTTCGGCCGGAGCGCACGCCCCGGTCGAACCCTCGGCGCCGTTCCGACGTATAACGGGGAAACCACTGACAATCCCCGCCCTCTGCGGATGAATCCTCCCGCGACCAATCCCGCCACATGAACTAGGAAAGCGCAGGTGCACGATGGGCGTAGCCGAGATCAACGACGACAATTTTGAAAGCGAAGTGCTGCAATCGGCCGAGCCCGTGCTGGTCGATTTTTGGGCCCCGTGGTGCGGTCCCTGCCGGCAAATCGCCCCCGTCGTCGAGCAATTGGCCGGCGAGAACAGCGGCTCGGCGAAGGTCGTCAAGCTGAACGTCGACGATGCCCCGATGTCGGCCCAAAGCTACGGGGTGAGCAGCATCCCGACGCTCATGGTGTTCAAGGGGGGCGAGGTGGTCGACCGGTTCGTCGGCGTCCAACCGAAGACGCGCCTGCAGGAAGCGATCGACGCGGCCAAGGCGTAACGCCGCGGGCGACGACCTGCGATCAGCAAAGAATCAGTCAATCGAGCCGGCGCCCCAAGGGTCGCCGGCTCGATTCGTTTCGGCGGCGCCGCTAGCACGGCGTCAAAATCGGGGATCAAGCGAAACTTTCCGGCCCCTCGTTGCCGATGGTAACGATTGAGTCGACTTTGCGGGCGATGGCGGCGGCGGCACGCTGCGCCGACGCGACGCTTGCAGCAGGGAAAGCACGCTATGTCCGGCAGTTCTCCGCACACCACCGCTCGCACCGAGTCCGAGGAGGCGCCGCCGCAGGCGCCGTCCGGCGCTGCGGTTCGCGAAACCCGGATCGACGGTCCCCATCCCCTGCGCCGCACGGCGTCGGGCCCCGCGACCGGTCCCGACGCGGGTCCTTCGCTCGACGAAGTCCCGGCGGACGGAGCATTGCAGGCGTGGAATCTGCCCCCGATCGACGCCGACGACGGAGCCATCGTCGCCGCGGCGGGCGCCACGGCGCGGCACGCGGCGGAACTCGCCGAGCGGCTGCAAACGCGGCTCGCGGAGATCGACCGTCGCGAATCTCAACTCAACGCACAGGAAGCCGAGTTCGACGCGCGCATTCGCAACGCGAGGCTGTGGGTCGAAGAACGCGAGGCCGATCTGGCCGAACGCGAGACGCGTCTCGCCGTGGGCGAGGAGCAGCTCCGCGAGGATCGCGAGGCCGCCGAGGCGATCATCGCCGCGACCGCCGGAATGCCCGAGCGGTTGGCTGAGGTCCAACAGCGCGAACAGGCCGTGGCGGCGCTCGAGGTCGAACTGGAAGTCGGCGTCACCGAGCAACGGACCAAACTGGCGGCGCTCGAGATCGAGACGGCCGCGTGCCGCCAGCGGCAGAGCGAGCTCGACGCCGCCAAGCACAAGTGCGAAGAGCGGCAGCGCGAGCTCGACCAGCGCGAAGCGGGGCACTACGCCGAACGTGAACGGCTCTCCCACGAGCGCCTGGAGCTTGACGAGCGCGAACAGCGGCTCGTCGCAGCGCAAACGGAGCTCGTCGCCCGCGAGACGTCGACGCGCGAATGGGAGCGGCGGCTGCGGTCCGAAACCGACGCTATCGAGCGCCGGCGAACGGAGCTCGACGCCCAAGCCGCGGCCATGGCCGAGCGGGACGAGGAGCTCAAGCTCGAGGAACGTCGACTCAAGACCCGGCAGCGCGAAATCGAAACGGCTCTCGAGCGCTTCAAGCGGCTGGGGATCGTCGAAGAACGGATGGTGCAGGTCGAGGAACTCGCGGAGCAAATCGACATGCGAAGCGCGTACCTCGACCAAGCCGAGGCGTTGCTTGCCGAACAGCAGATCGAGCTGGCCGACCAGCGGCGCGAGCTGCAGCGTCAGTCGCTGGCGTTTGAGAACCGGGTCGCGAAAGAGCGACGCGAACTGACCGACGAGCACGCGGCTCTCGAAGCGTCCGGAAAGAAACGCGAGGCCCAACTCGACCGTCGCGAGGCGGAGCTGGTCCGCCGCTGCGAGGCGCTGGAGGAGTTGGCCGAAGAACTGCGATCCGTGCAGCGCGAAGCGTTGGAAATGCGGCTGGCGACCGAGGAAACGTGGCTGCAACTGCAAGGGGCGCTCGCCCCTGCGGCCTTGTCGCGGTCGATTGCCCTGGTGCGAAGCAAGCTGAGCGATCACTACCGCGTGATCTCCGAGGAGATTCGCATCCGCCGCAACGAACTGGAATCGGTCCGCGGGGAATTGGCCGAGCAAGTCGCCAAGCTCGCCGAGCGGCGCGCGGATGTGGACCGGTGGATCGCCGACCGCGAGCGAGACGCCCACGAGCACGCCGCCCGCTTGGAGGCTCGGGAGCGGGAACTCGACGCCCAGGCCCGCGAATTCGAGGAAGCAGAGGCCCGCTGGCGCCGGGAGCGGGGCGAATATCAAAGCGAACTGCAGCGTCTGCTCGCCGCGGTGCGCCGCGACGATCGTGCAGCGGCGTAGCGAGTCAGGACAATGATTGCGGCGCGACGAGCCTACGACTCGCGATCGATTTCCCGCTCCAGGTCGCTGATCTTGTCGACACGGCGTTGGTGGCGACCCCCTTCGAACGGGGTGCTCATCCAAACGTCGATCATTCGCTCGACCGTCCGCGGGCTGAGCATATCAGCCGACAGACAGAGGACGTTGAGGTCGTTGTGGCGGCGACTAATCTCGGCGGTGACTTCGTCGGTGCAGGTGGCCGCCCGCACGTTGGGGTATTTGTTGGCGGCGATCGCCATGCCGATCCCCGTGCCGCAGATCAGCACGCCGCGTTCGACCTTGCCCTCGCTGACTTTGCGGGCGACGAGCCGGGCGAAATCGGGATAGTCGGCGCTCTCGGTGCTGCGGGGGCCTTCGTCCTCGACCTCGTGGCCGTTCTGCCGCAGGAAGGCGGCAATTTGCTCCTTGAGGTGAAAACCGCGGTGATCGCTGCCGATGGAGACTCGCATGGCGGAGGGAGGGGTCAGGGGTGAAAGGTCGGAGGTCAGGGGCGAGGGAGCGGTGATTCTTGCCCCATTCTGCGAGGGCTTGGCGACCGCCGTTCGCTTATTCAAAGTCCATGTCCGCCACGCGCTCGCGCAACGCTTGTTCGATTTGGGCGGCGCACTGCTGGTACACCTCGACGGGGCCGCCGATCGGGTCGGCGATGTCCCCCCCGTCGGGCCGCAGCGTGTGGGTCCGCGCCGCGGCGTCGGGCCAGCGACGCAAGATCGCGTGCCGATGAGCGGCGGTCAGCGTCAGCAGCAAATCGGCGTGCTGCGCCAGCTTCTCGGTCAACGGTTGCGATTGATGCCCGCTGATGTCGAGCCCCGCGGAGCGCATCACGTCAATCGCCTCGACCGCGGCCGGCCCGCCCGCGGAAGCGGCGATTCCGGCCGACGCGACGACGACGCCGCGGCTCTCCAATTCCTCGGGATCGCATCCGAGCTTCGCGGCGATCAGCCGCCGCATCATCGCCTCGGCCATGGGGCTGCGGCAGGTATTGCCGGTGCAAACGACGACGATAAGCATGCTGGCGAGCCGATCGAGAGTATCGCGGGAGACGACCCCTTCTCGGAGACACTCGATCCCCTGACTGGTCGCGCGGACCACGGTCGAGGCTTGGCCGTAGTGACAGGGGCCGTCGTCGAGGACCAGCGCCACGTGATCGCCCAGTTGCCGGGCTGCGTCCTCGGCGGTCGTCGCGGGGGGGTCTCCGCTGCGGTTGGCGCTGGTCAGGGCGATCGGGCCGGCAAGCATCTGCAGCACGTCGAGCACCAGCCAATGAGCGGGGACGCGCAGGCCCACCTCGCCCTCCGGGGCGACCCGCTGGCGAACCAACGCCGGCAACCGCTCGACGAGACTCCGCGGGCCGTGCTGCGTCACGAGCGTCACGGGTCCGGGCCAGCAACGGCGGGCCAACCGTTCAGCCCGGCGGTGGAGCGCGGGGGCGTAGTCGATGGCGTCCTCGGCGCCGCGGATCGCCAGGGCCAGAGGCGCCGATTCGTCGCGCCCCTTGGCGTCGAAAATCCGCTCGACGCCAGCCGCCGACCGGGCGCACGCCCCAAGGCCATAGACGGTTTCGGTCGGAAACACGACGAGTTTCCCTTCCGAGAGAGTTTGCACGGCTCGGTGCACCACGTCGCGGCTGTCATCGGCCTTGCGAAGATTGATGACAACCGGCGGCATAGAGTCGGGGCGTCGGTGAAAACGAGTCGCCGAGGGGGCCCCGGCGGGGACAGGCGGCCGCATTGTCCGGATCGGCGTCAGCCACGAGCGAGCCGGCTCCGCCCGCACCCCGGGCCGCCGTCGGAGGAGCAAGGGTCCCAGGACCGGGGCTAATCAAGCGAATGCGAGACCGGCAATGATAGAGCCCCCCTGCCCCGTGGTCAACGGCCGGCAGCCGTGGGGGGTCTGCGGAAGTTGTGGCTGAGCAACGCTTTGCGCACGCTATCGGGCGAGAACGGGCCCCTGCCAGTCGAGCGCGGAGGAGGCGGTCCATTTCCGGGCTCTGCTTGCTGGTTCGCGTGGGCGAGGGTGTGAGCGCAGGGACGACTTCCGGCTGCCGCTTCCTGCCGCCTGCTCCTCAACTGCGGCGGTCATCTCGCCCCCACTCTCAGGTTGTCGCTTGCTCGTACTGACGAGGCCGCCCGAGAGCGTCGCCTATGGATTCGACGGGGGCACTTCGCGCGAAACAGGACAGGAGAAGGGAGTCGGGACGCGGGTGGAAATGAGGTTTGCGGATCGATGATTCCGAGCCCGACAAGACAATTCGTGGTTCGTGCTGCATCGCGTTATCGGCTCGGAACGAGTGGGTAACGCGTCTCCTGGCGACCACGCGTCGGGGTTCCTTCCGCACCTTGAACGGCTGATTGCCGCACTGGGGGGGCTTTGCGCCCGGGGGCGTCGAGTTGACTTCCGTCGGGCGCTCCCCGATCCTGTTGTTCTCGGCTTGCCCAGTCAGCTTGTCCACAACCCCGCCAGCGCGCATGAGCATCAGCGATTCGATCGAGAAACAAGCCGAGGAGTTCGCCGCGCGGTACAAGGCGGTGCGTGAGCAGATCGGCCGGGTGATCGTCGGACATAGCGACGTCGTGCACGGCGTACTGACATGCCTGTTCGTCGGGGGGCACTGCCTGCTGGAAGGGGTGCCGGGGCTCGGCAAGACGCTGCTGGTGCGCACGCTGGCCCAAACGCTGGACCTGAATTTCTCGCGGATCCAATTCACCCCCGACCTGATGCCGGCCGACATCCTGGGGACGAACATGGTGATCGAAACGCCCGACGGTCGCCGGGAGTTTCAGTTCCAGAAAGGGCCAATCTTCACGCAAATCTGCCTGGCCGACGAGATCAACCGCGCGACGCCGAAGACGCAGTCGGCGATGCTCGAAGTGATGCAGGAAAAACGGGTGAGCATCTCGGGGAAGGCGTTTCCGATGGAGCCGCCGTTCTTCGTGATGGCGACCCAGAACCCGATCGAGCAGGAGGGGACCTACCCGCTGCCTGAGGCGCAGCTCGATCGGTTCTTCTTCAAGCTGGTGGTGGGCTACTCGTCGCGAGAGGAGTTGGCCGCAATCATCGACCGCACGACCCGCGGCGACGATCCGGTCCCTGACAAGGTGATGGACGGCTCCGAGATCGTGAAGTGGCAGAAGCTGATCCGCGAGGTGCTGGTGGCGCCGCATGTGCAGGACTACATCGTCCGGCTGACGATGGCGACCCACCCCGAGGGCCGGTTCGCCGCGGCGGCGACGAACCAGTACCTTCGCTGGGGCGCAAGCCCCCGCGGGGCGCAGACGGTGACGCTGGCCGCCAAAGTCCGGGCGCTTCTCTCGGGCCGCTACAACGTGAGCTTTGAAGACGTGCGTCGCGTGTTCCTGCCGGCAATGCGGCATCGGGTCATTTTGAACTTCGAGGCCCAGGCCGAGGGAATTGACACGGACTCGGTCCTGACCGAGATCCTGAAGAAGACGCCGGAGAAGGGGGAAGAGGGGAAGTAGCAGGGGGCGACTCGAGCTAGGCAAGGGTGTCGAACGCGGAGCGGTTTGGCAGGTAGTCACGGTATTCTGCAGGCACATGGCCGACGTCGTCCCCCCGCCGATTGCAACGACTTCGAGCGAGCTGCTCGATCCGAAGCTGCTTGCGCAGCTCGAGCGGCTGGAATTGGTGACTCGCAAGATCTTCCGCGGGCGGATGAAGGGGGAGCGCCGCAGCAAGCGCAAGGGGCAAAGCGTCGAGTTCGCCGACTTCCGCAACTACGTCCCCGGCGACGACCTGCGGCAGCTTGATTGGAACCTCTACGCCCGCCTGGAAAAACTGATCATCAAGCTGTTCTTGGAAGAGGAAGACCTCCACTTCTACGCCCTGATCGACGCGAGCATGTCCATGGACTTCGGCGAACCGTCGAAGCTCAGGTACGCCAAGCAATTGGCCGCGGCGCTCGCGTTCGTAGGGCTCGTGCGGGGAGACCGGGTGCGGGTCGAGACGCTCGGGCAGCCCCCCGCCAGGCGCAGCCCGGTGCTGCGCGGCCGGCACAGCGCGGCGCGGCTCGTCAAGCAACTCGACGCGCTCGAACCGGGCGAATCCGGTTCGCTGCACGAAGGGGTCAAGAACTTTTGCCTTCGCAATCACGGCAAGGGGATCGTCGTCTTGATCAGCGACCTGATGGACAAGCAGGGGTACGAGGCGGCTCTGCGATACTTCGTCGCCCAAGAGATGGACTGCTACGTGATCCAGGTGCTGTCGCAGGAGGAGATCGCCCCCGACGTGAAGGGGGACCTCAAGCTGGTCGACTGCGAGGATCAGGACGTCGCGGAGATCACCGTGAGCAAGCCGCTGCTGGACCGCTACCAGCGGACCCTCGACGGTTTCACCCGGGGGGCCCAGGAGTTCTGCACCCGGCGGGGAATGCACTACCTGCTGGCCAACACGCAAACCCCGGTCGCCGACCTCGTCGCGCAACAACTGCGGCGACGAGGGTTGGTGAGGTGAACGAGAGTTTGAACCACGATCGACCAGGATGAACCGCAACAGCACGACGGACGCTGGCCTTCGGGCGGCATGTCCGCCTTGAATCAAGTCGCTCGTATTGCATGTCCGATTTCTTCCGCAACTCGCTCGGACCCGTCGCGTGGGGGGCTCTCGCGGCCGTTCCCTTGGGGATCTTTGCGCTGTACTTCTTGAAGCTCAAGCGCCAGCCGCTCGAGGTGCCCAGCACCTATCTGTGGACGAAGGTGATCGAGGACCTGCACGTCAACAGCCTGTGGCAGCGGCTGCGCCAGAGCTTGCTGTTGTTTCTGCAACTGGCCGTCGCGGGGCTCGTGATTTTGGCCGTGCTGCGTCCCGGATGGGAGGGCGAGTCGCTCCAGGGGAACCGGTTCATCTTCCTGGTCGACAACTCGGCCAGCATGAGCAGCACCGACGTCGAGGGAATCGATCGACTGACCGCGGCGAAGGAGCGGGTCGCGGCGCTCGTCGAGCAGCTCGAATCCGACATGGCGGCGATGATCGTCAGTTTCTCGTTCGAGCCGGACGTCGTGCAGGAATTCACCAGCAACAAGCGGCTGCTGCGCGAGGGACTCGCCCGCATCAAACCGGCGGCGACCGCCACATCGATTCGCGGTGCGCTGGAACTGGCCGACGGTTTGGCCAATCGGGGACGGATCGCCGACGAGGACGCGGGGGTCGACGACGTCGCGACCGAGCCAACTCCTGTCGATCTGTACATATTCAGCGACGGCCGTTTCGGTTCGGTCGAAGGTTTCTCGCTGGGCAATCTGCGGGCCAAGTACCTGCCGATCGGCACGTTCGCCGCCGAGAACCTGGCGATCACTGCGCTAAGCACCGGCCGGAGCGAATCGCGACCTGATGAGCGTGAAGCGTTCGTCCAAGCGGCCAACTTCAGCGCAGAGGATCAGAACGTCGTCGTCGAGCTGTATCGCGACGGCGATCTGGTCGACGCCAAGCAAGTCGAGATCCCCGCCGGGGGCGCGAGCGGCGTCGGGTTCAATTTGGGTGCGGTCGCGACCGGTTCGTTGCGGGCGCGATTGAACCCGTCACCGGGCTTTCAGGACGCGCTGCCGCTGGACAACGTCGCTTATGCGGTGCTCGACCCGCCTCGCGACGCCCGCGTGCTGCTGGTCACGCCGGGCAACGCCGCGTTGGAGTACGCCCTATCGACGCAGCGGGCCCGGCGGCTCGCTCAGGTCGACAAGGTCGCCCCTGCGGCGCTGGCGACGCCAGGCTACCAAGCCGACGCAGTAACCGACAAATACGATCTGATCATCTTCGACCAGTGCGCACCTGCGAGCATGCCCCAGGCGAACACGCTGTTCATCGGCCGCGTGCCGCCGCTCGCCGATTGGCAAGCCGGAACGAGCGGGGCGAAGATCTCCGCGCCGCAGATCATCGACTGGCAACGCGGGCACCCGCTGCTCAACCTGATCGAGCTCGGGAACGTGATGGTGATCGACTCGCTGACCGTGAAGCCCCCGGCCGGCGGCGCGACGCTAATCGACTCGAGCGCCGGTCCGCTGATGGGAATCGCCCCGCGCGACAGCTTCGAAGACGCCGTCCTGGGGTTCGAGATCGTCGGTCAGGACGACCAAGGGACGTCGGTCAACACGAACTGGCCTCGGATGACCAGCTTCCCCAACTTTGCCCTGAACGTACTGGAGTATCTGGCGGCCGGCGGAGACGCGGTTCAGCAGCAATCGACCCGGCCCGGCCAATCGGTCGAGCTGACGATCCGCGGCGAGCGCGATCGGCTGACGATCGTGAAGCCGGACGGCTCGGTGCAGTCGCTCGAATCGCCCGCTCGCGGGAAGCTGGCGTACCACGACGCCGACCGGCCGGGAGTGTACGAAATCCGTTCTGGGGGCGAAACGATACGCCGGTTCGCCGTCAATCTGTTTGACCGAGAGGAGAGCGACGTGGCGCTCCGCGGCCGGCAGAGCGACGGCGAGGCCCTGACGACGGTCGAGTCGCTGCAAATTGGCTACAGCGAAGTCGCGGCCGCGTCAACCCAGTCCCCGTTGCGCCGCGAGCTGTGGAAACCCCTGCTGTTGGCGGCCCTGGCCGTGCTCCTGGGGGAGTGGTACATCTACAACCGCAGGGTGTATATTTAACGGGCCCTGTCTTTCCGGATCAGCCCCTTCCTGCACGCCCCCGCCTCGCCATGCCTCGCACGGTCGAGCCTCGCCGGTCGTCCCGTTCGCGCCCCGAGGGCCGACGGATCAAGCCCCTCAACCGGCTGATCGAGAACGACCTCATCCGCAAAGTGAGCGCGGACGAGTACCGCTCGAAGGTGAAGCGGGTCTACGGCGGTCCCAAGGGGGCGATCCTCAGCACGTGCAGCATGTTGTCGCTCCATATCCCGCTGGGAGAGCGAATCTTTCGCAAGCGCAAGTTCGACCTCCGCGGCATGAACGACGTGCTCGACGTCGGGTCGGGCGCCGGGCAGCTCGCGGGGCACGTGCTCAAGTACTCCGACCCCGAAGCTCAGCTCACCTGCACCGACCTGTCGCACCAAATGCTGCGCCGGGCGCGCCGGCGGCTGGCCGAAAAGCACGAGCGGGCCCCCCGGTTCGTCGCGGCGGACCTTGCCCACTTGCCGTTCGCCGACGGGTCGTTCGACGGGATCACGTGCGGTTACGTGCTGGAGCACTTGCCCGACCCCGAGCCGGGACTGGCGGAAATGGCCCGCGTGCTGCGTCCCGGCGGGCGGATGTTCCTGCTCACGACCGAAGACAATTTCTCCGGCGCCTGGACCAGCCGGCTGTGGTACTGCCGCACTTACAACCGGGCCGAGCTGCGTCGCCTGTGCGAACGGCTGGGGCTGCAGTGGCGACAGGAGATCTGGTTCACGAAAATGCACCGCGCGATCCGCGCGGGAGGGATCTGCGTCGAGATCGTGCGGAAGTAGTCGCGTCACTCGCGCGCCGCTTCGATCCGGAAGAACGTCCACTCCGTCGGCACCCCGCGGGCGGTGCTGGAGGCCGCGTACCGGCGGTCAAGTTCGCGCAGCATCCTGCGGACGGCGCCGGCAGGGGTCTTCTGCGGCACGACGGCGCCGGTGCGGTGGAAAAACCGCAGCAGGTCGAGCGCTGTGGGAAACAAGTACTTGCGCGTCTGGGACTCGCTCCGCAGCACCCTCCAGCCCGCGTCCGCGAACGTGCGCGTCCAATCGTGCGGACTTCGCCAAACGAACGGCGAACAAGCTGCGCCGAGCGACCGCCACTCCGACAACGTCGGCGCCACATAGAACCCGTTGAGCGTCCTGCCGCCGGGGCGAAGCTGACGGCGCCACCGCCTGAGCACGCCCGTGGGGTCGGGACACCATTGGAGCATGCTGGACGAGTAGAGCCGGTCGACGAGTTGCCGACCAAGTCGCTCGGGCCTCCACGCGTCTCCCACGCTCCACACGACCTCGGGGAGCGCCTTGGCGCCGCGAGCGACCATCCGGGGGGCGATTTCGACGGCCCGCAACGAGGCGAACCGCCCCGCCAGGCGGCGCGTAAAGACTCCGTCCCCCGGTCCGAACTCGATCGCGGCAAGCGATGCGGTGCTCCCTTGCGGCTCCAACCACTCGGCCAACCAAGCCGCCGCGTCACGCTGAATGAACGCGTGCTTGGCGTACGAGTGTGCGCGGGCGTCGAAGGCGGCGGTCATGGACGTACCGGGGGCGGGCGGAATCTCCACTGTAATCGCCCGCGTTTCGCATGGCGATGTGCGGACAAGCGGGCGGCGCGGCTCCAACCCGCACAGTAGCGCGGTCAGGTCGAGACCTCGACTCGTCGGTCACGGCTCTCCCTGCCCGACGAGGAGTTGCTCGAACTCCGCTTCGGTGAGCACCCGAACCCCCAGCGATTGGGCTTTGGCAAGCTTCGAGCCTGCGTCGTCGCCGGCGACGACGAAGTCGGTCTTTTTCGAGACGCTGCTGGCAGCCCGGCCGCCGTGCCGGGCGATTAGGTCCTGGATCTGCTCCCGGGTGTATTTTTCGAGCGTCCCGGTGACGACGACCGATTTGCCGACCAGCGGCCCGTCGGCTGCTGCGGGCGACTTGAGCGGGGCCGTCAGGTCGACGCCGGCGGCACGCAGGTCGTCGATCGTCCGCGTCCCCGCCTCGCTGTGGAGGAACTTGGCCACGCTCGCCGCGATCACGGGCCCCACTTCGTTGATCGCCGCGAGTTGTTCCTCGTCGAGCGCCAGCAAGGCGTCGATGCTGCCGGTGCTCTCTGCCAAGACCGTCGCCACTCGGGCGCCGACATGACGGATCGACAGCGCGTTGAGCACCCGCGCCAAACCCCGTTTCTTGCTCGCCTCGATCCCGGCGACGAGGTTGGCGGCCGACTTTCGTCCCATCCGCTCGAGCGACGCGAGTTCGTCGACGGTCAGCTTGTACAAGTCGGCGACCTCGTGAACCTTCTTCGTCGCGACGAGCTGTTCGGCCAACTTCTCGCCGAGTCCCTCAATGTCCATCGCACTGCGGCTGGCGTAGTACAGCAGTCGCTCGGCGAGCTGCGCCGGGCACGCGGGATTGGGGCAGCGGATATAAACGCCCCCTTCGTCCTTCTCGAGCGCAGCGCCGCACTCGGGACACTCGGTCGGGTATGCGAACGGCACGGCGCCCGGGGGCCGGAGGTGCTTCTCGACGCGAACGACGTGGGGAATGATCTTGCCTGCCTTCTCGACGACAATCGTATCGCCCACGCGGACGTCCTTGCGGGCGATCTCCTCGGCATTGTGCAGGCTGGCCCGGCTGACAATCGTGCCGGCGATCTGAACGGGAACGAGCTCTGCGGTCGGTCCCACGGCCCCGCTCTTGCCCACGCTCATCACGATGTCGCGAACCTGGGTTGTCGCTTCGTACTTTTCGAACTTGTAGGCGATGATCCACCGCGGGGCCTTGCTCGTGGCGCCCAGCCGTTCGCGTTGGGCGAACGAGTCGACCTTCAGCACGAGTCCGTCGACCTCGAAGTCGAGTTCGTGGAGCCGGCCGACCAACTCGTCGCAGTACGCGGCGGCCGCGGCGAAGTCATCGAATCGGGCCGACATCGGCGTCGTCGGCACGCCCCACGTGCGGGCGAGTTGCAGAAAGTTCCAATGGTCCTTGACCGGCAGATCGTCGGTGACCCCGACGCTGTGGCAGAAGAACCGCAGGCGAGCCTCGGCCGCCAGGCGCGGGTCGAGCAGGCGGATCGCCCCCGCGGCCGTGTTGCGCGTGTTGGCGTAGAGCTTGAGCCCCGCGGCCTCGCGCCGCTGGTTGACGTCGGCCAGATCGGCATTGGTCATGTAGACCTCGCCGCGAACCTCGACGATCCCGGGGACCTCGCCCAACAGCCGCAGCGGCACGCCCGCCACTGTGCGGACGTTGTGCGTGACGTCGTCCCCCGTCTGTCCGTCGCCGCGCGTGGCGGCCTGGACCAAGACGCCGTTCTCGTAGGTAATGCTGATCGCCACCCCGTCGACCTTGAGTTCGACGACCCAGGCGATTCCCTCGCCGGGAAGCCGCCCCGCGACCCGCTCGCCGTAGGCCTGCAACTCCTCGATGCTGAATGTGTTGTCCATCGACAGCATCGGCACGCGATGCACGACCGACGCGAGCGAATCGACCGGCGCCCCGCCGACGCGCTGCGTGGGGCTGTCGGGGGTCTTGAACTCGGGATGGGCCTGTTCGAGCGCTTCGAGCCGCTTCATGAGCCGATCGAACTCAAGGTCCGAGATGATCGGCGCCGCCTCGACGTGATACCGCCGATTGTGCTCGCGAATCTCGGAGCGGAGCCGATCAATCTCCTCGCGGACGGCGTCAGTCATGGCGAGATCAGGCAGGTGTTGGGATGGGGGGGCGGCTAGCAGGCAAGTCCGGACCGACCCGCGGCGGCACGACGAGGAAGCGGGTCGTCCGGGCCCGGGGGAAACAGACCGTCCGCAACCTCATTCGCAAGCATTCGCCGGTCGCGGGCCTCAAACGGCAACTTCTCGTACGGCGAATTATCGCCACAAGTCGTCGTCGCCGAAGGGGTGCGCTCCGCCGGCAGCCGGGGGTTTGGGGAGCACCTTGAGGATCTGCTCGGCCAGCTTCAAATCGTTCTTGGCGGTCAGCTTGATGTTCAACGGCGAACCCTCGACCAATGTCACCGCATGGCCGAGTCGCTCCACAAGCGCCGCGTCGTCGGTCGGCGCCTGTTCGGTCCGGCCCGCGTACGCCGCTTCGAGCCAGTCGCGGCGAAACACCTGGGGCGTCTGAGCCTCCCACAGTCCGCGGCGGTCGACGGTCTCGGCGATTGTCGGCGGCGCACTGTCGGGGACGACCCGCTTGAGCGTCGCCGCAACCGGCATGGCTAGGATTGCGGCGCCCGAGTTGGCTGCAGCCGCGAACACATCGTCGACCGCGGCGTCGGTGAGGCAGGGCCGGGCCGCGTCGTGAACGGCGACGAACTCGATTTCCGCGTCGAGGAGCTTGAGGGCGGCGGCGATCGAATCGGCTCGTTCAGCGCCCCCGACGCAAACCTTCACCCCCAGAAACGCCAGGTTGGCGCCGAACTTCATCTGGAACTCGTCCCGATCCTCCTCGGCGATGACCACGATCACCTGCCTCACGTCGGGGCGACTCAGGAACCGCTCGGCGGCATGGAGCCAGACGGCCCGCCCGGCGAGCGGGGCAAACGGCTTCTTGTACGCGGGATCGCGAAATCGCTCGCTGCGCCCGGCGGCGGGGAGGATGACGGCGTAACGGGGCATGGGAGAGGATTCGGCTAGGGGGAAATCGGGCGTCGGCAGCGACGAATCGGCGAGGCGTTCTGACGGCAACTTCGCCAGTTTATCGCAAGCGGCTCGATGCGCCACGGGAGGCGGGCGTCGGGTAGTGCGCCTTGGAAAGGTGGCTGGGGTCGCAGCGCAGCGGAGCCCCCAGGGAATCCGCTGGGGGCTCACTTCGTTCGACTCCAGCCACCCGTCAATTTGGCAAATCGTATCACTACCGGGCGTCGGCAACCGGAAGCGGACGACCGACCACAGCGAACTTGCCGACTTTAAGCCCGGCGGCAGGAAAACTGCTCTACGCCCCCGTCGGCGACCGAGCTAGAGTCGACGGCTAACCCCGCGCGACATGCACGGGATCTTCGCTCCGCCACCGTTCCCCAGGCGCTCCGGCCCCCCACGACCATGCTCGTCGGCCAACATCTCGACCTCGCCAGCCCCGTCCCCGACGCGGCCCCCCCCGCGATCGCCCCGCAACAGCGGACCGAGTCCGAGAGGTACCTCGGCGTACGGTTCGACTGCTGCGGAGCGTACTCGCGGATCTACCGTACCAGGGCGGGCGACGCGTTCGTGGGGCACTGCCCCAAGTGCGCCCGACGTGTCCAATTCAAGATCGGCCCGGGAGGAACCGACTCCCGGTTTTTTAGCGTCGAGTGAGTCCCGGCAGCCCAGCAAGGCGAACCTTGACCATCCCCGGCGGGTCGATTACAACAGCAAGAGTTCGCCCGATCGCCTCCAGCCCTTTCAGCACTGCCGATGTCGCTCGACCTGCTAGGCCTGCTGCTACTTGCACCCTTAACGAGGGCCTAGGGTTCGTTCGCACGCATTTTGCTCGTACGTCATCGCCCCGGGGCCCGCAGGCTTCGGGGTTTTTTTGTTTGTCGGTTTCCGTTCTCGCACAGGCGTTTCACCGCCGAGGACGCAAAGCGAGTTTGACTCGATCGAACTCCTGCACTCAGCATCGGAGTCCTCGGCGTCGCTGGCGACGCCCCACTATCACCCCCTTCAGCACCGCGTAAGTTCGATGTCGACTTCCCGCAGCATTGTCATTTTCGATACGACCCTCCGCGACGGCGAGCAATCGCCCGGGTGCAGCATGAACCTGAGCGAGAAGCTCGAGGTCGCTCACGCGCTGGTCGACTTGGGGGTCGACGTCATCGAGGCCGGGTTCCCGATCGCCTCCCCCGGCGACTTTGAAGCGGTCAAAGCGATCGCCGAGGTGGTCCGCGGTGCGGCGATTTGCGGGCTGGCCCGCTGCAACGAAAAGGACGTCGATCGAGCCGCCGATGCGCTGGCCCATGCCGAAAACCCGCGAATCCATGTCTTCCTCGCCACCAGCGCGATCCACCGCGAGTTCAAGCTGCGGATGGATAAAAAGGAGATCGTCGAGCGAGCGGTCGCCGGGGTGACGCGGGCTCGCAATCGGTGTGCAAACATCGAATTCTCGCCCGAGGACGCCGCCCGCACCGAACTCGACTTCCTGTGCGAGGTGGTCGAGGCCGCGATCGCCGCGGGGGCGACGACCGTCAACATCCCCGACACGGTCGGCTACGCCACTCCGGCTCATTTCGGCCACGTCATCGCGACGCTCCGCAATCGGGTCCCCAACATCGATCAGGCGGTCATCAGCGTTCACTGCCACGACGACCTGGGGCTCGCGGTCGCCAACTCGCTGGCCGCCGTCGAGGCGGGGGCCGGGCAGGTCGA
Organism: Pirellulales bacterium; assembly: GCA_019636345.1. NCBI lineage: Bacteria > Pseudomonadati > Planctomycetota > Planctomycetia > Pirellulales > Pirellulales bacterium. Next base: position 306,463 of record JAHBXQ010000002.1, on the reverse strand, counting down.
GTGCACGATCAACGGCATCGGCGAACGGGCCGGCAACTGCTCGCTCGAAGAAATCGTCATGGCCCTCCGCACGCGGCACGACTATTACGGCGTCGACACGCGGATCAACACCCCCCGGCTCGTCCCGACCAGTCGGCTGGTGTCGGGGATCACCGGGATGACAGTCCAGCGCAACAAGGCGATCGTCGGCCGCAACGCCTTCGCCCACGAGTCGGGCATTCACCAGGACGGCATGCTCAAGGAGCCGACCACCTACGAGATCATGCGGCCCGAGGACGTGGGCTTCACGCAAACCGATCTTGTGCTCGGCAAGCACAGCGGCCGAGCCGCGTTGGCCGATCGAGCGAAGGCCTTGGGCTTTCACCTCTCGGGCGACCAACTCGATCAGGTGTTCGCCGAGTTCAAGAAGCTGGCCGACAAGAAGAAGGAGGTCTACGACGGCGATATCGCGGCCCTGATCGAACAGGGCAACGCCCTGGTGAGCGATCAGTGGCAGCTTGCAGCGTACGAGGTGCAGGCCTCGTCGGCCGGGGCGCCGCGGGCGACCCTCACGCTCACCCGCGGGGGCGAGAGTCGCACGCATTCGATCGCCGAGGGGGATGGGCCGCTCGACGCCTTGTTCCACGCGATCGAGGAGATCACGGGCGTGTCCGTCGTGGTCCGCGACTTTCGCGTTCAGAGCGCGACACGCGGCAAAGACGCCCAGGGCGAAAGCATTATCGAGGTCGAGCACAACGGCCAACTCGTCCGCGGCCGGGGGGTGAGCACCGACACGGTCGAAGCCGCCGTGCGGGCGTTCCTCAACGCGATCAACCGCGTGGCCACCGGCGCCGGCGTCGACCCGAAGACGCGGCCGGAAACGGTGTGACCGATTCACAGGGACGAGAGTCGTTTCTCAGCATGGCGGCGCACATCACACCAGAAAGTGCTGGGGGAGCGACGACGCCCGTGCCCGTTCGTCAACCGCCCCGGCGTCGGCCTGCGGTCGACGTCTACCGGGGGCTGGCGATGCTCCCCTTGGCGTTTCTCGACGGGCCGCGCTTCGACTGGTGGGAGCGGATCGCCGGCGACGAGGCCGCCCCGCGCTGGGCGCGGGCGCTCGCCCGGCAGTTCGAGCACGTCGAATGGGCCGGGCTGAGCCTGTGGGACTTCATCCAGCCGTCGTTCATGTTTCTCGTGGGGACCTCGCTCGCCCTGTCGGCTGCGGCCCGTCGGCAGGCGGCCCAGTCTCCCGCGCGGATGTGGGGACACGCCGCGTACCGCGCCGCGGCGCTGGTGCTGTTGGGGGTGTTTCTCCGCTCGATCGGCGAACCCCGCACCGCGTGGCGATTCGACGACGTGGTGTCGCAAATTGGGCTGGGGTACCTGCCGCTGTTTGCGCTGCGGGATCGGTCGAACCGGACGCTGCTGGCAGTGACGGGGGCGATCCTGGCGGGCTACTGGCTGTTGTACGCCGCGTGGCCGCTGCCGCCGGCGGGCTTCGACTGGGCGGCCGTCCAAGGGCAAGCCTACTACGACGGATTCGCCGCCCACTGGAACAAGAATGCCGACCCGGCCCGCGCGTTCGACGCGTGGCTGTTGAACCTGTTCCCCCGCGCGGCGTCGTTCGTCGCCAACGGGGGCGGATACCACACGCTCAATTTCGTCCCCTCGCTGGCGACGATGCTCTTGGGTCTCGTCGCGGGGAACATTTTGCAAGGGTCGGGCACGCGGCCCGGCGCGGCGCCGCTCCGCGAGATGCTCGTCCTCGCCGGCGCCTGCCTCGCGTTCGGACTCATCCTGCACGCGACCGGGGTCTGTCCCTGCGTGAAGCGGATCTGGACCCCGAGCTTCGCGCTCGTCGCGGGCGGGCTGTCGCTGGCGTGCCTGGCCGCGTGCAGTTGGCTGTTCGACGAGGGGCGCCTCGGCCCCCGCTGGGCAATGCCGGCGACGGTCGTCGGCCGCAATCCGATCGCGGCCTACGCGATGGTTCACACGCTCAAACCGGGGCTGCTCGACATCCTGCACTGCCACCTGGGCGAGCAGGCGTTTGCCGCGCTGGGCGACCCTTACGCGCCGCTTCTGGAGAATCTGGCCGTCGGGGCGTGCATCTGGGGCGTCTGCTGGTGGATGGCGCGGCGAAAGATTTATCTGCGGCTGTGAGCGTTCTGAGGGCGAACGGGTGGCTGGGGTAGAACGAAGCGAGCCCCCACTGCAGTCGCCGGGGGCTTCGGTTCGCTACGCGACGACCCCGGCCACCCCGTCGAACTCCACAAGCTTCGCCAACGAGCCTGCCCGCTACGGCCACACCGGCGGCCGGCCTTCAAGGAACGCCGCGATTCCTTCCTCGGCTGCCGCGGTCGTATGGGCGGTGGCGGCCATGGCGGCGCCGCTGGAGAGTTGCAGGAGCAGTTGCTCGGCGAGCGTTTCGTTGAGGAGCCGCTTGGTGAGTTGGATCGCCTCGGGGGCGCCGGCGGCACAGTGGTCGACCAATTCCACGGCCCGGGCCCACGCCTTCTCCGGCAGCACGACCTCGTGAAACACGCCGACGCGATGGGCCTCGGCGGCGTCGATCGCCTGCGAGGTCAACAGCAGCCGCGCGGCCTGCCCGGCTCCGAGCCGAAACGCCAACAGCGGCCCGGCGAGCCCCGCGACCAGTCCCCGTCGCACGTCGGGCAGGCCGAAGGTCGCCCCCGCGTCGGCGACCACGATGTCGGCCGCGGCGACGAGCGTCGCCCCGTGCCCCAGGGCCGGGCCGTTCACGGCTGCGATGATCGGCTTGGTGATTTCCAAGAGCCGCACGATCAGGTCGCGCCACGCTTCGGCGTCGCGGCCCCACTGCTGCAGGGCGTCGTCGCCGGCGGCAGTCGACTGGGCCTCGGCCAAATCGAGCCCCTCGCAGAATGCGTCGCCGGCTCCGGTGACGATGATCGCCCGCACCCGCCGCTCGCGATAGAGATCGTCGAGGGCCTCCGCGAACTGATCGAGCATCGCCCGGGTGAGCGCGTTGCCGAAGTCGGGCCGGTTGAGCACGATCGTGCCCGCGGCGCCGGTGACTTTGACTTCGACGGCGCTGCTTTGCATGAACATGGGGGGAATTGGGAATGGAAAGGGGCGAGGCGTGCGGCGTTCAACTTCAAACTCAACCGGACCGCCGCGCGGTTCGGGGCGACGGGAACGTGCAGTTGCAGGGGGTGCGTTTCACGGGAAGGAACACATCAGGTTCTACGAATGGTCACGGACCAATCGCCCTCCGCTCGTCACCGCCACTCCTTCGCGGGGCGCGTGTCCACGGCCAAATCCACCGCATCGCGGGGAACCCAGGCAGGCCAGACTTCGTAGTCGACCAGCACCTTCGGCGACGAGCCGACCAATTGCAGTTGCGCGTGATAGCGGGCCGCGAAGGCGAGCCCCGCGTCGACGATCGCCGCACACGCCCCCTGCGTGGCCGCGTGGACGGCGACGCTGAGCCAGCGCGGGGCCTCGCCGGGGTCGCGTTGCGACTGCAGCCGCTCGATGTCGACCACGTCTCCGGGCCGGGCCGCGGCGAGCAGCGTCGCCTCGAGCGCCTCAGCAAGGCTCTCGGGAGGACGAATGCCGTCGATGCTCGCCACCTCCAGCAGCATCGCCGCGGTGAAGCCGCGTTGGTAATACACGTCGAGCCGCCATCGATCGCTTGGCCCGGCGCCGGCGGCGCCCGCGACGGCGAGCCGGTCCTTGCCGGCCAATTCGACCCGCAACCCGGCAAGCTGGCCGTGAACGTCCGCTGCGTGGAACTTGCCGCTGGGACCCGCGTCGCTGGCGATCCAGCGTTCAAAAACCTTCTCGGCGCCGGGCTCGCTGGCGGCCGGTCCGGTCAGCAGGAACTCGCCGGCCGACTCGACTTCGGCGACCATCGGCCGCAACCGCGGAGTTCGCTTTCCGGCCCCTTCGTCGACGATCACGTCCATGCCGGCAGGCCAACTGGCGCCGCGCGCCGCGGCCGCGGCCCCGGCCAGTTTGTCGTACTCCGACCACTCCCAGCCGTGCCGCTCGCGGGCCATCGCGATCGCCGGCGCCGCGCCGCAGTAGCAGCCCGCCACCAGCAGCCGCGCTCCCTCGGCCAAGGCCAAGGCGAACGGCCCGGCGCCGATCTCCAAATCCGCGGCCGCGATCGGCGATTTCAGTTCGCGAAACGGTCGGCCGGTGACGGCGTGCGACAGGTCGACGCGGCTCGCCACCAGGAAATCGAGGATCGGCAACACGTTGGCCCCGCGAACCGCGCTGATCGGCACGTCCTCGCCGCCGCTGCGGCACAGGACTCCGGCCGCCTCCTCGACGCAGTGCATGGCGTTCGACCAACCGGCGCTGGTGACGATGCAGAAGTCGGCCTCAAGGAACATCGCGCTCTGCAGCGAGGCCAGCGTGCCGATGAAGCCAGGGGCGAACTCGGGGGCCTGCGCCTGGCTGCCGACCGGAACTCGGCGCGGGCGGCGATAGTCGAGCTGCAGGAGATCGATCTCGCTGCGCGCCGCAAGTTCGGCGACGCCGACGGCGGGACGATCGGCGGCGGCGGCAAGGCGGATGAAACGCATGGGGCGAGGGAATGAGGGACCAGAGGCGAGGAAGCAAGGGCGGCGGCGAACGGCAGGCGTGTCGAGTGCTCGTGGGCAGCGGAACAAAAACGACGCGGGGATGCAACTGCCGTTTGAGTCGAGTCGATCGCGGCGGGTTGAGTTTTCGCCACATCGCCGGGGCCCGACCGTGGCAATTTCTCGACCGGCTACGGCGCAAAGGGGCGACCCAGGGGTTCGACTGTCGTTCCAAACCCTGTTCTGACAGCGACTTGCGCAAAGACGCCTACAGCCCTTCCGGCGGCGGCACGGGCTCTGCATTTGGCGGCCTCCGATCACAACGATCGCCCTTGTCTTCTCGGAGGAAGCCGCCGTGTCGCGTAAAGCTCGTCCCCAAGCCGCTCCCAAAGCCGCTCGTCGCGACCGGCACGACGCTGACGACGCCCCCGTCAGCCAACCCGAAACGGGGGGAGCCGAATTCATCGAGCATGACGATCACAACGACGAGGGGGAGGTTGACTTTGGCGACGCCGAGGCAGGCGACACCGCCGCGATCGACGACCCGGTGCGGATGTACCTGATGCAGATGGGCGAAATCCCGATGCTCGACCGCAAGAAGGAGGTCAACGCCGCTCGACGGATCGAGGCGACTCGACTGTCGTTTCGCCGCACGATGCTCTGCAACGACTTCATGCTGCACGCCGCGGTCGAGTTGCTGCAGAAAGTCGCCGACGGCTCGTTGCGACTCGACCGGACGATTGAAATCTCGGTCACCAACACGACCGAAAAGAAGCGCGTGCTGCGGCGAATCGGTCCGAATCTGGCGACGGCCCGCGAACTGCTCGCCCAGAACCAGATCGACTTCCGCATTGCGATGGCCGTCGAGGCGACCCTGGCCGAACGGACCAAGGCGTGGCGGCGGATGATCGTGCGGCGCAACAAGGTCGTGCGGCTGGTCGAGGAACTGAACCTGCGCGTGCAGCGGCTGACCCCCGTCATGGATCAGTTGCACGAGATCCAGGCCCGCATGCACGTCATCAAGGCCCAACTGGCCGACCCCGACCGGCTGCTCGCCCGCGGCAACGAGCACGAGTTGCGGGCCGAGTTGCGGTACCTGATGCGAATCACGCTCGAATCGCCCCAGACGCTCGCCCGGTTGGCCGATCGCACCAAAATCCGCAAGGAGGCGTACGACGCCGCCAAGCGGGATCTCTCGGCCGCCAACTTGCGGCTGGTCGTGTCGATCGCCAAGCGATATCGCAACCGGGGGATGAGCTTTCTGGATCTGATCCAGGAAGGAAACACGGGGCTGATGCGAGCCGTCGACAAGTTCGAGCATGCCCGAGGGTACAAATTCAGCACCTACGCCACGTGGTGGATCCGGCAGGCGATCACCCGAGCGATCGCCGACCAAAGCCGCACCATTCGCCTGCCGGTGCACATGATCGACACGATGAGCAAGATCCGCGCGGTGACGACCGACTTCGTCCAGCAGTTCGGCCGCGAGCCCACGCCCGAGGAGATCGCCGAGCTGACCGGCATGTCGATTGACGACGCCCGCTGCGTCCACAAGATGACCCGCCAGCCGCTGTCGCTCGACCAACCCGTGGGGGATCACGAGGACAACTACTTCGGCGAGTTCCTCCAAGAAAACCGCGACGAAGACCCGCTGTACGACGCCAATATCGAAGCCCTCAAGCAGCGACTCGAAGAGGTCATGAACGAACTGACCTACCGCGAGCGAGAAATCCTGCGGCTGCGGTACGGCTTGGCCGACGGCTACACCTACACGCTGGAAGAGGTCGGCAAAATCTTCAGCGTCACGCGGGAACGGGTTCGGCAGATCGAATCGAAAGCGGTCCGTAAACTGCAGAGCCCGTATCGCTCGCGGGCGCTGGTCGGGTTCCTCGACGGGGCCGAGGAGATTCTGCCGGCGGACGTGCCGTGAACCTGGCGGCAAGCTGACGGGGCGGCTTACAATTGCCGGACGAAACGACGGCAAAGGCCGTCAAGGACCTCGTCCTGTCACTGCCGCTAGCGGATAATTGGCTCAGGTTGGCGGAATACGATCTCTTCAGCGGCTCACCAAAGTCGCTCATCGACGCCATGACGCACATCCTGCGAGCAACGGCGAGCGACGTACCGCGGCTGTTGCCGTTGGCGACGGCCTATCGTGAGTTCGAGCGGCTCCCGAGATGCGATCCGCGGCGGCTGGCGGCCGAGATCGAACGGCTCCTTGCCAATCCGCGCCTGGGAGCGGGCTGGATCGCCTTCGCCGACGGCGAACCAGCGGGATATCTGCTCGGCGTCTACGTCTTCAGTCTCGAACATTTGGGGCTCACGGCCGAGATCGACGAGTTGTTCGTCGCTCCGCCGCAGCGGGGCCGCGGGATTGGCGCCGCCTTGATCCAAGCGGCTGAGGCGGAGTTCGCTCGCGCCGGCTGCACGAACGTCTCGCTGCAAATGTCGCGCGACAACAACCAGGCGCGCGACTTCTACCGCCGACACGGCTACGACGAGCGAGACGGTTTTGAACTGATCGAGAAGTCCTTCGCAGACCTCTAGGTTTCATTCCCCCGCGATGCGCTCCGACAACGGCCACGGCAACGTCGCCGTGCCGATCCGAGACGCATGCTCGCTACGCCGACTGGCGTCCTGCGGCGAAGCACTCGATCTCCAGCCTGATGAGCTGGTCGGCGACTTCGCCGGCCGATTCGGGGCGACGCAAGGGGTCCTTGGCCAGCAGCCGCTGCACCAGCGAGACGACCCCTGCCGGCGTGCCGGGACGCAGCTCGCTGAGACACTGCGGCTTTCCTTCGCGGTGAAGCCGGATCAGCTCCTGGGCGTCGGTCGACGCGAGCGGCAACTCGCCCGCCAGCATCTCGAAGAGCATCACCCCCAGGCTGTACAGGTCGCTCCGCTGGTCGGCGGCGATCGCCGACGAGATCGTCTCGGGCGCCATGTAATTGAGCGTACCGAACACCGGCCGCGCCGTCCAATGCCGCGCCTCGGCCGGGGTGTGAACAAACCCCAGGTCGACCAGCGTAGCGTGCCCGTCGGGGCCGACGACCACGTTCGCGGGCTTCACGTCGGCGTGGACCATGCGGGTGACCGTGTGGAGCGCATCGAGCCCCTCGGCCACCTGACGAGCGATCCACAGCGCCGCAGGCGTTGCAATCGTGCGATGCCGGCGCAGGATCGCCGCCAGCGAATGCCCTTCGAGCCGGGGGCTGACGATGTAGAACGGCGGCTGCTTGACGTTTGCGCTCAGCACCGGCAGCAAGTGGGGGTGCGAGACCTTGCGCCCCACCCACGCGGCGCGGCGTTGCATCTCGATCGCCAGCGAGTCGCGCCACCACTGGTTCCGCAGCACCTTCACGACGTAGTCGGGAGCGACGGATTCGCCCGCCTCGGCCGGGCGGGCGAGATAGACGCGGGCCAGTTCGCTCTCGTTGATCAGCTTCACCAGTTGCCAGGGCCCAAGCCGCCCGGCCACTTCGCGCGCTCCGCCCTCGCCTTGTTCGTCGCGGCGAGCGGCCGGTGGCAGGGGGTTGGTCCCCGCTTTCGCCTCGCTCGCCCCTGGCTCGCCCTCAGCGGCGATACGACCAGCACCACGAACCGGTGACGCAACCGCCCCGACGGCGGCCGCGGGACTCTCAGCAATTGCCATGCGGATGTTCTGTCTGTGCGATGAACCTGGGTCGGCCGACCGCAAACCGAGACCGGCGGCCGGCAGCGAGGCGGCGCCGACCGCGCGGGAACGGGATCGGCGTCGCTTGCCGGTTCATCGACCGCCCAACCGCGTCGGCTCAACCCGCAAAGGGGGAAATCTCGGATCGCAAGCTCGACCCGGACAAGATGGAGAAGCAGCGCAGAGACTGCGGGGCGACGGTGCTAGCAGGCGATGGATCAGGGAGCGCGAGGGCATGGATCAGGTTGCCCCTACCCCCCCAAGTACCTCGCATGCACCGCGCGGGCGATCGCCGGGTCGTCGGTTCCGGCGATGATCGCGCGGCCGTCGGCGAAGACGGTGATGCGGTAGCTTTCGACCTCGAGCCGCAGCAGGTACGCGTTCGCCGCGACGGGGCCGGCCTCCGCGAGCTTGCGGGCCAGGTCCGCGAGGTCCACGGGCCGCGATTCGTCGGGGGCGATCTGCACCGAGTTGCGGCCGCAGAGGACGGTCGTCGCGGCGCCGCGGCGGCCGGCGAGCCAGGCGAAATCGCGCTGGCCGCAAGCGCGGCACGTCGCGCTTCGCGTCGCGGCGATGCCGACGTTGCGAATCTGGTTCGTCCACAGGTCGACGAGCGTCATCCGCGGGTTGACCGCGGCGCGGTTGCCGCTGAGCAGCTTGAGGGCCTCCATCGCCTGGAGCGAGGCGACTACCCCGACCGCGGGGCCAAGCACCCCGGCGGTTTCGCACGTGGGCTGCAGTTCGGCCGGAGGGGGCTCAGGCATGAGGCACGCGAAGCACGGGGTCTCGCCCGGGACGATCGCCAGCACCTGCCCCTCGGTCCCGACGACGCCGCCAAAAACCCACGGCTTGCCGGTCGAGACGGCGAAGTCGTTCACCAGGTACCGCGTGGCAAAGTTGTCGGTTCCGTCGACGATCGCGTCGACGGCGCCGGCGAGGGTCGCGATGTTCGCCGGCGAGACGTCGGCGACGACCGGCTCGATCGTCACGTCGGAGTTGATCGCCCGCAGCCGCTCGGCCGCGGCGACCGCCTTGGGGAGTTGGGCCGCGACGTCGCTTTCGGCGTACAGGACCTGCCGGTGGAGATTGTCGGCTTCGAGAAAGTCGCGATCGACGATCCGCACCCGGCCCGCCCCGGCGCGGACCAGCAAGTCGGACACGACCGATCCCAGCGCCCCGCAACCGACGACCAGCACGCTTGCGTCGCGCAGCCGCCGCTGTCCGGCTTCGCCGAGCGGGGCGAAGCGGATTTGCCGCCGATAGCGTTCGAGAGAAGAATCGGGCACGTGAGCGCTTTCACTGAAACGGCGGGAGTTCGCGGTCGAGTCTTGGCTCGCGAGTTAAAAGCCAGATCCAGTATTCACGATGGTCGGGCCGCGACAAAGTAGCCGGCGAGGTTGAACTGGGGGGCGAGCTCGGCCTGCAGGGCGTCGGCGGCGGCGCGAGCGACCGCGAGATCGGGCGCCGCGTCGCCGCGTCGGATCGCGACGACTGGTTTGCCGCAGGTCCCCGCCCACGTCGGCGGGCGTTGGCCGGGTTGAAGTTCCACGGCCACGGCGTCGCATTCGTCGAGCACGGCGGCGGACAAAGCAGGCGCCTCGGCGGCGATGCCAACGGCCAGCGCAATCCCCGTCGCGCGGGCCAGCGGTCCGAGGGCGACCGCCTGCGACTCGTCCGTCAGCGCCGCCACGACGGACCCGCGCCATCCGGCGGCCTGCCACCAATCGCGAGCGTCCGTCGCTCCCCGCAGATCGGCGACCAGCGCCACGCCGATTCGATCCGCGCGTTCGCAGAGCTCGGCGGCGGGCGTCGGCACGCACAGAACCGCGGCGCTAGCCCGCGCGACGGCTAATGCCGACTCCGTGACGCTGTCGACCGCGGCGCCGCGAAGCACGGTGCGGCGGCCGGAGAGGCGGAACGAGTCGCCGACCGCGTACCACCGCCGCAAAGCAAACCGCCGCGGCGACGCACCGTCCGCCGGCCGCAACTCGTACTCGAACGGCAGCGCAGGGGTCCAGTAACACGGGTCGACGATCGTCGCCGATGTCGCGGGGGCTCGCTCGGGCAGCGGCGGCAAGTCCCGCAGCGGAAAATCGGCCGGCAGCGTTCGGGCGAACTCGCAGAACGGTCCGCGAATCGTTCCCGCAGGGGCCCGGGTCTCGTCCCCGAGAACCCGTTCCACGAGCACCGTCGCCGACGACTCGGTCAACTGCATGCGACGCAACAGCAGCGGGGAATTCTTCACGGTGAGTTGGCCGACTGCTGTTGTTGGGAGCCGAAGCAGAACGTGGAGAGGACGAATTGTCGCGGAGAAATACAGCGCGGCGCCCCGACTCCCCGCCAAGCGAGCTGCAAGCTACTTGGCGTCTTCGTTGCGCAAGCGCGATCCGTTGCGGGGGGGCTTCCGAGGACCGCGAAGTCCGGTGAATTCTTCGGACAGGACGTGCCCCGTGAGCGACGCCTCGCAGGCGGCGACCTCCTCGGGAGTCCCCTCGGCGACGACACGCCCTCCTGCCTCCGCGGCGCCGGGGCCGAGGTCGATCACATGGTCCGCGGCCCGCATCATCAGCGGATTGTGCTCGACGACCACCAGGGAATGCCCCATCGCCACCAACGAGTCGAAGCAGTCGATCAACTGCAGCACGTCGCTAAAGTGGAGGCCGGTCGTCGGCTCGTCGAGGACGAACAACGTGCGGCCCCGCTTGGCGGCCGAAACGTAGTTGGCGAGCTTGAGCCGCTGGGCCTCGCCGCCGGAAAGGGTGTTCGCCGGCTGGCCCAGTCGCAGGTAATCGAGCCCGACGTCGATCAGGCACTTGAGCCGGGCGAGGATCTTCTTCTGGCCGCGGAAGAAGGTGAACGCTTCGCGGACCGACAGGTCCAACACGTCGGCGATGCTCATCCCGCGGTACTTGACGTCGAGCACCTCGCGACGATACCGATCGCCGCCGCACTCGGGACACCGCATGAAGACGTCGGCCATGAACCGCATGTCGATCTGCTGGCAGCCGTCTCCCTGGCACGCCTCGCAGCGGCCCCCCTCGACGTTGAAGCTGAAATGCCCTGCGCCGAATCCCCGGGCCTGGGCCTCGACCGTTTCGGCGAACAGCGTCCGGATCGGGTCGAACGCCTTCACGTAGGTCACGGGGTTGGAGCGCGGCGTGCGACCGATGGGGCTTTGATCCACCAGCAGCACGTCCTCGATGTGGCCCGCTCCCAGCAGGTCGTCGTGCTCGGCGGGGCGTTCGACCTCCTTGCCGAGCTTCTGGGCGACCGCGGGATACAAGGTCTGCTGCACGAGCGTGCTCTTGCCGGCGCCGCTCACGCCGGTCACGACGCAGAGCACCCCCAGCGGGAACTCGACCGTCAGATCGCGGAGGTTGTTCCCCCGGGCGCCCACGAGTCGCAGCCACCCTTGGTCGGTCGCGTGACGCGAGCCGCGGCCTCCATCGGATCGGCGACCGGCGAGCCAATCGCCGGTACGACTGTCGGGGTGCTTGAGCATCGCCTCCGGCGAGCCGTGGAAGACGATCTTGCCGCCGAACTCCCCGGCGCCCGGGCCCAGCTCGACCACGTCGTCGGCCGCTTGGATGAGGGCCGGCTCGTGCTCGACGACGGCCACCGTGTTGCCCCGATCCCGAAGTCGTCGGACCGCCTCGACCAGTCGCGGCATGTCGGCGGCATGGAGCCCGGCCGAGGGTTCGTCGAGCACGTACAACATGCCGGTGAGGTTCGACCCCAACGCCGCGGTCAGCGCAACCCGCTGGGCCTCTCCGCCGCTGAGGGTCCGCAGCGAGCGATCGACGGTCAGGTGCCCGACCCCCACCCGGTCGAGATACTCCAGCCGCGTCGTCACCTGATCGAGCAGCAGCCGCCCCACCTGACGCTGCCAGGGGGAAAGCTCCAGCGCCGCGAGCCAGGCGATCGCCTCGCGAATCGGCAACGCCGAAACCTCGGCGATGTTCTTTCCGGCGATCCGCACGGCCAGCGCCTCGGGCCGCAGCCGGGCGCCGCGGCACGTCTCGCACGGATAGTAGCTGCGCCACCGGCTCAGGAAGACCCGGATGTGCATCTTGTACTTGCGGCGTTCGAGCCAATCGAAGAACCCGGCGAGCCCGCCGAAGCTGCGCTCGGGGACGCCGCGACGGATCAGCTCGACATGCTCGGGGGCGAGCTCGCGAAACGGCGTGTCGACCGGAATGCCGTAGTCCTTGGCCAGCGCCAACAGCTCCTTGAGCTCGTGGGCGTAGGCCGGGGTGTTCCAGGGGGCGATCGCCCCTTCACGGAGCGTTTTGTTGGGATCGGGGACGATCCGGGCGAGATCGACGTCGATCACGTTGCCGAACCCCTCGCACGCCGGACAGGCGCCCTGTGGATTGTTGTAGCTAAGCAGAGCCGGATCGGGGTCGGCGTACTGGACGTCGCACGCCTCACACCGCAGCCGGTGGCTGAAGACCCGCCGCCGCCACGCTCGGCCGTCGAGCAGCACATGGCCGTTGCCGTTTCTGGCAGGGGCCGGGGCGACGACCTCGGGGGTTGCGACGGTCGAGCCGGCATGGTCGCCCTTGGCATCGCCTGAGTCGATCCACGCGATCACCGCCCCGCGACCGGCGTGGAACGCAGTCTCCAAGGAGTCGCGCAACCGGGGCGCCGCGTCGGGCCGCAGCGAGACCCGATCCACGAGCACGTCGAGCTGGCTCGCCTCGCTCAATCGCGCGGCGAGTTCCGGCTCCAGATCGACCGTCGCCTCTCCCACGACGCATCGCCGGTAGCCCAAGGCAATCAGGTCCCCCAGCCACTCGCTCGGAGTCCGGCGCGGGCCGCGCTGCGAGGTGAACCCTGCCATCGCACGGGTCCCCTCGGGTTGCTTGAGCAACTCGTCCACCGCCGATTCGGCCGAGTCGCAACTCACCTTGCGCCCGCAGCCGTGGCAGATCACCTCGCCGATCCGCGCGAACAACAACTGCAGGTGCTCGTTGAGCTGCGTCGCGCTGCCGACGGTGGCCCGGCTGCTGCGGCTAATGCTCGAGCGGGTCACCGCCACCGACGGGGGGATCCCCTCGATGCTGTCGGCCGCGGGCTTGTCGAGCTGTTCGAGGAACTGCCGCGTGTAAGTCGAGAAGCTCTCGATGTAGCGGCGCTGCCCCTCGGCGTAGAGCGTGTCGAGGGCGAGGCTCGTCTTGCCGCTGCCGCTCACCCCGCAAAAGGCGATGAGCTGGCCGTGCCGCAGGTCGAGATCGACGTCCTTGAGGTTGTGGACGGCCACCCCGCGCAGGCGAATGAGGGGCGTTTCGCCGGGCGCGGCTCCCTTGCGCGACGCCGGCTGGCCGTTCTGTCCGGAGGTGCTCGCCATAGCATGCCTGGATCAGCGGGGGACGAATCCCGCAGTCTACCACGCCCCGGCGGCGGGGGACAGGATCGCGCCGCGCCCCGTGCCGGCCGGGGCCGCCGTGGCCGATTTGCCGCGGACTGCGATTTGCTACAATGGCTGGTTCCGCGTGTTTCCCGCGACCGCCGCCTGAGCGCTGCCGTGCCCGCCGCCAAACGCCGCAACCCGTTCTACGCCCTGCTGATTCCGGCGGGGATGGCGTTTTGCGTGACGGCGTTCGCCTACGGGTACATGGCGTTTCAGGCCGTCAACGCCGTCCGCGGGGAGGCGACCCGCCACGCCGGACATCCGCTGTACCGTTGGCTCGACGCCCACGGCACGACGGCGCTGCTGGTCGAACTCGCGGTGCTCGCCGTGCTGACGATCGCGGCGATCGCCACGGACGACCACTGGGCGAAGCCGGCCGACCGCGAGCCCCCCCAGTAGCGCCGTCGCGACGCCGATTCGGCTTTCCTGTTCCCAGTTCGCTGCTCAACCCGCCCCGGCAACCGCGATGAAAATCAAACGCTCGGCCGACGTCCCCCTGAACGAGGTCACGATGGAAGGGGCCGCGGGATGTCAGGTGCGATGGCTCGTGGGAAAGGACGACCAGGCGGCGAACTTCGCGATGCGTCAGTTCGAACTCGCTCCCGGTGGACACACGCCGCGGCACTTTCACCCCTACGAGCACGAGATTTACGTGCTGGAGGGGGAGGGCGAGATCATCGACGGCGACCAGCCCCGCCCCTTGCGTCCCGGCGACGTGGTCTACGTCACGCCCGACGACGTCCACCAATTTCGCAACACGGGCGCAGGGCCGTTCAAGATGCTGTGCCTGATCCCCAACGCCGCGTACGACCTGCCGGTGACCAACGCCCCCGAATGCGGCATCGAACCTGCCGACGGGTGACCCGCTCCCCAAGAACGGATCGAGCCGCGAGAATGGCTCGAACCGCGAGAATGAATCGAGCCGCGAGGCGTAAGCCCGCGGAGCGACGCTGAGCTGACTCGCGTCCGTCGCTCACGCAATTCAACCGCCGTCATCCAGCCGACTCCCATCGCATGTCTTTTTTCTCCGATCTCCGCTGGCGCGGGCTTGTTCACCAAACCACCGACGACGCCGGCATCGAGGCCTGGCTCGATGCGCAGCCGCGGACCGTGTACGCCGGGTTCGACCCCACCGCCGAAAGCCTCCACGTGGGGCACATGATGGGCCTGATCGTCCTGCGGCGGTTTCAGCGCGCGGGGCACAAACCGATCGCCGTCGTCGGGGGCGCCACGGGGATGATCGGCGATCCCAGCGGCAAGAGCTCCGAGCGAAACCTGCTCAGCAAGGAACAACTCACGGCCAATATCGAAGGAATGGCCGCCCAGATGCGGCGGTTCCTCGATTTCGACCCCGGGCCGAGCCAAGCGTCCCTCGTGAACAACTTCGACTGGACCGGGCCGTGGAGCTACCTCGATTTCTTGCGCGACGTCGGCAAGAACTTCCCCGTGAACGTCATGCTCGCCAAGGACTCGGTGAAAAGCCGACTGGGCCGCGGCGAGGACGACAACTCCTCGGGCGGGATGAGCTACACCGAGTTCAGCTACATGCTGCTGCAAGCGTACGACTTCGTGCATTTGCATCAGTCGGCGGGGTGCGAACTGCAGGCCGGCGGCAGCGACCAGTGGGGCAACATCACCGCAGGAATCGACTTGGCCCGCCGGATGCACGGCGTGCAACTCTACGGGCTCACATGGCCGCTGTTGACCAAGAGCGACGGCTCGAAGATGGGCAAGACCGAGAGCGGCGCCGTCTGGCTGTCGGCCGAGCGGACCAGCCCCTACCAGTTCTTCCAGTACTGGGTCAACGTCGACGACGCCGACGCGGGACGCTGCCTGCGGATGCTCACCGACGTTTCGCACGAGGAGATCGAAGCCCTCGACGCCGAGCGGGCGACCGACGCCGCCAAGCGCTCCAGCCAGCGACGACTCGCGGAAGAGCTGACCTGGCTTGTCCACGGGGAAGAAGGACTCGCCGCCGCGGAGCGGGCGACGCAGATCTTCTTCG
The DNA here is from genome assembly GCA_019636345.1 of Pirellulales bacterium. Classification (NCBI taxonomy): domain Bacteria; kingdom Pseudomonadati; phylum Planctomycetota; class Planctomycetia; order Pirellulales; species Pirellulales bacterium. The sequence goes on along the minus strand of JAHBXQ010000002.1, from coordinate 290,822 downwards.
GGGCCGAGATCAGCGATCTCGACGACGCCCAACTGGGGCAGATCTTCGCCGACGTCCCCAGCAAACGGCTCCCCGCGTCGCTGCTGGCCGGCGCAGGCCTGCCGATCGTCGACGCCCTGGTCGAGGCGGGGCTCGCCAAGAGCAAAGGGGAAGCCCGACGAGCGGTCGAGCAAGGAGGCGTCTACCTCAACAACCGGCGCATCGAAGGGCTCGAAGCGTTCGTCACGTCGGCCAATCTGGCGAGCGAAACCGTGGCCGTGCTCCGCAGCGGCAAGAAACGGTACGCGCTGCTCAAGTTCGACGCGTGACGCGGGGGACGCTGCCAAAGCACGGCGTTAGTCCAGCGTCGCGATTTCTGCCCCGTCGCGGGTCGCCAAGGCTCGCCAGACGATCACGTCGACGTCGCTGGCGATGCTCGTGACCGAGCCGTCCATCATCGCCGCGTTGACCTGTCCTGGGTGGTAGCTGCGCGAGGTGATCGCGGCGTAGGTGGGCCGCGTGTTGTCGACCCCGACCCGATTGCTGTTGAAGTCGACGTCGTACTGCTGCCCCCCCGCCGTGCAGAGCACTTGGGCGTTCGGCGGGAAGGTCGCAGTGAAGCCCCCCTGATGGACGCGGCCGTCGACCCACTCGGTGTGCCCGGAATCGGCTTTGAAGTCGCCAGCCAACGAACAGATCTGGCTCGTCTGCGTTGGGATCGCGTCAGTTCCTTGCCCGCCGTCGCGGTAGTAGGGCTGCCATCCCTTCACCTCGGCGACCATGAGCGTGTTGGACAACCCGTCGCTGAAGTTGCTTGCCGTGAACCCTGTGCCGGGACAAAAAGCCCCGTCCCCCGGGGTGTTCGTCACCGGATCGTAGAACTTCCAGGTTCCGCCGTTGAAGGCGTAGTTCGCAAGGTAGTGCTCGGGGGCGCCCGTGGAGTCCAGCCGTTGTTCATCCCGGGCCTCGCTCGGGCAGATGTAACCCGGAATCCGCAGCGTGCGAATCGGCTGGCCGTTGATGGCGGCGGTCGCGTTGTAATCGTCGCTGAATTTGAACGCCGAAGCGACGTTCGCCTGCTCCAAGTAGGGGAGCACCCGCGCCAAGGCTGACCAGCGGAATTGCGAGGTCGCCGACGGGTTGATCATGATCGCCGGAGGAAACCGCTTCTTGGAACTCTCGTAGTTGAGCGTCGCCAGCGCCAACTGCCGGACATTGTTGGCGCAGTTCATCCGGCGAGCCGCCTCGCGCGCGGCCTGGATCGCCGGCAGCAGCAGGGCCACGAGCACGCCAATGATGGCGATCACCACCAAGAGTTCAACGAGCGTAAAGGCCGAACGAGCGGGGGTTCGGCGGAGACGGGAGGGGCCAAGCAGCGGCATGGAAGGGGATCTCCGAGGCGGTTTCCACCGAGTCGGGGCCGGCAATCGATGTTACCGAGACTCAGTATCAAATCACTCCCGCGGATTATCTCCCCTCCTCGATTTGTGTCAACCTGCCCTTCGAAAAAACGCGATCCCACCAAGAATCCCCCAGTAATTGCCGCGGAATCCCCGCGGAACGGGGCCCGTTGGGCTCGTTTCCCCCCCAAAACAGCGTTCTCAACCCGAACGCCCCCCCTCGCCGGACCTTACCGCGGCAACGTCGCCGGCACTCCCCCCGAGGGGAGACTCTGGGCCGCAGCGGGGTAGTTGGGAAGGTTGCCAAGATTCGCCCCTGCGGCCCCCGGCGAGGTAAACAGCGGCGTCTGCGGCGCCAACTGGCTGTAGACCGGCCCGGCCGCGGGGACTGGCGCCGACGGTTCGCTCGGGACCCCGTACGCCGAGACTCCCGGCGAGGGGCTCATCTCGGGGAGCTCGGCCACGCTGGACACGGGCGCCGGCGAGGTCCAATCGGCTCGGCCTAACTGTCCCCCCAGCGATCCGGCCGTTCCTGCGGGGGCCGCCCCCAGGTCGACCGTCGGCGTCCCTGGCAGCGTGGGCAACGCCCAAATCTGGGGGCTCTCGGGCAGATTGTTGAGCTGGACGGTCCCCACGTCGATCGACAGCGACAGCTCCGCAGAGGGCATCTGTACGTCGATCTTCTGCGGCAACGCCACGCCCGCCTCGGGATAGAATTTGTGCGAGCGGACGATCGCGGAGGCGAGAATTCGCCCGTCGGGGGCGTAGATGTGCTGCTCCATAATGCAAGCCGTCTTGGCGTTGACGACCGTCGATTTCGCAAGTTGGCCGCCACGGGCGTTGACGACCGAGCGAATCTCGACGAGCCCGCCGCCGCGGACCAGCGGTCCGTCGTGCACGTCGGTCGGCTTGAACTCGGCGAACCCGAGGGCGTCGAGCAACCACTGCGGTTCGATCGGCACGACTTGGCTGGCTGCCGAACCGGCGAACTGATCGTGCCGGGCGAAGTAGAGCGCCGGGGGCTCGTTGCGACGGATCCAGAACCAGAACAGTTCGTCGTTGGCGCCAAGATCCACCTCGGGGCCCGTGATGCTCGTCGCCCCCTGCAGCCGCAGCCGTCCGGGGCGTTGGGCGCGGATCTTCCCGGACAGCATCGGCACGCCCAGCATTCCCGGAACGGCGATCGAGGCGTTGTCGGTTTGATACGTCCGCACGCGGGCAGAGTTCTGGTTCACCGCGTCGATGATCTGCTGCAGCGAGGCGCCCGCCATGAGCACCTCGGGAGGCGGCGGCCCCGCGGAACGAAAGGGGTTCCGCAGCGGCTGATTGCAGGACGCCCCGCAGGTGCACGCCGTCATCACGAGCCAAGCCGCCCGGACGGCGAATCGCCGGACAGGCCGCGCTTCATGCACAGTGAGGGGCGTGCGGGTCGTCAACTTACGCCTCGGCGTACAGGGTTTCGACGAGCCGGGCCTCGACCTCGGCCATGCGCTCCGGGGACGGTTCGACGACCGCCAGTTCGAATTGCTCCTTGCGGCTGGGGCAGTCGAGTCGCATCCACGCGACCCCGGCGCCGTCGCGGCGCGTCTCTTCCAACCGGAGCAGTCGGCGGCGGATCAAGAGCAACCCCAACACGTAGCGGAACTCGGTTTCGGCGGGCTGGTCGGCCAACTCGGCGAACAGATTGAGCAGCACCTCGTGCGGGGCGAGCTTGGGTTTGGCGGCGGCTTCCAGGGCCTGACATTTCCACCATGCCAGCACGTGCGGGCCGGGACCCGTCCACGCTTCGGCGGCCACGTCGCGCCGGACCAGGATGCCCGCTTCCAGCGTCGCCTCGGAGTAAAACGCCGCTCCCGCATCGATCGGCCGCCCGGTGGCGTGGCAAATGCGAGCCGCGACGGGGACTTCCAGATCGAAGGGCATGAGCGGGGGCGAAGAAAACGGGCCTGAACTGGAGAAGTTGCGTGCGAACGGTAGGAAAACTCGCCGGTACGGACAAGGCGAACCCCGCGCCAGCGGCGCCAGCGGCGGATGCCGACCGAGGCCGCGCCGGCGCGAGTTCGGCCATCGGGCCCGCACGACCGCGACAGCCGGCGCCGTGAGGACAACCGGCAAGAATTGCCCGAGCGGTGCATGCGGAAAATCACGGACGACGCGTGCTTCGGGAACCACCGGCACACGATAACCAGGGGGGAACGGGTCCGATCACGCCTATTTCAGCGATCGTTATGTCTGTACCGCAAAATGCTGTCATTCCGATCCTGCTCGCCGCAGCGATCGTAACGGGCTGCAAGTGCCCCAACGGGGGGTGCGTGCCTGCCACGCCGACGATCCCATGCCGCCAGGAACTGGGATTCGCCGACGGTGAGCCCCCCGAACTTGCCCGGCTGGTCCCCGAGTGCGCGACCGAGACCTGCATCGTTACGCCGCTGCCCACGCCGAGCGAGACCTACATGGTGCTCGCCCCCGACGAGTGCCAATGCACCGCGGCCGCCAACTGCAACACGGCCAACATGATCGAGCTCGAGCGACATTGGGCCAAGGTGATCATCGAGTGCGACTCGAAGTACGTGGCTCGCAATCAATGTCTGTTCCGCGACCTGTTGTCGCTCCACGCGATCGACCTGCGGAACAAGGCGGCTGCCGACGCCCTGACGGCCTACTATCAACTGGCCGGGCTCGAGGCCCAGTCGTTCTTCCTCGATCGTGCGATTGACGAGTCGCGCACGTCGCTCGAACGGGCCGAGGAGATCGAAAAGTCGGGCCTGCCGATCAGCGTCAATCGCGGCGACGTCGCGGCCAGCTATTACGACCTCCTCGACCGCCGCGTTCAACTCCAACTGCAGCGGCTGCAGCTCAACGGGCAGGTGAAGAAACTGGTCGGCTGCCCCGTCGAAGAACAGCCGTTCGTGTGGCCGCGGATCGATTGGCGACCCGACCTGACGCCGCGCGACCCGGCCGACGACGTCGCCGAGGGGCTGGCCACCCGCTACGACCTGCGAGGACTCTACCTGCTGCACTGCAATCTCGAGCGGCGCACCCTGCGTGTCGCTCGCGGAGTGCTGCAGATGGCCGACGGCACGCTCGGGGCGGTCGAGCCGACCGAAGGGCTCGTCCACCGGCTCCGGTGCTTGAATTGCTACGAGTCGGAACTGCCGATCCGCTGCCGACAGGTCGCCATGCTGCTCACCGACACCGAGAATCTTGCGATCGGCGAGATCAAAGGGGCGTCCTACGAAATCGCCTCGCAGCAGCAGCGCGTGCTGTACGCCCGACAGCGGGTCGCCCAACGCCGCGAGCAACTCTACCGGCTCACCGCCAAGCGGGACGTCGACGACTCCAGCGCCTTGGAGATCAGCCAGGCTCGCACCCTGCTCTACGAGGCGGAAGGCGAACTGGTCGCTCGGGTGACGGCCCTGAAGCTGGCCGAGACGCAACTCAAGCGGGCCCAGGGCGTGCTCGCGCTGGAGTGCGGTTTCGCCCCGTCGCTCTGCACCGAAGGCTGCTGCAACGGCCCATGCACCCAGTGCCAACCGCCGACCTGCTGCCCGGATCGCTGTCCCTGCTCGCGGTGCAAGAATTTGTAGCAATTCGCAGACGCAGCCGACGCGGCGGCCGGTTATTCCTCCGCCTTGATTTCCGCGATCCGCAGGTTGCGCCACCGGACTTCTTTGCCGGCGAGCTTCTCGTCGCCGCCGATCGAGTGGACTTGCAGCCCGATGAAGCCCGCAGGAGTCATCTCGTCCGAAAGGTCGGCGACCGGGACGCCGTTGATCCAGGTCTTGATCGAAGAACCGCGGCACTCGATGCGGTACTTGTTCCATTGGCCGACCTTGAAGGCCCCGCGAGCCGCTTTGTGTTCGTCCCCCGGGAGATCGAAGAGCCACCCGCGACGGGCCTCGTCGTAAATGCCCCCCGAGTAAGCCCGCTCCGAGGGATCGATCTCAACCTGATAGCCGTGCACTCGCTTGGCCGGAATCTTGACCTGGATCGGCTTGCCTTTGGCGTCGGTCGCTGCGAACTCCTGCGGTTCGTCCTTGCACAGACTGCGAATCTGAATGCCGGAATTGAGCCCGGCGTCGACCTTCACCTCGACCTCAAGGACGAAGTCGGCGTAGTCGCGGGGGGTGCAGAGGAACGTATTCTCGGTGTTCGTCTGCGAGACGCCGACGATGGCGCCCTCCTCGATGCGATACTCGGCCTTGCCGCCCCGCTTGATCCAGCCGTCGATCGACTTGCCGTCGAACAGGGGGACGAACTCAAGGGCCGAAGCGGTCGCCGCCGCGCACATGACCCCTGCCGCCGCAAAACCGAGAACCGAAGACCGCATGATTGCCCCCAAGACCAGACGCCGGAACAAGAGACGACCGAACCACGGCGCTCACCCGCAGACGAACGCGGGCGACACACGTCGCGTCGCTTGAGACCATGGTAGCGTAGCGCCGGCGCCCCGGCCAGTTTCGCCCGTGGCGAGAGTTGCGCAAGCGTGCGACGTCGCACGCCGCTAGGGAGGAACAAGCGGGCGCGTAAAGCTTATCGGGCGGCGGAGATGCGGGCCGCGGGCTCGACCGCGTCGTCGTCGACGGGAGCCGGCGACACCGGCGCCGGGGCGACGACATTGGCGGTGGCGGTGAACCTCGGGCCGCGATTTTCGCCCCGATCGGTGACGATCGTGATGGGGGTCGAAAACTTCGCCGGGGCGTCCCCGGCGCGGAACGTAACGTCGACCAGATGGACGGTCTTCGATTGGCTGTCGGTCTGGAAGGCGAAGCACTCGTCGCCGCAGGAAACGTCGAGAATCTTAAACGGCTCGCGCCCGCGGACGACGATCTTCTTGGTTACCTCGGTCCCCGGCGGCATGTCGCCCAAGACGAGCATCTCCGGCTTCACGGAGAACTCGGGCCGAACGTGTCCGCTGACGTAGAGCGGAATCCGCTGATTGCTGACAACGGCGTCGTTCGTGACGACGGTGAGCTGATCCTTGACGTAGCCCGCCTCCGCCTCCGGCCGCAGCCGGACCAGCAGGTTGTAGGTCACGCGCCCGCCGGTCCGTTCAACCTGATTGAGCTCGACCTCGAAATTGTCGTTGTCGTTCAGGACGTCGGTGATCGCCCAATCGGAACGACCGGCGTAAGTCACGTTGACGCGGGCCTCGTGGGCGGCCCCTTCGTCGACCTCGCCGAACTCGACGGCGCCGGGCGTGAAGACCACGTCGCTGCGGATGTTCCCGTGAACGCGGACCTGGACCTCGGCGATGTAGGGCGAGCCGAACGTGACGGTCAATGTCGCCCCCTTCATCCCCAGGTGGGTCCGGGTGTTGAACTTGGCGACGACGTAGCCCTTCTCGTAGGTCTTGAGGGTCATTTGCTGGACCGCCTCGCCCTTGGCGTTTTCCAGCGACGGGCTCGTGCAGCCGCAACTCGACCGCACGCCCACGACGTTCATGTCCTGCTTATAGATGTTCGTGATCTCGAACCGGTACTCGGTGTCGGCGCCGCGGGCGACCGAACCGAAGTCGTGCTCGCGGGCTCCGAACATTTTCTCGGCCCATTCTTGGGCGGAAACGACCGCCGGCGGCAATCCCAGCAGCGTCGCCAGACTCAGGACCCATGTCGAAAAACTGAGCGTGCGGACCACGGAACGGACCCTTTCAGAGTGAACGACCCAGCGGACCAAAACGACGCCAACGCGACGGCTTGGGTCCGGCGATTGCGGTTGTCCGCCGTGGATTAATCGGGCGTGCTAGCTCGCGGCTTGAGCGTCGCCCCCAATTCGCTCCCCGGCGTTCGATATTCTACCGCAGAAGCGGTATGGAAGCCGATTTGGCAAGTCGGTTCAGAAAGAAAATCCTTCTTTTCGCGGCAGTTTGCATGCGACGACTCCGTTTGCGACGATTGCGACGCGGGACAATTGAACGCCCGACGCGCCCCCCTGCAAGGGCCTGCCATTTTGCTAGAATGCCGGCCCTGTCGCGTCTGCATGCCTAAGCGGCGGCAAGCGCCATGTGCAACACGACGGCGACCGACTTGGCCGTTTTCGCCCGACTCGAGCGAGAGGCTGCCATCGAGCGGGCGTCGCCAGCCCGAGATCTGCCTGCGTCAAAGCACAAGCCCCCCTCCCCCTGCACGAACCGATGCCTCTGTTCCACCGAGTGGCGATTGTCGGCGTCGGCCTCATCGGAGGGTCGATCGGGTTGGCCGCGCGCGGCCGGGGCGTCGCCGGCGAAGTGATCGGCGTCGGCCGGCGGCAGGGGTCGCTCGACAAGGCCCTCGACCGCGGGGCGCTCGACCGGGCGACGACCCGCTTCGTCGAGGGGGTCGCCGAGGCGGACCTGGTGATCGTCGCCACCCCGGTCGACGGCATCGTCGACGCCTTGCGATCCGCCGCTTTCTTCGCCCCCAAGGCCCTGATGACCGACGCGGGGAGCACCAAGGCGGCGATTTGCCGTGAGTTGCGCGAGCCCGTTTCCGCCGACTTGCCCCAGCTTCGCCCCGGGCCGAACCGGTTCGTGGGGAGCCACCCCCTGGCGGGGGATCACCGGACGGGGCCGGAGTTCGCACGGGCTGATTTGTTCGAGGGCCGAACCGTGGTGGTCACCCCGGAGGACGACACCGCCCCGGCGCTGGTCGAGCGGATCGCCGAGTTCTGGGAAGCTCTCGGAGCGGACGTCGTCCGGCTCTCCCCCCACGACCACGATCAGGCGGTCGCGGCGACGAGCCACTTGCCGCACCTCGTGGCCTCCGCGCTCGCCGCGGCCACGCCGGAGGATTGGCTGCAACTGGCCGCGACCGGCTGGGGCGACACGACCCGCGTCGCTGCCGGGGACGCAAACCTGTGGACGCAAATCTTCACTCAAAACCGGGCGGCGGTGCTCGATGCGCTGCGGCGGTTCGAGCACCGGCTCGAATCGATCGCCCGCGCAATCGACGCCGACGATCGACCGGCCCTCACTGAACAACTGCAAGACGCTAAACGGATCCGCGATGCTTTGGGAGATTGACCTGCACGGCCGGGCCGGCGAGCGCGACGGGGCCGCGGCCGCGGTCGCCGCCGACGCCGCGGCGCTGGGATTGGCAAACGAGCTGCGCGTCGCCGCGTGTCACGGGTATCTCGTGCAAGGCCCGAAATTGGATGAGGCGGCCGCCCGCAAACTGGCGCGGGAACTGTTCGCCGACGCGGTGGCCGAGGTATCGGTCGTCGCGCCGATCGGGCATGCGGATCTGGTCGCTCCCCCGGCGCGGCTGGCCGCCGGCGGGTTGGACGAGCCCGTGCTGCTCGTCCAAGTGCTGCTCAAGCCGGGCGTCATGGACCCTGTCGCCCAGACCGCCGAGACCGCGGCCCGCGACCTGGGAGTCGAGGTCGACGCGGTCCGCACCCTCCGCAAGTACTGGTTCGCCGGAGTCGATCGGCCGAACGTCGAGCGAATCGCGGCCAAGGTGCTGGCCAACGACGCGATCGAGCGATCCGTCGTCGGGCCGCTCCCCTTCGAGCGGCTCGAGTCGGGGAGCGAATACCGCTTCGAGCTGCAGCACGTCCCGCTGGCGGGGCTCGACGACGAGGGGCTCCTGCGGCTCTCCCGCGAAGGACAGCTCTACCTGCAGCTCGCCGAGATGCATACGATCCAGCGCTGCTTCGACGAGTTGGGCCGCGACCCCACCGACGTCGAGTTGGAGACGCTCGCCCAGACCTGGAGCGAACACTGCAGCCACAAGACGCTCGCCGGGCGGATCGCCTATCGGGACGAGCATGGCGAGCGGCGATTCGACAACATGCTCAAGGAGACGATCTTCGCCGCCACCCAGGAGCTGCGCCGCCGCTGGGGAGACGACGACTGGTGCGTCAGCGTGTTCAAGGACAACGCCGGCATCGTGCGATTCGACGACCAGCACAACATTTGCTTCAAAGTCGAGACCCACAACCACCCGTCGGCCCTGGAACCGTACGGCGGCGCCAACACGGGGCTGGGAGGGGTCATCCGCGACACGCTCGGCACAGGGTTGGGCGCCAAGCCGATTGCCAACACCGACGTCTTTTGCTTCGCTCCCCCCGAGACCGCGGCCGACACGCTTCCCCCCGGGGTGCTCCACCCGCAACTCGTCATGCGCGGAGTCGTCGAGGGGGTCCGCGACTACGGCAACCGGATGGGAATCCCCACCGTCAACGGCGCCGTGTACTTCGACGAGCGGTACCTGGGCAACCCGCTGGTCTACTGCGGCAGCGTCGGACTCATCCCGCGCGACAAGTCGTTCAAGCAGCCGCAGCCGCACGACCTGATCGTCGCTCTCGGCGGCCGCACCGGGCGCGACGGCATCCACGGGGCCACGTTCTCCAGCGCCGAGCTGACCCACGAGAGCGAGTCCCTCTCCGGCGGAGCCGTGCAGATCGGCAACGCGATCGAGGAAAAGAAGGTGCTCGACGTCGTGCTCGCGGCCCGCGATCGGGGGCTGTTCACCGCGATCACCGACTGCGGCGCCGGCGGGTTTTCCAGCGCCGTCGGCGAGATGGGCGAGGAGATCGGCGCCGAGGTGTGGCTCGACAAGGCCCCGCTCAAGTACGCCGGGCTCTCCTACACCGAAATTTGGATCAGCGAGGCCCAGGAGCGAATGGTCCTGAGCGTCCCCGAGGAGCGCTGGCAGGCGCTGCACGACTTGTGCGCCGCCGAGGGGGTCGAGGCGACGGTCATCGGACGGTTCGAGCCGACGGGGCGCCTCGTGCTCAAATATCACGACGCGGTCGTCGGCGATCTGGCCATGGACCTGCTTCACAACGGCCGGCCGCCGGTCGTCCGCCAAGCGGCGTACGAACCGCAAGCGACGCAGCCGTTCCGTGCGCCGAGCGACGTCGATTTCACTTTGTCGCTGCGCTTGATCCTCGGCTCGCTTAACGTCGCCAGCAAAGAAGGGATCATTCGCCAATACGACCACGAAGTGCAGGGGGGCAGCGCAATCAAACCGCTGGTGGGCGTTTGCGAGGACGGCCCCGGCGACGCGGCGGTCGTTCGTCCCGTGCTCGGGTCGCCCCGCGGCGTCGTGATCTCCTGCGGCATGAATCCCCGCTACGGCGAGTTCGACACGTACCACATGGCCGCCAGCGCCATCGACGAAGCAATCCGCAACTGCGTCGCGGTCGGCGCCGATCCCCGGCGAATCGCGGTGCTCGACAACTTCTGCTGGGGCGATTGCGAAAAGAACGACACGCTAGGATCGCTTGTCCGGGCGGCACTCGCCTGTCACGACCTGTCGCTCGTGCTGGAAACCCCGTTCATCAGCGGCAAGGACAGCCTCAACAACGAATTCAGCTATGTCGGCGACGATGGCCGGAAGCGCACGATCGCGATCCCGCCGTCGCTGCTGATCAGCGCCATGGGCCAGGTCGCCGACGTCGCGAAGTGCGTCACGATGGATCTCAAGGCGCCGGGCAATCTGCTCTTCGTCGTCGGCGTGACGAGCGAAGAGCTGGGCGGGTCGCATTACGCTCTGGTCAATCAGTCGACCGGCGGCGACGTGCCGAAAGTGAACCCCGAGCGGGCCAAAGCGACGTTCGCGGCGATCCATGCCGCGATCGACGTGGGGCTGGTCGCCGCGTGCCACGACTTGAGCGAAGGGGGGCTCGCCGCAGCGCTCGCGGAGATGGCCTTCGCCGGCGGCCTCGGGGCCTCGGTCGACGCGGCCGCGCTCGTGGTCGAGGGAACCGTTACGCCGACCGGGCGATTGTTCAGCGAATCGAACACCCGTTTCCTCTGCGAGGTCGCGGCCGCCGACGCGCCTCGGTTCGCCGAATTGTCGGCCGGCGTGCCGCATGCCCGGATCGGCGTCGTGAGCGGCGACGACCGGCTGCGAATCGCGCTGGGCGAGGACCTGCTCGTCGATGCGGAACTCGGCGAGTTGAAGCGTGCCTGGCAGTCGGCGGCGTTGGCATGAGCGACGGATAACAAGCGGCGTGCAGCCGAGTTGCGACGGCCGGCGCGGCCGAAGTCGCCGGCGTGACGAGTATCGAGCGAATCAACTGGCGTCATTCATTTTGCGGTTTGTCATGGCCTCACCTCGCGTGCTTGTCCTTCGCGCCCCCGGCACCAATTGCGATGCCGAAACCGCCTACGCCTTCGAGCGCGCCGGCGGCGCACCGACGGTCGTCCACCTGGGGCGCTGGCTCCAGTCGCCGCGGCTGGCCGAGGAGTTCCAGATCCTGTGCTTGCCGGGGGGGTTCAGCTACGGCGACGACGTCGCCGCAGGCCGCATCTACGGCAACCAGCTACGCCATCACCTCGCCGAGTCGCTCGCCGCGTTTCGCGAGGCGGGGAAATTGATCCTCGGCATTTGCAACGGATTTCAGATCCTGATCAAGAGCGGCCTGTTGGACGTCGACGACGCCGCAGGCCCGACCGCGACGCTCGCCTGGAATGAATCGCATCGCTACCAGGACCGCTGGGTGCGGCTCAAGAACACGAGCCCGAAATGCTTGTTCCTCGCCGGCATCGACACGGCGGAACTGCCGATCGCTCACGCCGAAGGGCGGTTCCTCGTCCGCGACGACGCGACGCTCGCACGACTCGAAGCGGCGGGGCAGCTCGCGCTTCGGTACGTTGCGGGAGACCAGACCGCGAGCGGTGACTGCAGCGCGCGACCGTACAATCCCAACGGCGCGACCGCCGACGTCGCAGGCGTGTGCGACGCCTCCGGCCGCGTCTTCGGTCTGATGCCCCACCCGGAACGCTTCATCGACCGCACGCAGCACCCGCAGTGGACGCGCAAGCCGGAATTGAGCGAAGGCGCCGGCCTGAGAATCTTCAAGAACGCAGTGGCTTGCTTCGCCTAACCGGGCCGCCCAGGTTCTCGAACCTGAACGGAGCAGCCTCAAGAAACGTCGCAACGCGATCCTGCCGCTGCCTGCACCGCAGTGGATCAACCGATCCGCCGTCGCATCCGCCAAGCGCCAACCGCCGCCATCGTGACCAGCGCCCCCGCCGCGGTCGGCGGTTCGGGAATTCGCCCCAGGTCCTGATAGATGCGCGTCGCGTTATACGGCGCAGTGGGCTGCTGCGGGTTGACGCCCGACTTCACGTACAGCTTGCCCTCGTCCGGGAGATACTCCAGGCCGTGGCCGTTGCCGGGGATTTCGCCGCTGCTCCAAAGCCGGCCGAGATTGGCGCCGGTGGCGGAATACTCCCACAACTCGTCGTCGAGCGAGCCGCCAATGCCGCCGGGACCGTCGGCCCGCAAGACGAGCAGCGAATCGCTGCGCGGATCGAAGGTCAGGCCCGAAAGCAGCATGCCGGCGTTGAAGCCGCTCAGGAGCGAGCCCGACTCCGAGTAGTGGCGCACGAAACCGCTGAAGTTGCTCACCCAAAGGCTGCCGTCGCGGGGATCGCGGGCCAAGCCGTTGGCGCTGACCAGCCCCGTGTCGAACGAGCTCTGAAAGCTGCCGTCCATTCCGTGGAACCGCACTTCGCCTGTACTGAACTCCAGCAAAACCATCCGATTGTGGGCGCCGTCGTAGGCGAGTTCGAGCACGTTGAACGAGCCGCTGGCGACCGTCATCGCGTACGGCGCGGAAAACGAGTCGTCGACCGTCCACCAACCCGTGATGCCCGCCGCGTGCCACTGGCCGTCGCCGCGGGCCAGCGAATTGAACGGCGGAATGCTGAGCGACTCGACAAGTTGAAAGTCGGCCCGACAAACGGACGCCGTGCACAAGAGGCCCGCGAGGATGCTGATTCGGGCGCAGGGCGTAAGCATGAGCACTCTCACCGAATGAGATTCGTCGTCGCGACGCTGCATCGTCCTGGTCGACGACGAAGGAGGAAGAACACGCCGAGGTTGCCGCGACAATACTGACAGCTTACTCGGCAGCGGAGCGGGCAACAACAATGCAGCCGCTGATCGCCGGGAAGTCGCCGTCGCGACGCCCCCTGAATGCGAGGATTTGCCGACCTCGATCGCATTCAGTCTCCAAGCGGGCCGTCCAGGTTCTCCGCCCTGGACGGCCAACGGCGCCGCGTCGAGGTCGCATCACTCGCAAAGTTGCATCGATCTCGTCCCCTCGTGTCGCCCAGGTTCGAAGAACCTGGGCGACCCTGTCAGGCTGATCTCAAGCCGCCCGAACGGTCACGAAACGACTCCGTGAATCTGCTTCGCTCTGGCGGAATTCTTATCGAAAATGAGCCACGACATCGTTTAAGCTACGGACGCCGGTGAGAGGCTTGTCACGAGTTTTGCTCGAGGGACGCGAGTTTTGCTGGCAAAAAAGGGCCTCTCCAATCAGACAGCGTCTCGCGCAAGTCGATGGCGCTCAAGCAGTTGCAAGCGTTTCCGTCGCGCTGCCGGCAGGAGTTTTGCTCCAAAAAATAACGTAGTTTTGCTCGCGGGCGGCAACAACGGCTCACCAGGGTTCTGCGACCTTGGCAAGCGAACTAACCCAGCGGCACGAATTCCGGCACGATGAGCGTCGGCAGCACGCCCGCTTCGTGCCCCTGCTCAAGAAATCGTCGCACCGCCTCGCGCCCCCGCTCGCCGAAGTCGAGCGTCCAGTCGTTGACGTACATGCCGACGAACGTGTCGGTCTTCGCATCGTCGAGATCGCGACCGTACTTCATGGCGTGGGCCAGGGCGTCGGCCCGGTGGTCGAGACCGTACTTGATGCTCTCGTACAGCAGCCGCTGGACTTCGGAGATCGCCTCGGGCCCCAGATCCTTGCGGATCGCATTGGCGCCCAGCGGCAACGGCAAGCCGTCGTTCCGCTCGCCCCACCACTTTCCAAGGTCGACGACAAGGTGAAGGTTCTGATCGCCGTAGGTGAGCTGCCCCTCGTGAATGATGAGCCCCGCGTCGATCTTGTTCCCCTGGTGCTCGCCGGCGACGACCGCGGGAATGATCTCGTCGAACGGCACGACGACGTACCGAAAGTCGGCTCCCAGGCAGAGCCGCAAGGCCAGAAACGCGCTGGTGAGCGTCCCCGGAACGGCGATCACGCGGGTCCGTACGTCGTCCAGCGTTGCGGCGTCGCGGGCGACGACCATCGGGCCGTATCCGTCCCCCATGCTCGCCCCGCAACTGCAGAGGGCGTACTTGTCCTGCAGAAAGGCGTAAGCGTGGATGCTGACCGCGGTCAGTTCCAACTCGCCGGCGAAGGCCCGGCGATTGAGCGTTTCGATATCGACCAGCTCGTGCACGAACTCGTATGCCCCCGTGTCAAGGCAATCGTTCGCCAAAGCGTGAAACATGAACGCGTCGTCGGGATCGGGACTGTGCCCCACGCGGATGAGCTTCTTCGCGGCAACGGCGGCTGACATGAGGACTCCGGATCGACGGGCCGAACGACAAGGAGCGACACCCGACGACGCCGAGCGGCTCCCCTGCTCAGCCCCCGCGGGGCGAGCGCAAACCCCGATGATACGACCGCAGCCCGCGAGGTCAACACGCGGTCCCGAGGGTTGCAATGCCATGGGAACGACCAGGGGGGCGGCTGGGGACGCGCGGCATCGCCGCCGGCCCGAGCGCATGCTCCCGCTCAGTGAAAACCGCGAGTCCCGTCGCCCGTTCACCGGCCGCCAGGGGCGTCAAACCTGCATCGAGAAGCCGCCGCTGGGAAGCGTTGCGTCGATCGGCGGAGCCAAGGGTCGGCGACGCGGGGGCGCCTCGACGACCGCCGGAGCGGCGGGCTCCGCCCCGGCAGACTCGGCCGACGTTCCTTTGGCCTTTTCGCACGCCAGGCGCCAGGTCTCGCGTTCGAACGCCAACAGCTCGACGGCCCGATCGAATTGGGCTCGGTCGTATCCCATGCTCACCGCGGCGAATTCGCGGAACAGGAACGCGTACTGCTCTTCCAACCGCTGAGCGATTGGGTCGGTCGACTCGGCGACTCCCATCGTGGCCGCTTCCATCACGTCGACGACGCGCAGCAGCAACTGGTGCACCTCGCCCGCGTGCGCCGGATCGTCCCACAACGATTGCGCCTTGCGGGCGAACCGCAGGGCGCCGTCCAACAGCATCAACTGCAAATCGGCGGACGAAGCGGTCGTGACCCGCGACTCCAGGTACTGGCCTGCGTTCGGGACGGTCTGACGGTGGAGAGTCATGGCGGCTGGGGAGCGAGGATGGGGACGGACGCGTCGCGTGCGGCGACGGAACGGTTAGCTCGACCTGCGCGAGCTGGTCAAGGGCGGGATGATCTGCAGATTCTCAAGCGCCTGCTGATTCGACTGCATGCGGGCGATGATCGACTCGAGCTGAGCGAACTGCAGCAACAGCCGCTCGCGCTGCCGATCGAGCTGCGAAGCCAACTGGTCGATCCGCAAGAGATTGGCGTCGACCTTGGACTGCAGCGCATCGAACCGGGCGCCGAACGCCCCGTTCTTGGAGTCGATCAGCCGATCGATTTGCGCGTTGAGCTTCGTGATGAATCCGCGATCGGCGTTCGTAAAGAACTGCTCGACTCCGGCGGGGTCCTCGGCGAACGCGTTCTGCAATCGCGTTCGATTGAGTTCCATTTTGCCGTCTTGTCCGACGCTCAGGCCGAGTTGCTCCAGGGCCTGGAAATTGCCGACGCCGAAGAACCGGTCCGTGAGCACGCGCGACACCAACTGGTCGACGGCGATCGCCTCGCGCGTCCCGAACAACAGCCCCGTGGTCAGCGAGCTCGCGTCGAACGAGGTCAACTCGCCCAGATCGGAACGCAGACTGTTGTAGGCGTCGACTACCTCTTGAACGGTGCTCACGAGCGACGAGTCGGAGCTCGCCACGGTGAGCGTCACCGGTTTGTCGCTGCCGGCGGCGATGGTCAGGTCAAGTCCGCCGATCGAATTCTTAAACGAGTTCGTCGACGAACTGAGCAGCACGCCGCTGCCGAGAACGTTGCCTTCGCCGAACGCGAGCAGGGCGTCTTGAGCCCGGGAGTTCTCCGTGAATTTGAAGCCGGTCCCAAGGGCGTCGACCAGCAGTTCGTTCGCGCTGCCGGAGGCGTCGACCGTCAGGCTGAGCCGGTAGCCGACGCCGTCGAAGAGGGTCCCGGCGGTCACGCCCAAGCCGAGCTCATTGATCCGTTTGGCTAGGGCGGACAGACCGTCCCCGGCGCTGGCGACGGCAGGAAACAGGCCGTTGCCGGCGAGCTGTTGCTTGCCCCCCGAGCGAACGACCGACCCGGTCAGCTTGAGATCGGCGGCCGTCGTCGAGTTGAGATCGACCGCCTTGATGGTCTGGCTCCCTCCGCCGTCGTCTTCAAGCAGAATGCCCGTCCCGGCGGCGTTCAGCTTGGCGCGCACCGAGAACCCCGTCGTGGCTTCGGCCCGCTGATTGATCAGGTTGATCAGATCGCCGACGGTCGAGATCCCCGCATCGCCGCCGTTGAGGTCGAGGTAGATCGACTTGCCGTTGGAGTCGTCGATCCGCACGTCCCCCAACGCGATCCCCGCGCCGCTGTTGAGCGAGCTGAGCAAGACGGAGTCGGCCGTCGAGCCCAGGTTGGTCAGATCGATGGAGCGCGTCGCCGAGCCGTCGACGACCTGCGTATCGACGCCGTCGATCGAGACGACCTTGCTGGGCCGAGTCAGTCCGAGCGTCTTGCCGATGTCGCCCCCGACGTCGACCGCCGCCAGCTTGCCCGAGCCGCGGGCCGTGTCGACGAGCACGATCCCGTCGCCCGTGTCGTTGATACGAGCCTCGACGCCGTTGTCGAGCGCGTTGATGACGTCGATCACGTCTCCCAGCGTCTTCGGCTCGCTGCCGACCGTGTTGAAGTCCGCGACTCGCGAGACTCCGGCGGTGTCGGTGATGCGCACGTCGCCGAATTTGACCCCCTTGCCGCTGTTGAGCGAGGAGAGCAAGGTTGCGCGACTGACGATTTGCCGGTTGAGCGATCCGCCGTCGGTCGAGCCGGCCGCCGCGTCGAAGGCAATCCCCAACTTCTCGGCGGCGTTGGTCGCGTCGCCGCTGGCGATCGTCAGCGATCCGCTGCCGCCGCTCTCGTCGACGACGACGATGCCGTTCCGGGCTTCGTTCACCGCGGCCGTCACGCTCGCCGACGAGGCGTTGATCAGTTCGAGAACGTCGGAGAGCGTCTCGGCCGAGGCGAGATTGACCGTGGCGACGGCGCCGCCGCGGTCGGTGATCTGCAGCGTGCCGAGCGATCCCAGCCCCGCGCCTCCGCCGAGCCGAGAGAGCAGCGAGTCGGCCAAGCCGGAAACGATCCGCTTGCCGGCGATCGTTCCCCCGCTCGCCGCCGCGTCGAGCCCCAGATCGGTCGCCGCTCTGCCGGCCGTGCCGTTAGCGACGGCAAACGTCCCGCCCCCCGTGGTCAGGTCGACCAGTTGCAACCGGTTGCCGTCGCTGGCGATGGTCGCGGCGACCTTGCCGCCGCCGGCCGCGTTAAGTTTGTCGAGCACGTCCTTGATTGTCGCTGCGCCGCTCAGATCGACGGCTGTCGTCGTGCCGTTGCGGTGGGCGATCTCGACGTCGGCGATGCCGGCGGCATTGAAGTCGACGCCGTTGCCGTCGTTGAGCTGTGCCAAACGAAAGGAATCGTAGAGCCGGAAGACGTCTCCCCCGGTCGCAACCGAGGCGGCCGTATTGATGCCGGCCAGTCCCAACCCGGCGGCGGTCGAACCGCCGGCCACTTCGGCGACGATCAAGTTCCCCGACCCGCCGCTGACGTCGGTCAAACGGAACGAGTCGCCGACGACCGAGGCTTGGATTCCGATCTCAGCGTTCTGATTGATCGCGACAAGCACATCGTCGACCGATTGTGCGTAGGTCAGGTCGATCGTGGCCGAAGCGCCGCTGCGATCGGTGATCTTGATTTTGCCTGCCGGCACGCCGGCCCCGCCGTTGAGGACCTCCAGCGCCGCCCCCTTGTTGACGAAGCCCCCCATCCGCAGGCTGAGCGACCCCGTCGAGAGGCTGGCGTCGAGACTCTCGAACCGCTGGCTCAGCAGTTGCTGCGACGAGGCGGTTCGCACCGGTCGCACGACGACCGTCCCCGCGGGGGGCGTTGTGCCCGAAGGAACGGCGGCTGAGAGCGCGTCCTTGTTGCTGCTCGTGACCGTGCGCGAGGAGTAGACTGTCGTCGATTTCAGCTTGTTGATCGCGAACTGGAACCCCAACAACCGCGTGCTGAGCGTGTTGACCGCCGTCTGCTCGTCCTGGATCGACTTGTTGCGCGACACCAGCAAATCGCGCGGCCGGGCCGCGAGCTGCATGAGCTGATTCACGGTATCCTCGATCGGGATCCCGGTGATCAGACCAATGCTGGAGGTGATGCGTGACATGGCGCAGAGCTCGGAAGTACGCCGAAGCAGGCCTGACCGAAGGGAAGGCCGTGTGCGACAAGTTTAGGTCGTCAGCGGGGTCCGACGGGGGCGCGTACTCATTAGGAATTATCGGCGCCGTTTGCCTCGCCGGATCAGTCAAACGGCGCCTGCTGGCGCCTGTGCCGAGGGAGGCCGCGGCGAACGACGGCGGCCCAAAAAACAGCCGGCTCGGTCTGCGAAGACCGAGCCGGCTGGCGTGGCGACGAATTATCCGTCCGCGAGCGTCGCTTAACCCCGGAGCAGGGCCAGCACGTTCTGCGGGTTCTGGTTGGCGATCTGGAGCACCGTCGTGCCGGACTGCACCAGAATCTGAGCCCGGGTCAACTGGGCCGATTCTTCAGCGAAGTCGGCGTCGCGGATCGAGCTCTCGGCCTCGGTCAGGTTGGTCAACGTGTCGTTGAGGGCCTGCTTGTTGGTTTCGAGCGTCGTCCGCTGGAAGGCGCCCAATCGACCGCGAAGCGAGGTGACCTGATCGATCGCCTCTTCGACGATGCGGGCGGCCACGTTCGTGTCGGTCGACAGCGAAGCGTCGTTGCCGGTGCCGAGCTGGAACAGCTTGCCGCTGACGCCGCCGAGGCGGGCGGTGTTCACGCTGCCGATGCCCAGCCGAGCTTGCTGGTTGCTGACGACGTCCGGACCGAGTTGGAACAGGGCCCCGCCGCCGGTGATCGTGAAGTCGATCGAGCCGGTGAAGCCCGCCGTAATGGTCGAGGTCAGGTCGAGCGTCGCGGTGTTGATCTGCAGGGTGTTGCCCTTGCCGTTGGCCGCAATGCCGTTGACCGTGGCCACGATGTCGGTGCCCGTGTCGCGCGACTGGGTCGCCGTGGCGGTCGAGAAGATGCCCGACGGGGTCGATCCCGAGCCTTCGGAAATGACCTTCAGGTCGACCAGGGCCGAAGACCCGTACTCGGTCGACCGCAGTTCGAGGGTCGTGCCGTTGGCGACGGCCTCGACGCCGGTGGCGTCCCTCACCAGATTGATGCCAGTCACGAGCTGCGAAATGCTGGTCCCGGCGCCGAAGCTGAGCACTTCCGACCCGGTCAGCCCGGCCAGTTCGAACACGACCGCTCCGGCCAACCCGCCCGCGGCTTCGCCGCCGGCGGTGTTCGCCACGGTGGGAGGCGCCTGGGTGGTCGAGTTGTAGACCCCCGAGCCGCCGCTGGTGGTCAGCGAAGCGGTGTACTCGGTGGTGGCTTCGAGCGCGGCGACGATGTCGCTGACGTTGATCGCGGTCGCAGCCGAATTCAGGCTGATCACGACGTTGCCGTTGGTGTCGACCGCCACGCCGACGCCCGTGCCGGCGTCGAACAGCGAGCTGTTGCTCGTCTCGTTGATCGTGACCGTCCGCCCGCTGCCGGCCGTGCCGACGTTGGCCGCGGTCAGCGTGATCACGTCATTGCCGGTCGTCGGAGCGTCGTAACCGGAGATCGCCTGGGCGCCCGAAGGGCCGGCGGTGATCACGTTCGTGCCGACGGCGCCGGTCGCGAGACCGGTCGCAGTCGCGTCGAGTTCCGTGATCGTGCCGTTCTCAAGCAGCGTGAGGATGTCGTTGAGCGACGAGCCGGCGGTGTAGGTCACCGTGTACTCGCCCGCGCCCGACCCGGCCGCGACGCCGGCGGTGCCGCCGACTGCGAAGGTCAGGCTCAGGTTTCCGCCGGCCGAGGTGGCCAGCGACGCAATGTCGATCGACTGGGTGGCGGTCTGCGCGTCGTCGCCGCCGGTCAGCACCGTCGGCGAACCGGGGGCAGCGTCGTCGGCGCCCTCGTACGTCGCCGATCCGCTGTAGACCGCGGTCGCGACCTCGGAAATCGACTGGATGGCTGTGGCGATGTCGGCGATCGTGGTCGATCCCGCATCGTCGACCGTGATCACGTAACCGTTGGTCGCGTCGCCCGAGACGCTCGGCGTGGCGCCGATGCCGTTCCCTTCGGCGATCGTGATCGAGATGTTGTTGTCGCCCGCGACCGAGGTGACGGCAATCGTTTCGGTCGAGGCGTCGCGCCCGCCGGCCAAGGTGCCGGCGCCCGTGTTCGAGGCCGTCACCGTGTCCGCACCGTCGGTGATGCCGCTGACGGTAAAGTCGCTGCCGGCGCTGATGAGGCCGGCCAGATAGGTCACCGTGTTGTTGCCGCCGGTGATGTCCATCGTCACGGTCAGCGTGTTCGTATTGGCGTCGTAGACGGCGCCTTCCGTTGTGTCGTTGACGATCACCAAGCTCTTGGCGCCGTTGCCCTCGTCGCCTGCGGCGTCGCCCAATGCGACGGCGGTCAGGGTGAACGAGGCACTGTTGGTCGAATCGATCGTGACCGTACCGGACGCCTGCAACTCGACCAAGTCAATGGCGACGTTGCCCGAGGCGGCCTGGGCCGCAGCCGTCTGGACGGTAAAGTCAACGGTGCCCGCGGCGGCGGTGCCGGCGCCGGTTTGGCTGCTCAGCGTGATCGTCGTCGACGCAGCCACGCCCGTGCCGGAACCGCCCGGGACGTTGGCCACGTTGACCTGGGCCCGCGTGGCGGCCGTCGAGATGCTCAAGCTCACCGGAACCGTGCCGGTGGCGCCGAGGTTGGCCTGGTCGATCTTCAGCGACTGCACGTTCGAGAAGTCGCTGTCCGAGGTGTTCGTCACGAAATCGAGACTGCCGTCCAACAGCCGGCGACCCTGGAAGGTCGTCGTCTGGGCGATCCGGTTGAGGGCTTCGAGCGACGAGTCGACCTGCAACTGATTCGCGGCGATCTGCGCGTCGGACAAGGCGCCGGCGTTAGCGGACTCGGTCACCAACCCGCGGATGTCGTTCAGCAGGTTGCTCACCTGCCCCAGGGCGCTGTCGGCGGTGGCGATCACCTGGTTGGCGCGATCGGTGTTGCTGATCGCGCGGCGAATCGACGTGATGTCCGATCGCAGGTTCTCGCTGGCGATCAAACCGGCCGGGTCGTCTTTGCCGGTGTTGATCCGCAAACCGGTGCTGAGGCGAGTGAGCGCTTGCTCCAACGCTGCGTTGGACCGACCCAGCGTATTGCGGGCGACCAGCGAGCTGACGTTTGTGTTAATCCGAGTCATTTCAAACACCCCTGATCTAAGGAAAGCCAGTTTCCAACTGAGACCGGGACTTCTGGGGAGTCGACGACTCCGGCCTGTCTGTTGGGTAAGGTTACGGCGCCGAGGTCACCCGCCTCGCGAGTTGTCACACCGTGGTTCAAATCCGCCGACGGCCCTCGGCATCCTCGCCTACCACAAGGATTCGCCACGACTCGTCCTGCCAAGCGTAGGTTGCAAAATGCACCCGGGAGCGGCGGCGACGAATCACGGCGGAATCTTGCGGCGGTCGCTTTTCGGCGGCGCGGCCGGAGCCTCGCCGCTGATCTGCGGACCGTCTACGGGCTGATATCGTCGCCGTCAGGAGAGGCCATGAGCCAGTAAGACAGCATTTTTTGCGGAACTCGCCGGGGCGCGACCGACCAGATCGCCCAGCCGGAACAATCGATCCGCGTCGCGACGGAACGGTCGGCAAAGTCCTGCTAAGCGGCACAGCTTGAACAACCAACTGTGCCGTTCCGACATACGAACCGCTCACACGGCGCAGTCAAAACGGCGACCGGCAGAAGACGATTCGCAGCCCTCAAAGGGGCCGACGCCGACGAACGCCGTCCGCCGGCCGGCAAAGAAAACCACGGCGACGCCCGTGCGGAAAACCGCCGAATCGGGCCGTGTCGTCCCGCAGCAGTCCTACTGTTTCCCGTTCGAGGAGTTCCCCAGTTCGCGGGCGTCCTCGGGTCGCAGTTTCGCGGCCTGCTGATTCTCGCGACGGATCGCCTCGTACACCTCGCGGCGATGGACCGAGACTTCCAGCGGAGCTTCGATCCCCAGCTTCACCTTGTCCCCGCGAACGTCCACCACGGTGACGACCACGTTGTCGCCGATGATGATGCTTTCATCGCGTTGCCGTGAGAGAACCAACATGGCGGGACGACTCCAAGACAGGCGGACCGAGGCCGCGGGGGGATCGAGGGGCGGGGATTTCGGAAACTCGACGAAGTCAACGAACGACTAAAACGAACAACCAAAACGACGACCGGCGGCGCACCGAGCGTCATGCTGAGCGACGCAACGGCTCCAGGTGCGGCAAGAGGTGCTGCACAGGCAGCGCGTCTTTGGCGATCACTTGGCGGCCGCGGCGGGTCTCGACGTTGATCACCAGCGGCGCCCGCAGGTTCAGCGACAAGCCCTCCGACTGGCGGCTGACGATGACCGCCACTTGGGCGTCGCGGAGGTTCTCGAGCCGCAACGGCTGCAACTCGCCCCGCGAGACGCGGAGCTGGTAGTCGGGCACGAACCGTCGCGGGGCCACCAACCCGACGGCGACTTCCGGATCGTCGACGGACTGCAGCCAACCTAAGAGCGAGTTCTTGGCGTCGGCCAGCAGCAGCCAACGACGGCACTCGCGCAGCCCGATCAGGCCGTGGTCGAACGTGATCAGATCCCCGGGCGTCGCCCGCAGGGCGCCAAAGCGCGTCGTCATGACGTCCATTTCGCGTGCCTCCTGCTTCCATGTCGGCGCAAGTCCCCCGGGGCGGCGCACCGCTCGCCATCTCCGGCAAGTTCAGTCCGCGACCAGAGCTCGGGGCCCCGAATCCAGGGACTATGCTCCGCAGACAGGATCGGCATGCACAGGCGCCGCCGGGCGAGAAAATTCCCAAACCAGCGATCGTGCGGGTTAGGCAAACTCTGCCGAAGCGCGACGCCGGAGACGACGCCGACCGCCCTACAGAAAGTTCAACAGCGACATCTGCAGAATGCTGGCAGTCGTCTGCAGCGACGCCTGGAGCGAAGCTTGGCGCGCCACCAGATTGCTGATCGCCTCGACCAGATCGACGTCGATCGCGTCGGACAACGCCGAGCGGAGCCGCACGTCCTCGTCCTCCAGATTGCGCTGGCTCAGTTCCAGCGCCTGTTGACGGGCGCCGACGTCGGAGCGGGCGAACGAAGCCCGATTCAGGTCCGCATCGATCTTGGCGATGGCTCGTCCCATCGCCTCGACGTCGTTGGCCGCAATCGCGTCGCGAAGCTGCACGAGCGTCGTGAACACGCTGTCGGTGCGAAGAACGTGCGTATCGCGACCGACGATCACCCCGTTCGAGGCGGTCGCCGACGTTTGGCCGGCGGGAATCAAGCCCAGGTGTTCCGCCGCGTGGCTGCCGAACTCCTGCTGAATCTCCAGCGGCCGCCCGTTCAAGTCGACGATCTCGACTCCGTTTCCGACCGAGGTCAACTGGGCTCGGATCGCCACGCCCGCCGCGTTGTTCAGGGGGTGATTGTTGACCTGATCGAGCACGTCTTGAATCGTCTTGGCGGTCGACAAATCGAGGGCCAGCTCGACGGTCCCCCCCGCCCCGTCGTCGACCACGATGGTCACGTCGGTCAACGTCGTCGAGGGCGCCGGGGGCTCGATCAGCGAGTCGCGCTTGGTGAGGACGCCGATCCCATCGTTGAGTTCGGCGAGCTTGGTCTCTCCGGTCAACGTGCGAACCCCGAGCTGAGAGGCCGTTTGGCCGCCGTTCTCGCCGATCTGAAAGGTCCCGCCGCTCAGCCGCGAACGGATGTTGATTCCGTTGCCCGCCTCGTTGATCTCGGCCAGCAAGCCCGCGTCGGAGCCGTTGAGGATGTTCAGCAACTCGTCGACGGTCTCGGCAAGACTGAAGTCAAGGTCGAACGTCTGGCCCGAGTTGACGACCCGAATCCCCGACGCCTTGTCGAACGTCGTGCCGCTGCCCGCCGCCGTCGTCGCGGTCGCCGCGAGCGACACGACGCCGACGCCTGCCGAAGCGAGATTCTGAGAATCGCGCGCGTCGATTGACGCGGTGAACGTCCCTTCCGCGTTGATCGCGGCCGCCACGTGGTTGGCGGTCGAGCGGCCGTTCTCGACGTAGACGTACAGGGTTTTTGCAGCCCCGCCCGAATTGCCCGTGTCGCCGACGAAGCTGCCGATATCCGTCGCGGGGATCGTCGCCGCAGGATCGTAGGCGGATTCGCCTGTGGCGGTGAACGTCCCCTCGGCGTTGACGGCGTTGACGACTTCGTCGATGGTCGTCGTCCCCGCCGAGTCGACGGTGATCGTCAGCCGTTTGGTGATCGGATCGTACGCGGCCGCCGCCCCGGGGCCGATGCCGGGAGCCCCCGCGACGAAGATTTGCACGTTGTTGAAGTCGACCCCGGGGGCGGTCGCTTGCAGCACGAGATCGTTGCCGGCTCCCCCGAATCGCACTCCGGCAGTCGCCGCCCGCGCCGTCTCCGAGTACTGCACGTACTCGTCGCCCGCCGAGATTCCCGGTGCGAGCGAGTGCCGCGCACTGTCGACGAGCTGGATCGTCACGTCGTTGAACGCGGCGCCGTTGGCGGCCGCGGAGACGATCAGATCGTTGTTCGACCCCGGCGATTCGAGGCGAGTCGTCGCCTTGGAGCCGAGCAGGTCGTCGAGGCGCGTCGTCTTGAGGACGACCGGATTGAGGTCGCTCCCCACG
Organism: Pirellulales bacterium; assembly: GCA_019636345.1. NCBI lineage: Bacteria > Pseudomonadati > Planctomycetota > Planctomycetia > Pirellulales > Pirellulales bacterium. The sequence continues at coordinate 265,629 of JAHBXQ010000002.1, read as the reverse complement.
AGCGGGCCGGTCAGCACTCCGGTTCGGTTGAGGATCCCCAGTTCGCGGGCCGCTCGCCCGCTGGCGACTTCGGTGATCGTAAGATTGCCCCCGCCGGCGTCGTCAATATCGACGACCAGCCCGCTGCCTGTGATCGTCGCCGACAACGCGCGCCCCGGCAGACCGCTTGATTCGATGAACCGCGCCACGTCGCCGACCGTCGTCGCCTTGCTGACGTCGACGATCACGGTGTTGAAGCCGTCGGAGATCTGCAGCGCCCCGTTGGGACTGACGCCGCTGCCGCCGTTGAGCGAGCTGAGCCGGGTGCTGGCCGTGACCTGCGGGTTGAGATCCGTCCCGCCGAGGACCTGGGCCGAAATCCCGCCGAACACGTCCTGGCCAGTGGCGTTCGACTCGAACAGCACGCCGATGTCCGAGAAGTTGCGGATCGACTTGCTGTCGCCTGCGTAGAGGACCTTGTCCCCCGCGATCGTGTAAGGCCGGACGTTCGTCTGCGACCCCGCGAACAGATACCGTCCTCGAAACCGCGTGTTGCCGATATTGACCAGTTGCTCGATGGCCCGATTGATGTCGTTGACGACTGTTTGTCGCTGCTCTTCGGTCGTGGCGGTGCCTGACACGCCGACGGCGGCGCCGCGAATGTCCCCCAGCAGCGTCGAGACGTCGGAGAGCGACTGCCATGTGGCGTCCAGATAAGACAACCCCGTGGAGACGTTCGAGCTGATCTGCGTCTTCCGCTCGATCAGGCGCTGCAGCGTAATCGCCCGCAACGCGGCCGGGGCGTCCTCGCTGGGGAGCGTGATCCGGCGGCCCGTGCTGATCTGCTCCTGCAGTCGGAACACGTCAAGCTGGTCCGCCTGCAACTGTTTGGTCAGTCGCTCGCGCGCCAGCAGGCCGCTGATGCGGGAATTCGGGATGGGAACGATTCCGGCCATACGACGCAGGAGTCAGGGGCAAGGGGTCAGGATCTCGAGTTCAGGAGCGCTTCGGCGGTCGCTTACAACGCCACCAAGACGTCCAACAACTCCGAAATGGTCGCGATATACTTGGCCGACGCTTGGTAGGTGCGTTGCAGCATGATCATGTCGATGGCTTCTTCGTCCAGATTGACGCCGCTGGTCTCCTGAACGGCCGCCTGCAACGTCCCCTCGAACACGCGGAACCCCTCGGCGACGGCCTTGGCCACTGTGGCGCCCTGGGTCGTGTCGTTGATCAACTGGTCGTAGACGCCGGTGACCGTGTTGCCGTTGAGGCTGTCGAGACTCTGGTCGTGCAAGGCGACGAGCTTGACCGCGTTCTCCGTCCCGGCGCCGATGCCGGCGTCGGATGCGGCGAACTTCGACCCGTCGGCCACGAGAATCTCGTTGACTGCGAGATCCGAAGCCTTCGATCCGGTGAAAAACGTATTGATTCCCAACGCCGCCAGCACGCCGCTGGTGTCGCCTGAAAAGGCGATCTGATTGTCCGCCGAGGCGGCTTGGATGCTCAGCCGATTGTCGCTGGTGACGAAGGCCGTCACGCCATTGATCGCACTAAGCTTCTCCGCAATCGAGGCCAGGGTGTCGTCGCCGTCGATGCCGTTGAGATCAACATGCACGGCATGAGTCTCAGTCAGTCCTGACACGCTGTTGCGCACCAGGAGATCGAAATCGCCGGTCGTGGGCGTGACGGCGAGCCCCGCCTCGTCGAGGGTCGCCCCCGGATCGCTGACGCGGTTGACGCTGGTAATCGATTTGAACCCGCTGAGGCCCTGACCCTGCGAGTAAATCTTGTTGAACTCCGCGGCCAGCGAGCCGGCGAATTCGTCGAGCCGATCGAGAAACTTGCCGACGATCGAATCGCGGGCCTCGTAGTAGCCGTGCAACTCGCCGCCGCCGACTCGGAGGGAGCTGTTGTTGTCGCTGAAGCGGATTTTGGCGGTCTGGAGCCCGTTCTCGGCGCCGAACTGGGTTTCCACCTGCCGGCGCGTCCCCTCGAAAACCAGGAATTCGCCGGCCAGCGACACGTTGGCGGCGCCGGTGTGACCTTCGCTGATCTTGACGTCGGCGATCTCGGCAAGCCGCTGCAGCGCCGCGTCCCGCTGGCTCCGCAGTCCCCCCGCCTCGCTGCCGGTGGCGTTCCCGCCTTCGAGGGTGACGATCTGCAGATTCAGCTTCGCGACCTGGTTGGATAGCGTGTTGATTTCGCGGGTGAGGTTGTCGACCTGCTTGCTGAGATCCGTGTACACCGTCGCCACCCGGCGATGCATCGCGTTGACGGACGTGGCGAGCGTCTTGCCGCTCTGCACGGCCAGATTCCGCATTGCGATGTCGTCGGGATAATCCAGAATCTGATTGATGCTGTTGAAGAAATTGGCGGTTTGCGTACTGATGTCGGTGTCGGAGAGCTCGCCCAAGATCGACTGCAGATCGCGGTAAACGCCGTCCTGCACGTCGGCGCTCGCCCGATCGCTCCCTGCATTCCGCAACCGGTCGACCATAAAGCGGTCGACGCTTTGCACGATCCCGGCGATTTGCACGCCGAGACCGATGCTGAGGTTGCCCTTGCGCTGGACCGGCGCGGTCGTGTAGATCGTCCGCTCGCGGATGTAGCCCGGCGTGTTGGAGTTGGCAATGTTATTGCCCACCACGTGCAAGCCCAATTGCATGGCCTGCAGGGTGTTCCCCGCCATCTGAATGGAGCCGAAGAGCGACATGTCGCGCGTTCCCTGCGCTGTCTCAAATTCCGGGTGCGGGTTCGTAAGCCGCCGAATTCGCGCGCACCGCGCAAGGCCCCGTCCGGAATCGACGCTGCACGCGTCGCCGGTGCACGTCGACGCCCTCGGCGGCGAAGCGGCTGCCTCGCGTCACACTGCCTGATCGATAAGCGAACCGCTCGCTTGAGAGCCAATCCCACTTCCATATGTCGGTCGCGCCTGACCGCCGGTCGCGAAGATTTCCAGAAGTTGGGCCAAGTGGAGCACGCTCCGCTGCACTGCGACCCACTGGGCGAGGCACTCGTGCCGCACCAACTCCGACCGCTTGCGGGCCTCTGCGAGCGGCTCCGCCAGTCTCCCGCGAGCCGCCGCCGACAAGGCGCCATTGAGGTCCGTCAGCGATTCGTGCGGCAATCCCGCGTCCGTGGCGCGGTCAAGCAGTCCGCGCCGCTGCTCCTGGCAAGCCTGCAGCTCCGCGGCCAACTGGCGTTCCATCGGCGCCAGCGACGCCAGCGCTTGGTGATCGCGGGCGATGATCAAGCGCCGCTTCTCCGCCAGCAGCGCCAGCAAGCCGCCTTGGGCGTCGGCCAACCGCGCCAGCAGTCCGGCAATGTCACTTTCCCACTCGGTCGTCACGGCTGCGCTCACGGCGATGATCATCCTTGCTAGAGAGCCCGCGTTGTCGCGGGAAGTGTCGAACGGCGAGGGGTCCGGTCCCAGTCGGCGGAGTCGCGGTGCAGCGTTAGCGGCGTCGCAAAGATCCCAGGTCGGCCAACGAGGCCTGTTTGCCCGCGGCCTCGTCCAACAGTTTCGCCTGCGCGGGAAACTGCTGCCGGAACATCGGGTCGGCGAATTTGTCGGCGCTGGCGACGGTCATGTGTTCGGCGAGTTGCTCGTCGAGCTGACTCTGCCACACCTTCTCGGCCTGCCCGCCGTGGAAGTAGGCGGCCTCGCCCACGGTGGTCCGCATGCTCTTGAGCATCTGGCCGAAGAACGTCTTCCCGACGAACTCGCGATACACGTCGCGAAGCTGTTCGGCCGACTCGATCTGTTCGGCATGCGACGCGACTGCCCCGCGAAGGGGTTTCACTTGGCTGAGTTGGGCGGGATTGATTTGCATGGCGGGGTCGGACAGCGGTCGGGGGCGGGGAGTCGGGGGCGGTCGTCAGAATGCGTTCTGACAACGGACAATCGTCGACGCCTACTCCATAATCAGGACGCCGTGCAGCTTGCCGTTGCGTTCGATTCCCTTGATGATGTCGATGACCTCCTCGGCCGGGACCTCAAGGGCTCGCAGGGCGTTCACCAGCGAGTCGAGCTTGGCGTCGTCCGTGATCTCGGTGCCGACGCGGGCGAATTTGACCGGCGTCACAGCCTCGACGACCACGTCCCGGTGCGAGACGACGACGTCGCCGATCGTCACGCTGCCGCTGATCACGATGCTGCCGGTCTTCTGATTCACGACCACGCGAGCCTCGGGCTCGGCCGAGTAGATCGGGATGTCGAGCACGTCCCCCACGAACTGCACGGGGTCGGAGCCGTACTCGGCAGGGACGGTCACGACGATATTGGCCGCGTTCTTGGCCTGCACCATCGATTCGTCTTCCTTCGAGAACCGGCTGCGGATCGCCTCGGCCACGTCGTTGGCGGTCGTAAAGTTGGCGTGGTTCTTGTCGAGGATCAGCGTGATCCGGTTGTCCTGCACGAAGGGGGTGAGAACGTCCTCCTCCATCTGGCACCCGGCGTGGACGCGACCAACCAACGGTTGGGTGGGGTTGTCGAGTTCGATCGGACCTTCGCACAGGGCGTAAACCCGCTGGTCGAGCGTGTTGGGACCCTGCAAGGCGGCGAACGCCAACCGGCCCCCGGCCAAGCTCTTGCCGTTGATGCCGCTCACGTGGCAGACGAGCTTATCGCCGCGGCGGGCGCCGGTCGCAGGGACGCGAGCGGTCACCATCACCAGGGCGACGTTCTTGATCTTGTCGAGCTCGTTGCGGCTCCCCGGGGCTCCGAACGCGGCCTCGGGGACGGGACTCCCCATCAGTTCCATCGCCCGCGCCAACGCCCGCATCGTCGCGGCGTCGGCCGCCTCGCCGGTGCCGGCCAAACCGACGACCAGCCCCAGCCCGCGCAGGACGTTCTCTTCCTGCCCCTTGATCCGGCAGATGTTTCGCAGCGGCGTCCGGGCGGAGGCTGACGAAGCGACAGCGACGGCAAGCAAGGCGGCGAGGATTAGGATGCGGCGGAGCATGGCGACTGGTCGGTGGTGACTGGTGATTGGCGATTCGTGACTGGCGGGCGGCGGATGCTTTCGGCCGCCTGACTTCCCTAGAACGGCTTGTACTTGTCGATCAACATGGCCAGCCAGCCTCGGGCGTAGCCGTCCCGGACCATGCCGGCGTCGCGTTTGATGACGCGCAAGTCGGTCATCGCGTCGCTCCCCACGGTGCGATCGGGCTGGATCGACTCGCGGCGGACGGTGCCGCTCAGCTCGATCCGCCACCGTTCTTCGTTGCTCGTCACCTCGGAACTCCCCTCGACCCGGAGGCTGCCGTTGGGAAGGATCTCGACGATCTCGACCCCCATGCGGAACGACATCGTGTCGCGAAGCTGCATGTTCGACTGCGAGCGATACTGTTGGTTGTTCGTCCCGCCCACGGCCGGGTCGCCGTCGGCCATCTCCGCCGGCTTGAGATTCTTGCCGTCGAACTTGATCCAGTCGGTCAGCACCGATTGGATCGACGAGGTCTTTCGCGCCTGGGTGTTCCCTTCGCTCTGGGTGATGACCCGGTAGTCGACCAGCACGGTGATACTGTCGTGGATTTCCAAATCTCTCGGCCGTGCGCCGGGGGGAAGCTGCCGGTAGATGAACGACCCGTTCTGCAGCGTCAGGCCGTTCGCCTGAGCGGGATCGGGACCGCGGAGCATCAGGCTCCCGTCTTGGGCGGCGGCGACCCCGGCGACGAGCGTCGCGAACGCGGAGGCGATCAGGCAGCGGGTATTGGCCATTCGATTCATGATTCTGTCGAGCGGGATGCTGGTGTCTTGACGAACGGCTTGGCGAACTGCGAACGAATCGAGCTCGGTTGCTCGGCCGTCACCGTTGGGCGAACTCTGCGGCTGCCGCGGGGGCGACGAACACTTCCAACTCGCGATAGCCGGTGACGCGAGCGGTGAAGCGCCGCTTTCTCTGCTTGGCGCCCGACTCGACGAGCACCAACTCGCCCGCTGCGCCGTCCTGCTGCGCGACGGCGACCGTCCGCGCGGTGATGCCCCCCGTGCGGGCCGTCACCGTCACCAGTTCGCCGCGGCGGACGACGATCGGCGCCCGCACGGCGCCGGACATGACCATCGTCCCGACGGCGATGTTCGTGGCCGATTCCTTGCCCACCACTTCGGCGAGGTTCCGGACGGCCGCAGCGGGGACGGCATTGTCGACCGGCTGAATCTCGACGTCGGCGGCGCGAATCAGTTCGCCCCGTGCGATCGGCCGTTGGGCGACGACGACCAACTCCTGACGAGTCACGCGGGTCAGAACTGCCGTCGGAGCGTCGCCGGCGCGGGCCGCGAGCAGAAACTTCTGTCGACCGGTCCAAGGGGCGTCCCCGCCGGCGACCCGAGCCTCGGCGGCGGCGAACGAGAGCACCGACCAGAATTGTGCGTCGCCGGTCGCCTCGACGCGCCATAAATCGTGGCCCGTCTTCGCGACCAAGTACTCGACAATCCGCTGTTCGACTTCGGCCTTGACCGCCTCGACGTCGTTCGTGCGGACAAGCGGAACCGAGCTTGTCGCCGACTCGGGCGCCGAACCGATTTCTACGCCCGGGGCCCCGCCGAACCGCAAACGCGAAACGTCGACTCCGCGGAGGACAAGCAAATCGCGAACCTCGCTGGCCCGCAGATAGCGGACCACCCCCGGCGCCGGGGCAGGCGCCAACGGGGTGGTGATCAGTTCGTCGAGTTCGGCCGGACCCGCTGCCGCCACGTCGGCCAGATCGCCCAGCCGCACCACTGGCCCGGCGGGCAGGCAGCGCTCCCGCAGCGCGATCTCGGCGGCGGCAGCCGATCCCGCGATCAGGCCCACGGTCGACAAGACGGCGATTCGCAGCAACATGGCAAGCATCCGGAACAGGCGACGTCGGAAGAGTTCGGAAGGAGTCGGGCGAGACCGGTCAGCGGGTCGTCGCCATGGCGTTTGTCGCGCGTGCACTAGCGCTCAGAGTCCTAGAACCGCCGCAACTGGGTGGCGGTCTGCATGATCTGGTCGCCCGCTTGGACGACTTGCGAGTTGAGTTCGAACGCCCGTTGCGTCGTGATCAGATCGATCAGTTCCTGCACCGGTTCGACGTTCGAGGCCTCGAGCGCCCCCTGGCGAAGCCAACCGGCGCCTTGCTGCCCCGGGTTCAGCAGCGTCGCGGGACCGGAGGCGTCGGTAAGCTGGTAGAGGTTGTCTCCCATCTTCAGCAAACCGTCCGGATCAATGAACGTCGCCACCTGCAACTGGCCGGCGGTCTGCAACGTGGGGTCGGTGCTCGTGTTGAACTGCACCTGACCGTCGCTTGTTACGACCACGTTGGTCGCGTCCTGCGGAATCGAAATCTGCGGATCGATGATCCACCCGGTCTGGGCCGAGCCGAGGACCAATTGGTTGTTCGCGTTCAGGCCAAAGTTGCCGGCTCGAGTGTAGAAGAACCCGCCGTTGGGGTTCTGCACTTGGAAGAACCCGTTCCCTTCGATCGCAAAGTCAAGCGGATTGTTGGTGATCTGCATCGCCCCTTGGGTGTGGTTGGTCTGCGTGCTCGACACGCGCACGCCCAGTCCCACGTCGATGCCGGTCGTGGTGATGCTGCCGTCGGCGTCGCGGGCGCCCGGCATGCGAATCTGTCGGTAGAACAGATCCTCGAAGTTCGCCCGATCCTTCTTGAAGCCGGTCGTGTTGATGTTCGCCATGTTATTGGCGATCACGTCAAGCTTCGTCTCGAGGGCTTCCATCCCCGTGGCGGCGGTGTAAAGCGTTTGGACTGACATGGCGGAAGAGGAGTCGGGGGTGAGAGGTCGGAAATCTGAGCGTTCCAAGTCGAGAAGCGTCAGCTCGCTCGAAGCGGCACGTTACGCCGTCAGCAGTCGGCCGATCAGTCCGCTGATCATGCCGTCCTGGTGTTGGATGAGTTTCGTGTTCGCCTCGAAGGCGCGGGTCGTTTCGATCATCGCCATCATTTCGCGCGTCGAGTTGACGCCCGAGTCTTCCAGAAAACCTTGGCGAACGTCGCGAGCCTCGGCGGCGACTTGGGTCGTCGGCCCGAGCGAACGGAACATGTTGCTGCCGACCTTGACCAGATCGCCCAGCGACTGCGGGGCGACGAGCCCGATCGCCTGGGCGGATCCGTCCTGGACGATCCGCCCTCCCGCCTCGACCTCGAACGGGAGCGTGCCGTCGATCTGAATCGGCGCCCCGCCGTCGTCGAGCACCGCAAAGTCGCCCGTTTGCGTCAGCAACCGCCCCTGGGCGTCGATGACGAAATTGCCGGCTTTGGTGAGGAACGTCTCGCCTTGCGGCGAACGAACCGTGAAGAACCCCTCGCCGTTGATCGCGAAGTCGGTCGGCATGCTCGTGTGCCGCAACGCCCCGGGCGAATAGTCGGTAAGCGTCTCGATCATCTTGACGCCGCCGCCGACGTTGTTGACCGAGTAGCTGCCCGGGTAGTCCTGACCCTGCTGGATCGCCTCGGCGAAACGGGCCTGGAACGTCGCTACGTCCCGCTTGAAGCCGGCCGTGTTGACGTTCGCCATGTTGTTGGCGATCACCTCGAGCCGCTGTTGCTGCACGAGGGCGCCTTCGGCGGCAAGATAGAGTCCCAGCGGCATGGCAAGCTAGCGTGTCGCAGGTCGCCCCCCTGCGGTCACGGCCCCTTGCTCATGCACGAAGCGTGCCAAGGACCGCCGGGGGAATCGCTGGCATCGCTGAATGCCGTCGATTCAGCCCCGGCCCCGACCAAGACGCTCAAGACGTGCGGTGCTAGCGGCAATCGACTGCGCGAGGTCATCGGCAGAGATTGCCGATCGACTGCCGCTGATCGGCAGGAACTGCGCGACACGCAGCGACGCCCTTCAGCGCGTCAGCCCGGGGAAACTTGTCTGGCGGCCGCGATGATCTCTGCGGCGCCCTGGGCGATGAGTTCCTCGGCAAGCTCCGCGCCGAGTTGTTCCGCTGCGGCAAGGGCCTCTGCAGGAGCGACGCCGGGAGTCAGTTCCCTGTCATGCGAACCCCGGAGCACGACGACGCCGTTCAAATCGGCCGCGAGCCCGTCGAGCCGCAGCAGGTCCCCTTCGACCCGCCCCCACGCGGCGACCGGCGCCGAGCACCCGCCGTGGAGCGCCGCCAGGAACGCCCGTTCGGCGGTCACGCCCAACCGCGTCGGCAGATCGTCGAGCGGGGCGAGCGCCGCACGACCGGCGGCGTCATCCTCGCGGCACTCGATCCCCAAGGCCCCCTGCCCCGGCGCGGGGAGCATGCGAGGGGGTGCGAGCAACTCGGCGATCCGCTCGCCCCACCCGAGTCGCCGCAAACCGGCCGCGGCCAGGACGATGGCGTCGTACTCGCCCGCATCGAGTTTGGCCAGTCGCGTATCGACGTTGCCGCGGATGCCGGCAAGTTGCAGCTCAGGCCGCAGCGTCCTGAGCTGGGCTTGCCGCCGTTGGCTGCCGGTCCCGACGCGCGCCCCAGGCGGCAGCTCGACGAGCGGACTCCCGACAAGGGCGTCGACGGGTTCCTCCCGCGGAGGCGTCGCCGCGAGCGCCAGCCCTCCGGCCTGCGCGGTTGGCAGATCTTTCAGGCTGTGAACCGCCACGTCGACGACCCCGGCCAGGACCGCCGACTGGATCTCCTTGGTGAACACCCCCGTCCCGCCGAGCGCGACGACCGGGCCGCGCTGCTCGCGGTCTCCTTGCGTGCTGATCTCGACGATCTCGACGCGCAAGCCCCGCGCGGTCAGTTCCGCGGCGACCCAATCCGCCTGCCAGCGCGCAAGTCGACTGGCGCGGGTCCCAATACGAAGCGTACGATCAAGCGCCATGACAGCTTGCCCCGCGGATTACGACTGGTTCGGCGGCGGCAACGTGATGGGGCCGCGGTCGCCCCCATGTTGCGGCGGCGGACAGACGACGCCGCAGCTGACAATGAATTGAAACGCTTGGTCGACCGTGATGTTGAGATCGACGATCTCGCTCTTCTTGACCGTGATCGTGAACCCCGTAAACGGCATGGGCGACGTAGGGACCAGCAGCGACACGACCGGCTCGTTCGCCGCGCAGGAAATATCGTGAAGACTCTCGCCGGTGACCATCGCCAACGACCAGATCCCTTTGCGCGGGTATTCGATCGCCACGACGCGGGTATATTCGAGTTCCCGCTCGTTGAACGCGAAGTCGGTCACCTGCTTGACCGAGGAATAGACGTTTCGCACGAGCGGCACCCGGTTGATCAACCGTTCCAACTGATTCCAGAAAAACCGCCCCGCCCCCGCCGCGAGAAATTTTCCCAACAGGTACAACAGCAGAACGAACAGCAGCGTAAACGTCGGCAGAACGATCCACCGCGACAACCACTTGCGGTCGACATAGGCCCGGTAGAACTCGGCCGGCGTCTCGGGCATCCGACTGGCGCCGAGGTACTGGAGGGCGTCTTCGTAGTGGTCCGCCGGGACGTAGCCCCGGTTGCCGATCCGATGGTACGGCACGCCCTCGAACAGAAAGACGCCGTCGACCGGCTCGCCATCGGGCTTGCGGGACGCCGGGACGACGTTCGACTGGTACCGGTCGACGAGGATCCCGCGGATCAGTCGCTCGGCCGGGTCCAACAGGTAATTGGCGACGGTGTTGCCGATCCACAGGAAAATGACCACCGTCAGCAGCGGCGGCAGCAACACCCCCAGGCCGCGGAGGACCGCCCGCCGAAAGGGGTCCAGGGCGCTCGGTTTGCGATGCGGGCTCGGAGGTGCGATTTCCATGCCGGATTATTCTGCGTATCCCCCGCGGAGACACAAGTGCGACTCCCCCGCGCGCCGGCTCGCTGCGCGATCCGCAGGGAGGCCGCTGGTCACCCCGGCGGCGTCCGAGCCACGACGAGCACGGCGACTTCGCTCGCCCCGGCGGCCAGCAGCACACGAGCGGCCTCGCTGCAGGTGGCCCCGGAGGTTAGGATGTCGTCGACCACAAGCACCCGGGCCCCCGCCAGGCTCCGGCCCCGGCCCAGTTCCATCTCTCCGTGGAGATTCCGCAACCGCCCCGCGTGCGACAGGCCGACCTGTCGCGGGACGTCGCGCCGCAACCGCAGCAAGTCCGGGTCGGCCGGCGCCCGCAGCCGGGCCGCCGTTTGCCGAGCCAGCGCGGCCTGGGGATTGAACCCCTGCTGCCAACGGCGGCGCCAGTGCATCGGCGGGGCGGCGACGACGTCGAACTGAAGCGCCCGCAGTTCCTCCCCCAGTCGCTCCCAGGCCAACCCGGCAAGCGCTCGGGACAACACCCCCGTCGCGTCGATCTTGTTCCGCAGCACCAAGTCGCGAAGCAGCCCTTCGTAGGGCCCCAGGGCCAACGCCCGCGTGAATCGCGGCTTCCAGCGGAAGCAGTACCGGCATGCCAGAAGCTGCTCTCCGGCTCGCGGCAGCGGGGCGAGACATCGCGGGCAAGGCTCGAACTCGAACCGCGGAACCCGCGTGCGGCAGGACTCGCAAATCTGAACCCCGTCGTCCCGATCGCCGGGGGAGGACGACGAATCGCGAGGGTCGAAATCGCCGTCGCAGGCCGCGCACCGCGGCGGGAGCACCAGATCGCGCACCGCGCCGGCGGCGCGAGCGATTCCCAAACTCAGGCGCGGGACGAGCGGCATGGGCGCGACGGAAGCGAGACGCGGCGGCAATGCTAGCAGCGAGCCTCGTCGATTGTCGCTCGCCGACCCGGTCCGCGTCAAACTTTCTCCCGAGATTGGTCCAAGCTTGCCGGCTGCCGCGACCGCCTTGACCGGCTCACGAGGGGTTCGGTACCCTGCCGCCCCTTCCCAACCTTCCCGGCCGCCGCTCATGTTCATCCTTTATCGCTACATGCTCCGGCAGTTCGTGCAGATCTTCATCATCTGCTTTCTGAGCCTGACCGGGCTGTACGTGGTGATCGACGCGTTCGGGCATCTCGACCACTTTTCGTCGTTCGCCGAGGGCGAGGGGCGAAGCGTATGGGCGATCGTCGCGCGATACTACGCCTACCAAAGCCTCGGATTCTTCGATCGCACCAGCAGCGTCCTGGCGATGATCTCGGCCATGTTCACCGTGGCGTGGCTCGCCCGGCACCAGGAACTGACGGCGATCATGGCCGCGGGGATCTCGAAGGTGCGCGTCGCTCGCCCGCTGATCGGAGCCGCCTTGGCCATCAGTTTTCTCGGGGTTGCCAATCGCGAGCTGGTCGTCCCGCAGGTCCGCGACGAACTGAACCGCGACACGCGGGACCTCGCCGGCGAGAACGCCCGCGAGCTTGAGGCCCGATTCGACACCAAGAGCGACGTACTCATCGGCGGCGACCGGGTCGTCGTCGGAACGCGACGCATCCTTCGGCCGGCGTTCGTGCTCCCTCCGGCCCTCTCGCGGTACGGCCAACAACTGACGGCGGTCGAGGCCCAGTACGCCGACGCTCGGCCTGATCGTCCCGCGGGGTTTCATCTGATGGGCGTCACGGCCCCCGAGACGCTGCTCGGCCAACCCTCGCTCCGCTTGGACGACGAGGCGGTGGTCGTCACGCCCTCCGACGCCCATTGGCTCGCCCCCGACGAAGTGTTCGTAGTCAGCGAAATCCCGTTCGAGGTGCTCGCCACGGGATCGACTTGGCGCAATTTCGCCTCGACCAAGGAGCTCGTCGCCGAGCTCAATCGCCCCAGCACTGACCTGGGGGCCGACGTCCGGGTCGCCGTCCACGCCCGCTTGGTCCAGCCGCTGTTCGACGGCATGCTGCTCATGCTGGGATTGCCGCTGATGTTTTCGCGCTCGAGCCGCAACGTGTTTCTGTCGATCGGGATCTGCCTCGTCGTGGCGACAAGCTTCTCGCTGCTGGGGCTCGCCTGCCAAGCCCTGGGAGGAACAGGACTGCTCGAGCCCGCCTTGGCCGCTTGGTTGCCCCTGTTGGCGTTCGTCCCCCTGGCCGCGGCGATGTACGACACGCTCAAAACCTAAGCCGATGCGGACGAGGCCGCACAGCGACGACGCTCGCCCCGGGCGATCGTCGCAAGCCGTCCCCCAACCCCGGTTCCTCCGGGGGTTGCCTCCGGGCTTGGCAGAGGCGATGCTGGGCGGTTTGAATCAGCTCTCCCCCGTTCGCTCCCGAGGACCCGGCCTGTCATGAAGGTTGCCACGCTCAAGACCAACAAGGGCGACATCCGCCTGGAACTGTACGCCGAAAAGTGCCCCCAGACGGTCGCCAACTTTGAAAAGCTCGTCGGCGAGGGGTACTACGACGGGCTGAAGTTCCATCGGGTCATCGAGGACTTCATGGTTCAGGGGGGCTGCCCCCGCGGCGACGGCACCGGCGGCCCGGGCTATACGTTCGAGGACGAGTTCCACCCGACCCTCAAGCACGACAGCCCGGGAATCCTCTCGATGGCCAATGCGGGCCCGAACACGAACGGGTCGCAGTTCTTCATTACTCACGTCCCCTGCCCCTGGCTTGACGGCAAGCACTCGGTCTTCGGCAAGGTGCTCGACGACGGCCAGAAGGTCGTCGACGCGATTCGCCAAGGGGACAAGATCGAAAAGGCGAGCGTCGCCGACGAGTAGGGGGGATCGTCGTCGGCCCGCGCTCGCGTTGCTACGGCACGCTTGCCGCTTTGCCGCCGTTGCGGGCGCCGAACGCCCGCCAAGCCTCGACGTCGACCGCGTCGCCGACAAATCGCACCGAGCCGTCGGCCGCCGCGGCGTTGACCCCGCGCGGGTGATTGCTCCGCGCCGTGCGCCATCCGTAGGCGACGTACCGCACTTCCAGCGAGCCGATGAGTTGCGTCGAGATGCAGTCGAACTCGCGCGCATTGGGCGTTCGGTAGTTGTTCAGAAGCGTCGTGCGATACTCGCCGTTGGCCCAGGAAAAGCCCGGGGGATCGGTCAGATTCCAGACCCCCAGCTCGCTGCATGCACCATCGGTCAGCGGCACGGCGGCCGCCAGGCCGTACACGAGCCGTGGATCGACCTGCTCGCGCGGGGTGCTCGCCGGGGGAGTCTCTCCCAGCAGGGTCTCGGAGGCGTAAAGCGTGTAGCTCGTCCCATCGACGACCTGCGCCAACGTCACTCGAGAATTGATGAACGACAACCCGTCGGCCTCGAACGGCGCCCCGCCGTCGAGCCCCGACCCGGTGCAGGTCGCATAGTTCGTCGGCCCGAACGACTCGTTGACCGGCGCGCCGCGATCGCTGGGACACAAGAACGCCGAAACGAGCTGCGCCACGCCAGGTCGGTTCACTTCGCTGACGGTCAAGGTGCGCGAGTAGAGCGGCGTCTCCAGATCAAGCTGGCTGACGACCGGCGCCCCCTCCATGTACGGCAACAAATGGGCCAGGGCCGACCACCGGTAAAACGTATGAGGAGTGCGGACGTCGGCGGGATACTCCTTCGCCACCGAGCCGGGCGGCAAGACCCCGCGCGCCGATTCGTAGTTGAGCGCCGCGAGACTGATTTGCCGCAACTTGACCGCGCATTCCGCCCGGCGTGCCGCCTCCCGCGCGTTTTGCACCGCCGGCAGCAGCAGGCTCGACAATGCGCCGATGATCGCGATGACGGTCAGCAACTCGACGAGCGTAAAGCCCGCGGGCGAACTCGACAAGGACCACCGGCGACGCGGCATCGTGCATTCCTGAAGCGGCGACGGCCGCGGTCGCGGACTTTAGGCGAATCGACGCAGCGCCATGAAGCCGCCCAGCGCCAGCCCCGCGGCCAAGACGATCGAGGCCGGCTCGGGCACAGGAGCGGTCGCCGCGACGGGGTTGTAATACACGATCGCCGTGGGTTGGAAATCGCCCGCCAATCCCGACATGCCGAACCCGACCTTCCAGTCGGCGATCCCCGCAACCGAGCCGGAGCGCTGCAGCGCGAGGAAGTCGCCGCCGTCGACGACCGTATCGGCGTTGGAGTCCCCCTTGAGAAACGGCAACGATTCGCCGGTCTCAACGTCGATCCGCCGAATGCTTCCCGGGAACAGGAATGCGCCGTAGATGGGATCAGCCGGGTTGTTGTTCCCAAGGCTCGTGGCCAACAACCGCCCGTCATCGCCGACAAGTACGCCCGAGGGGTAAGCAATCGGGGCGCTCAAGATGCCCGCCCCGACGACGGCGCCGGCGTCGACTTCGAACTTCAGGATGCTTTGCCCTGCAAGGGCGGCGACGTACAGATTGCCCGCAGCGTCGAACGTCAGGCCGTTGAACCCTTGCCCACCTTGCGCGACAGCGGCGCCCGAGGCGAAGAAGCTGCTGAAACCGTAGTTGTTCTGAGGATCGATCTTCATGACCAGCCCGTTGCCGGACATGTCGGCAAAGAAGGCGCTGACGTAGAGATCTCCCGCGCTGTCGAAGGCCATGCCGGTCCGCCCGCTCGGGCCTGCCTCGAACGCGAACGCTCCGACAAGCGTCCCGCCGGAGTCGTACCGAAACACGGCCTGACCGTCGGGCGGAAACGGCCCCGTGGTGAACTGCGAAACCAGCAGATCGCCCGTCGCCGTGTTGTAAGCGAGCCCGCCGGGGACGACGCTGCCGGTCGACAAATAGGTCGACGACGCGCCGGTGGCGGGATTCACGCGCAGGATCAGGTTCGATTGCAGGCTGGCGACCAGCAGGTCGCCGTCGGGGCCGAACGCCATGGCCGTCGGCTCGTCGAGCCCGGCGTCTTCGGCCAGGACCACGCGATTGAAGGCCCCCGTGGCGGCGTCAAACGCCAAGACGCGGTTGGTCGCCCGATCGGCGACCAAGTATTCGGCAGCAGCGGCCCGGCCCGCCGTCAGCGCTCCGAGCACGACGAGCGTACAACAGCGAAGCCAAGGTCTCACGCAGCGGGGCGAAATCATCGGAGCAACTCGAAGGAGCGGATTCTAGGAAGTCACCAGCCGAGAGCGCTAGCAGTTGGGGCAAATGGAACTTGCGCGCAAAGAACGCCAAAATCCCATAATTCCGTATCTCGAGCGACGGCTGTTCCCGTTCACAAGCCTGAACCGGACATGGGGCGAGCGCCTGCGGTGCATGCCTTGGGGCCAAGCCAAGCGCGGCTGAAAAAGGGGGGACAGGCACGCTCACGGCGCGCCGTTTCCAAGGGGCTCGTGGTCTTGGCCCCCGTGTCAGTCCCAGTTTCCAGCGTTTGCTAGGCTAACAGAACGTGCGTCACCCCGCAAACCAGCGGCCCGGCCGGCTCCGATCCCCCAGCGTGCGTCAGCTAACGCGCCGCGGCAACAAGTTCAGGCTCCTCTGTCGCGGGCTCCTCCCCCGACGGGGGCGCCTGCGGCCGAGCGCCGCGGTGACGCCACAGCCCCAGCACGAGCCGCTTGGCGTCGAGCGCCAGCGTAAACAACGTGGGCGCCAACACGAGCGTGAACACCGTCGACGCCAACAGCCCCCCCAGCACCACGCTTCCCAACCCGCGATACAGCTCGCTGCCGGCGCCGGGGAACAGCACCAGGGGCAACAACCCCAGCACGGTCGTGGTGGTCGTCATGAAAATCGGCCGGATGCGGGTCCGCACGCTCTCGGTCACCGCTTCGCCTGGAGTCATGCCGTCTTCGCGAATGTGATTGAGCGCCTGGTGGACGATGAGAATCGGATTGTTGACCACCGTCCCGATCAGAACCACGAAGCCGAGCATCGTCAGCACGTCGAGCGGTTGCAGCACGAATTCGTTCAGCACCCGCAGCCCGAGGATTCCCCCGACGGCGCCGAGCGGCACGGTGAGAATGACCACCAGCGGATAGAGCCATGACTCGAACAGCGCCGCCATCAACAAGTACGTGATCGTCAGCGCCAAGATGACGTTTCCGCGCAGGGCCCGCCATGTTTCGCCCAGTTTGTCGGCGGTCCCTTCAAGCGTGATGCGGTATGCATCTCCCAATTGCCCCGTTGCGCGAATCGGGGCGACGATCTCCTCGTCGATGATCCGCATCGCGTCTTCGAGCGCGACTTCAGGGGGCGGGGAGGCCTCGATTGTGATCGCCCGCATTCGCTCGCGATGGTTGATCTGCTCGGGGCCGCTCGCCAGCGAGATGTCGGCCAGCGCGTTGAGCGGAACGAGGTTCCCCAGCGGCGTCGCCAACGGCGCCGCGCCGATGAGATGCGTCGCGTCGGCGTACTTCGACTCGCCCACGATCGTCAGGTCGATTTTCTTGCCGTCGAGGAAGTAATCGCTGACGTACGCCCCGTCGACCAGCGCGTTGACCGCAAAGCCGATGTCGGACGTGGTCATCTGCATCTGGGCCGCCTGGACCAACCGCGGGACGACGTGCACTTCGGGGTTCGACAGATCAAGGCTCGGCTTGGGGAGCGCCTGAACGCCGGGAATCTTCTGCGACACCTGGCCGATGATTTGGCCTCCAAGCGCCACCAGCTTCTCGACGTCGGGCCCGGTGATCTCGACGTCGATCGTTCGACCGGCGGTGAGGCCGTCTTCGAACAAGCTCGTCTGTTTGGCGACGGCGAACGTGCCCGGCAACTTCCTGCCGACTTGCTGCACCAGCGGGACCAGTTCTCCGGCCCGCAGCGGGTCGAGCGCCCGCAGCCCGACGAACACGCTTCGGCCCCGGGCGACGAAGAAGAAGTCGTCAATCACGGGACCGTCGAGATCGTCGGGCGCCGCCGTCGGGTCGACGTCCCAGTAGGGCCGGAGCCCCTCCTCGACGATCGTACCCATGCTGATCAGTTGGTCGGTGTTGTAACCCGGCGGCGGCAACAGGATGCCGAACACGAGATTTCGATTGCCGCTGGGCAGATACTCGACCTGCGGCCAAAGCGCCCAGGAGATTCCCAGCGAAGCCCCCACCAACACGAGCACGACCGCCGCCCGGCGCAGAACGCCGCGCTGGATCCAGGCGTTGGCGCCGGCGATTGATTGGCTGATCCGTTGTCCGAGCAGCTCGGCCAGTCGCACGACCGCTCCGGCGCGAGACGCGGATTTCGCCGCCAGAGGTCGATCTGGAGAGACGGCAGGCGAACCGTTGCGGAGCGCGGCGAGTTCGTCGTGCGACAGCCCCCGGCTCTCGCCCCGAAACAAGCGGGCCGCCGCGGTGGGAATGACCGTCACCGAGACGATCATCGACAACGCCACGGCCGCGGCGATCGCCAGGGCGATGTCGCGAAACAGCTGCCCCGCTTCCTCCTGAATGAACACGACCGGCAGGAATACTGCGACGGTGGTCAGCGTCGAGGCGACCACGGCGCCCCACACTTCCTGCGTGCCGCGCACCGCGGCCTCCAGCGGCGTCTCGCCGAGGTCGTCGTGCCGACGGAAGATGTTCTCCAAGACGACGATTGCGTTGTCGACGAGCATGCCGACCGCGAAGGCCAGCCCCGCAAGACTGATCACGTTGAGCGAGCGGCCAAGCATTCCCAGCACAAGGAACGTGCCGATGATGCTCGTCGGAATGGCCAGTCCCACGACCAACGAACCGCGGGCGAACCAGAACCCCGATCCGACGATCACCGCCAAACATCCCGCGAACCACCACGGGGAGAAATAGGCCGCCGCGATCCCCAAGGCCACGATCGCCGGAATCGTCAACACGGTGCGGGCGCCCATGTGCAGAAACGCCATGAGGACCGCCATCGTCAGGGCGCCGCCGAAGTAGATGTTCTCCTTCACCAGATTGACCGACGAATCGATATACTCGGTCTCGTCGTAAACCTGCACGAGCGACAATCCGCGGGGGGCGAGGATCTCGCGATTGATCGTGGCGGTCGTTTCGCGCAAACCGGCCATGACGTCGAGCACGTTGGCCCCCACGCTGCGAATGCAGTTGATCGCGATGCACCCCTCGCCGAAGCGACGCACCAGTCCGTCGGGCTTCTTGTACCCGAGCCGCACCTCGGCCACGTCATGCACGAACACGGGCCCCCCGTCGCGGATCGCCAGAAGTTGATTTTCGACCTGCTCGGGCGAACGGAACTGCCCCAGCGTGCGGGTCACGTAGCGGCGTTTGTCTTCCCAGAAGTCGCCGGCCGAAGTGTCGCGGTTCTGGCTCTGCAGCACGGCCCGGACCGTGCTCATCGTGATCTGCCGCGCGGCCAGCTTCTCGGGGTCGATGACCACCTGCAGTTCGTCGACCAACCCGCCGATGACGTTCGACTGCGACACGCCGTCGACCCGCTCGAACCGAGCTTCGATCTCGTCCTCGGCGAACCGTCGCAGCTTGGTGACGTCGAGATCCGGCGGAGGCAAGAGCTCGTTGAACCGCTCGTCATCCTTCGCCAGGTTCCGCAGCCTCAGTTTCTTCAGGCCGATGTTCTTCGCCTTCCGCACCGGGACGAGCTTTTCGGCCAACTCAGGATACTTGTGCGCGAAGTCGGCCAGCTTCGCCTCGTCGGGCGGAGCCGTGCTGAGAATGAACCACCCGATCGGCCGGCTCGCCGAGTTGGCGGTCGTGATCACCGGCTGGTCGGCGTCCTCGGGATACTCGGGGACCTGCTGCAACCGGCTGTTCACCTTGAGCAGCGCCTCCTCCATGTTCGTGCCGACTTGAAACTCGATCGTGATCGTCCCCTGCGAGTCGGTGCTTTCCGAGGACAGCTTCGTCGCCCCCTCCACGCCGACAAGCTGTTCCTCCTGCTCGATCACTATCTCCCGCTCGACCTCCTGGGGACTCGCCCCGGGCCAGCGAGTGGTCACGGTGATCGTCGGCGTCTGCACCTCGGGCGTGAGCTGCATCGGCATCCGCACCAGCGCCTGATACCCGAACAGCGCGACCAGCAGCACGCCGACCGAGATCTTCACCGGGTTGCGGACAAATGCGTCAATGAGCGACATGGCAGATTTGTGCAGAGAGTACGACGGCTCGGGATCTCAAGCGAATGCCGCCAAGGACCGCGGTTGCCGGGAGTTGTCTTGTCACGACCGGCCCGCGTCTACTCGGCGTAACCCTTGGCAATCTGTGCGACGCTCACCGCTTGCCCGGGACGCAGGCGTTCGTTCCCCTGGATGACGACCAGTTGCCCCGGTCGAAGCTCGCCGATCACCTGGATAAGCGGCCCGCGGCTCACCCCCAGTTGAACGGGAACGGGAACCACGGTCGTCGCCGAAGGACCCGCTTCGGCCGCGGGCGCCGCTCCGGGCCCCGCTGGGGCCCCTTGTTGAATCACGTATAGCATCGGCGCTCCGCCCCCCAGGACGATTGCGTCCTTGGGGACCAGGATCGCCTGCTGACGCACTCCCGCGGGCAGCGCAGCGCGGGCGTACATTCCCGCCTTCAGCAGCGGACCGTCCCGAGTAATTTCGTTCTTCACGCGAATCTTCACCGGGAACGTGCGCGAGCGAATGTCGGCCTGCGGCACGACCTGAGCCACGGTCCCCTCGAAGATCCGCTCGGGCAACGACGGAATGTCCACCCGCACGACCTCGCCAATTCGCACGAACGGGACTGCCTGCTCGACGACCTGCACCTCGACGTCGACCTCGTCGAGCGCCGCGACCTCGGCCACCGGGTCGCCCGCGTTCACCCAGGCGCCCTCCTCGGTGAATTCGGCGACGACATATCCGTCGAACCGCGAGATCATCGTGTGCTTGGTGATCTGGTCGTGGAGCCGCTCGACGACCGCCTTCTGCATCGCCACCTGCGCAGCGGCTTGGGCGATCAGCTCTTTCCGCGGGCCTGCCTTGGCCAACTCGTACGCCGCCGAGGCCGACAGGAAGACCTCGTGAGCCTCGATCTCGGCCGAACGAGCCTCTTCGTACTGATCGTCGGTGATCGCCCCAGGGCCGGAGTTGCGGGCTCGGTCAAGCCGGGCTCGCCGGGCGCTGAGAAACGCCTCGCGGGCCGCTGCGCCGTCGCGCTCCGCACGCCGCTGTTCGAGCTCTTCGGGGCGCGTGCCGTTGTTCAGCTCGTCAAGCTGCGCCTCGCGAAATTTCAATTCCTGCTCCGCCGCGGCCGTTTCCAACTCGATCGTTTGCGTCAGCAGTCGGGCCAACTTCTCGCCGCTGGCGACCCGTTCGCCCGCCTTGCGGGGAAACTCGATCACCCGCCCGGCCACGGCGCTGCCGATCGTCGCCCGCTTGAGCGGCATGATCGTGCCGACGAAGGTCTGCCCGGCGACGACCTCTTCCTGGATCAGCTCGAACGCCACCACCGGCGACGGGGGCATCGCGCCCGGCGGTCCCTGTGCTGCGATCGGAACCGCCGCCAAGTGAACCGCCGCCAGCGCCCCCGCGACCGCGGCGCTTGCCCGTCGTGTGCGTAACTGCATGATGTCGATCTCTCTGTTCGTGGCGGTCATGACGCCGCTCCGCGGGCGGCCGTTGCATCAGCCGCCGGCAGCGAGGGCTGGACGTTGCGCTGGACCCGGCCAAGCAACTCGCGGAGCGTCGCCAGCTCCGCGGGCGACAATCCTGCCGACGCCCGGCGCCGCATCTCACGACCCACTTCGGCAATCGTCTCCCAAACGCGGCACGCCGCCGGCAACAGCGTGACCAGCTTCTTGCGACCGTCGTGGCAGCACTCGCGCCGTTCGATCCAGCCGTCCCGCTCCATGCGGTTCAGGACCCCGACTAGGCTGGCAGGTTCGATCATCATCCGGGCGGCGAGTTCGGCCTGGGGGAGCGGGCCCTCCAGAGCGAGCCACCCCAAGACCTGCGCCTGCCGGAAGGTGATCCCATGGGGCCCCAACCGCTCGTGGAACGCCCGGATGTACGCATGATGGGCCCCGACCAGCCAAAACCCGAGGCTGTTCTCAAAGTCGTAGTCGAGCACCGTAGAGCCTCCAGAGGGGAAGCGCCGGTCAGGCATCCCAAGGGGGGACCGCACAATTCGTTAATATGTTAACTATTCTCCCCACCCGGCCCAGGAAAGGCAACGCGGGTTCCCCGGCGATTGTGTGAAATAGCCCCCGCTGGCAACGGCAAGGCGGGCGGCCGCCGCCCGACTCTGCCAGCCAGACCGGTATACTGGGGCCTTTCACCCGCTGCGACAATCTCGCCTTCGCCCTCCTGACATGTCCCTCTGTACGAGAAAGAACTCGCGATGACCGCTGTGAGCCGCAACGCCGCTTGGACGATCTGCTGGGCTGCTTTGCTTGCAGCCGCTTCGCCGACAGCGGCCCAGCCGTGGGCGGCGGAGCGGCTTGAACAGTCCCCTCGGCACCTGGAATGGGCGGACGTGACCCACGGCGACCGCAAGGTGGCCTGCTTTGTCGCCTACCCCGAACGGGCCGAGAAAGCCCCGGCCGTGGTCGTCATCCACGAGATCTTCGGCCTGACCGACTGGGTCCGCGGCGTGGCCGACCAACTGGCCGAGGCGGGGTTCATCTCCATTGCCCCCGACCTGCTGAGCGGGGCCGGGCCGAACGGCGGGGGGACCGACTCGTTAGGGGGAGGGGACGGGGTCCGCCGCGTCATCGGTCGCCTGCCGACGGATCAGATCGACGCCGATCTCGACGCCGCGGCCAAGTACGTCGCCAAGTTGCCTGCATGCACCGGCGCCGTCTCGGTGGCCGGGTTCTGCTGGGGCGGAACCCAGTCGTTTCGTTACGCGACGCATAACGACAAGTTGGCCGCGGCGTGCGTCTTTTACGGCAGCGGCCCCGCCGACGCCGAGGCGATCGCCCGCATCGCCTGCCCCGTGTACGGCTTCTACGGCGAAAACGACAACCGCGTCAACTCGACGATCGAAGCCTCGAAAAAGCTCATGGCCGCCGCCGGCAAGACCTACGAGCCGGTGATCTACAACGGGGCCGGGCACGGCTTCATGCGAGCCGGCGAAGACCCCGCCGGGGACGCCGCCAACAAGCAGGCCCGGCTCGACGGGTGGAAGCGGTGGCGGGAATTGCTCGCCGCCAAGCCAGCGGCGCCGGCGGACCACTAGCCGACAAAACCGCCGCTGCACGGCCGGACGCACTGGCCTAGAATTTCGCGGTCTGTCCCGCGTCGCTCTGCAGCCCCGTCGCTTGCGTGTCTTCCCTGGTTGCTCCGGGCTCCTGTGCGCCTGGCAATCGAATGAGCCGGCTTGCCCTATGCGCACCCTCGCCATTACCTCCGCGATGCTCGTCGCCTCGAACGTCTTCATGACGTTCGCTTGGTACGCTCACCTCAAGGATCTCCGCGCGAAGCCGTGGTTCATCGCGGCGGCGATCAGTTGGCTGATCGCGCTGTTCGAGTACGCCATTCAGGTTCCCGCGAACCGCATCGGGTACACGGAACTCTCGCTCGGGCAGCTCAAGATCATGCAGGAGGCGATCACCCTGGCCGTCTTCGTGCCGTTTGCGATTCTGTACATGAAGCAGCCGCTGCGGCTCGACTTCCTGTGGGCGGCGCTCTGCCTGTGCGGGGCGGTCTACTTCGTCTTCCGCGGACCGGCAGCCGCCTGAGCGGGCGCCCCCCTCGTGCGCCGGCCGGAATCGGCCGCTTGGGCAAGCTATAATGGCAGTACGGTCGCCCTCGTCGCGGCGGCCTTCTCGCCCTCCGCTCTGTCGTCGCCCATGCTTCGCTACGCACTCGCCGTCGCGTCGGTCTGCGCCCTGCCGTTGGCCGCGCGCGCCGCTGACGAACCGGCCGCCGACCTGGCCGCCCCCTCGCTCGCGGCGCCGCGGTTCGGCCCGGCGACGATCATCCGCTATCGCACGGGCGCCATCGTCACCGCCGGCGGGGGCGCGGTTCGCAACGTCAAGGCGATGGTCGCCACGCCGCTCGAGTGCCCCGAGCAATCGGTCCAGATCGTCGAGGAAGACGTCACCCCGGACGTCGAGACGCTGCAGTACCGCCTGCTCCGGGGCGAGGGATGCCGGCAGATGCTCGTCACGATCCCCTATCTCAACGCCGGCGCCGAAGCGCGGGCCGTCGTCACCTACGAGGTCGAGACCCGCACGGTCCTTCCGCCGGAGGACCCGTCGCTGTTGGCGATTCCCAAACGCCCCGACATCCGCCTCAAGGCGTACCTGGGCAACAGCCCCTACATCGATCCCCGCCACCCCAAGATCCGCAAAGCGGTCGCCGAGGCGTTCAAGGCGCTCGAAGCGGAACTCGCCGACGAACCGGAGGACGACTCGTCCGACAATCCGGCCGAGCAGCAAGCTCAAGCCGCGCCCGACGAAGCCAAGCCAACCGATTCCGCCGATGCCGGCACTGTAGAGAGCCCGACCGCGGACGACGCCGAAGCGATCGTCGCAGGCAGCGCAGACGCCGACGCCAGCGCCGCCGACCCCGCCTACGAACCGGCCGAACCCACCGACTGGCGCCGGGTCGAGGCGATCTACGACTTCGTGATCGACAAAATCAAGTACAAGGAGGGCGAGGACAAGTCCTCCGTCCAGGCCCTGCAAGACGAGGAGGGGGACTGCCAGGCGATCGGCGCCCTGTTCGTCGCCATGTGTCGGCACGTCAAGGTCCCGGCCCGGCTGGTGTGGGTCCACGAGCACCAGTACGCCGAGTTCTACCTCGTCGACGACCAGGGCGACGGCTACTGGTTCCCCGTCGAAACGGCCGGCACGCCCGCGTTCGGCGAGATGCGGATCGCCCGGGTGATCCTGCAAAAGGGAGACAACTTCCAGGTCCCCGAACGGCCTCGCGACCGGCTCCGCTACGCGACCGACTTCCTCACCGGATTGCCCGCGGCGCCCGGCGGGGCGAAGCCCAAGGTCCGCTACGTCCGCGAGCCGCTCTAGCGCTTCGTCAGTTCGACGTTTTCGGGCCGACGGCGCAACCGCATCTGCTCACCGCGCCAGCGCCGCGTCGAGCGCCGCCTCCAGCGCCGCCTCGCCGCCCGTCCCCGCGTGCGAGTACGTCGCCTTGCCGTCGCGATCGAACACGATCAACGTCGGCAGGAACTCGACGTTCAACTCGCGGTAGAATCGTTCGACGCCGTACCCCACCGGCCAGTCGAACCCGGCGGTCTCGCCGATCACTCGGCGGATCACGTCGACGTCGCGCTCCGTCTCGCGGGTCAGGCCGACGAACTCGACCCCCAGCGGCCGGTACTTGCGGGCGATCCGCGCCAACTCCGGCAGCGCCGCCCGGCACGGGGCGCACCACGTCGCCCAGCAGTCGACGACCGCCACCCGGCCGGTCGGGTCGAACGACTTCCCCGCGGGCAAATTGAGCCACCCGGCCGCGTCGATCGGCGGCAGCGGGGTCCCCTTGGCAATCGGCGGCCGGTCGGCGGCGCGGCCCCCCAGCACGATCATCGCCAGCACCAGCGCGATCGCCCCGAACGGGGCGAAGTCGACCCACACGCTCCGCCGCCGGTTGCGGGGAGACGATTCGACGTGCGGTGCGGACTGCATGACGGGCGGTTCCTGCCGGGGCCGATGGCCGCTCGATCCCGCCGCCAGCGCCGCGGACCTCGGGCGATCCGCCCTGCAATCTACTTCGCCCGGCGACGAGCCGCGAGTCCCAACCCGGCCAGCACGGCCAGGGTCAGCGTCGCCGGCTCGGGCACGGCCGCCACCAGCGGCGCCGCCGGCGCACCCGACCCGAACTGCCGCTGCCACGTGAGAAAGTCGGTCCCGTTGACCGCGCCGTCGGTGTTGGCGTCGCCGTCGCCGTGCGCCGCTCCCGACCCCGTGCCGTACCCGGCCTGCCACAGGCTCAGGTCGGTCCCGTCGACGAACCCGTCCTCGTTGAAGTCGGCCGCCGCGAAGATCGGCGGCAGCGCCGCGTTTTGCAACACGACGCTCGTCGGCAGGTAGTACACGTTCCAGCCGGTCGGCAGGTTCTCGCTGGCGAACGTGCCGCTCACCGGGCCGCCCGAAATCAGCGTGAAGGTTTCGGTCGCGCTCGGGTTGAACCCGCTGCCGAAGTTGACGGTCAAATCGCCCGACAGGGACGTGCTGGCGGCGAAGATCGCGGCCGGGTCGCTGGACAGGGTGAAGTCGACCGCCGCCCCCGCGGTGAACACCCCGCCAACGCGGACGATGCCGTTGTTGATGCGAATTTCCGTGGGACTGGTCAGCGCGCCTTGGATCTCGATCTCGCCGCCGAAGGCCTCGATCACCCCGCCGGTCACGTCGCCGGTCACGAGCAGCTTCTCGCGGACGTACCCGGGCAAGCTCGCGGCCCGCAATTCGCCGCCGATGCCGTTGGCGATGCTCCCTTCGATCCGCCCGTCGCCGCGGATGACGCCGGCGTTGGCGATCGTGCCGAGGCCCGAATCAACCCGCACCGTCCCGCCGGCCATGTTGACGAAGCTGACCGCATTGACGGTCATGACGCCGTCGACGCGCGCGAGCCCCCGATCGGCGACTCGCAACACGCCGGCGCCGGCGACCCCGACGGTCAGGTTGTTCAGCACCCAGAACTGCGAACCCTGGCCGCTGACGTACGCTTCGCCATAGGAATTCGTGAGCACTCCGAGGGTCGCGTTGTTCTCGACCCGAATCACTCCCTGTTCGAGCATCTCGACCCCGCCGCGCCCGGCGTAACCGATGTCAAGATTCGCCAGCGCCGGATCGCCGGGGAAATTGGGGCCGTCGCCGACGTTCCACCGGCTGCCGAGACCTTGGACCAGCACGTAGCCCTCGCCGATGTCTTCGACCCCGAGCCGCGCCGTCTCCGAGGTGCCCATGCGGGCCCGGTTAGCGAGCCCGATGTACCCGCTCCCCTCGTTGCCGATCCACATGTTGTCGGAGACGAGCGACGACGCGAAACCGTCGATGAGGATGAACCCTTGGGCGCCTTCGAGCTCGCCCATGATCAAGTCCGGGGAAGTAATTTGCCCCGGGTTGGAACTGAAGTTCGAGATCACCCGGGCCCCGGTGCTGATCTCCAAGAACCCTTGTCCCCCTTCGCCGACGCGCAGAACGCCGTCGACGCTCAATTGCGAATTGAGCCCGCCGATAATCACCTGTCCTAAGCTAAACTCCTCGCCGCCGATCGTGGCGTCGCCGGTCACTTCCAGCGGATCGGTGAACGTGGGGGCGTCGATCGTCAGCACGCCGGCGTCGGTCCCGTCGATAAACTGACCGGTCCCGCCGACGATCAATTCGGCAAGTGAACCGCCGTCGACGACGTCGAGCAAATCGCCCAGCGGATCGGGCAGCACGTCTCCTTGGCCCAACACGGCGGCGCGGGAGACCAGCGGAGTCAATCCGAGGAGCGCAACGACCAACGCGACGGCCGGCAGGGGAGCGAACAACTTACGCATCATGACGCCTCATAGCCTCTAGGGAACGGGCGCACAGGGAGCCCCCGCGCCGATTCCTGGTGTTCCGGTAACTTCTATCTTTCTCAGCGTTCTGCGAACCTGTCAAACGTTTTCGCCCCCCGGGACCCGCGGTTTCCGCAGCCCGAGGCTCTCCAACCGGCATTTCCGACGGCCCGGCTTTGTCCCCCAACCCTGAACGGACGGCGCTGGCCGCCGGTGACCTGCCGCCGAGACCTCGATCGAGCTTCATCGGGGGCGAGCGCCCGCCGCTCATTTTGTAGGGGACAAAGCCTAGCGAACGTGCCTGTCCCCTGTTTCACGCTCATTCGATCCGCCGTTTGAGCCGCACGACGTTCTCGACGTTATGATCGACCCCCGGCTCGAACGCCGCGGGCCGGCTCCGATCGATGACGTAAAACCCGCGCAGCCGCCGCACCTCGCCCGTATCCAGGCCGATTTCGCGACCGAACTGCACGCCGTCGGGGTAGACGCGGAGGTAATGCGCCGTCCGCTCCTCGATCGGCAGGTTGCCCAGACCGTTGCTGGAAACAAACTGCGCCAACGTCGGCGCCTCGTCGACCTCGAAGAACCCGATCGTCACCCACACCGCATAGCAATTGCTGCGGTTGGTCGTCATGCTCGCCACGCGGCTCGCCGGTTTGGCGAAAAAGTAGGAGCTTCGCGTCCCGTCGAGGGCAGGAATCGGGTTGGCCGACGTCGTGCTCGCGAACAGCGGATTGCCGACCGGCTTGAGCGGACTGTTGGTCCCGTCGAGCAAGTTCGTCAACAAACCTCCGCCCGCGTTGGAGACGATCGGCACGTTCCGGCTGCGCGCCAGACCTGCGTCGACCCCTGCCGGCCGAACCATCTGCACCAAGGGGACGAGATCTCCCGCGTTGGCGCTGCGGAACGGATTGGCAAAGAACGTCGGCACGTTCGGGTCGAACGCAAATGGCTGTCGAGACGCCGTTGCAGTCTGGTAACCGCGACGAGACGACGTAAACGGCGTATCGACGTTCGGACTTGCCCGGTTGGCCGCCTGATCGTCGCGCCACCGGGGTCGAGCGTGACCCCGCGCCGCCGGCGTCACGGCGTTCACGTTATCTGGCGAATCGTGAAACAGCCCCGCGTAAACCTCCGGACTGTTGATCGTATTGAGATTGATCTTCCCCGGCTCCCGCTGATTGGAGACGGAGTTGTTCGGCGCCATGAACCGCACGATCACGTCGTCGTAAGACGGGGTCGCCTGAGGGTTGGCAACGCTGAACTTCTGCGGGTTGAGCCACGTGTCGGTCCCCGCGAATTCCGATTTCACCTCGACCAAGTCCAGCACCGCCGACATGCCCGTCGGCGCAAACGTCGTGTTCGCCGGCGGCGTGGGCGCCGTCGCCGGGTCGATCCCGCCCCCCTGGCCTTCATAGAAGAAGTTGAGCGTGTAGCCGAAGCCGTACTTGTTCGGCTGGTCGGCCCGCGTGTACCGGCTGATCGGAATCGGCATCGCGGCGGCGTACGGCCAAGCCTGATCGGTGCGGGCCGTGCTCGCCGTGTCGACCACCCCGGTCGACCGCAGCAATTGCGACGAGCGCTGCGCGGGGACGAGCATCAACTCGGCCTCGCTTTGGTACGGCCGGTTGTTCCAAGCCATCATCGGGAACGGCTGATCAGGGACCACGCCGTTGCCGTTGTCGTCGCGATCGAAACTTTCATTGAGGTAGCCCATCGACCACCGCGGCTTGCCGCGGAAGGGGGGCGGCGAGGCGGCGGCGGCCCCCACGCGGGCGGTCCCCCCGGGACGCACCCGCGGTCGGCCGTTCACCCAGGGATTCTCGCTCAGCCAGGGATTCACGTTTTGCAGCACGTTGTTGAGCCGATTCTGCTGCGGGTCTTGGCTCCAACCGCGTTCCATGCTGGCAAAATCAACGGCCGCCTCGTTTTGGCTGGAGTGCTTCGGCGGCTGGAAAGTCGGGTTGAACTGCTCGCCGGCCCCAGTGTCGTTGCTGTTCTGGTTCTTCACGCCGTTGAAGACGAACAGATTCGCCGAGTTGTCGTCGATCGTCAGATACGGGTTGACGACCATATCGTTGCGGTATTGGTCGGCCCCGGCCGCATTGAACACGGTCCCCGGCGCCGGGTTCCACGGCAACAGCGGGTTCGCAAGCCGCTGCAGGTAGATCCACTGGTAATTCGTGATCAGCCCGCGCGTCGCCAGCCGGGTCTCGCCGTCGTACCGCATCGTCGGATCGTCGAGCGGCGTGTCGATCGGCTTGCTCTGGCCGTTGCCGTCCTGATACTCCCCTTCGGGGTGATAGGGAAAGCGGCCCCGAGCCGTCACCCGATTGTCCGTATTGATCTGCGGATCGGCGTCGACCCACTGCGTGTCGTGATTGCCGCCGATGTCGCGGAACCGGCCGCCGCGCTGGTAGCCCAGCGCCGGCTCGGACAGAGTGAGCCGGCGACGAATCGCGTTGCCCGAGGGGGTGATCGGGATGCGCTGATTGCGGTTCGGGTCGTACACCGAATTGGCGTCGACACTGTCGATGATCGCCACGTCGGCCATCGGCCAGCCCGTCTCGAAGCCTTGCAGATCCAACGCAGCCGACACGGTCGGGGAACGAAGGGAACCGACCAGATCGTTACGCAACCACTCGATCGGTCGATTGTCCGGTCGTCCGAACAGCCCGCCCGTGCCGACGCGGAACCGCAGCCCGGGCCCTTGCTCCTTCGACGTCCCGTCGAAATTCCCCAAGTGGTTGACGAACTCCGTATCTCCCCCGCCCTGGAGTCGAAAACCTGACGTCACCACCGTATAGCGCCCGGGACGCACCGGCCGCACCCACAGGTTGTGATTCTCGTTGGTCGCCGAGCTGAAAAACGCCACGCCGTCGTCGCCGTAGCCAGGGTCGCCGATCGCGGTCCCCGTGAAGTAGACGCTTCGATCCGGCTGGGTCAGCCGCAGCAGTTGGTCTCGACCGCGCGGCGGCTGTGCATCGGGATCTTTCGGCAGCGTCGGCCCCGCGGGATCGGTCCGCAGCGCGTCGCGGTAACTCACGATCCGCCACACGGGCGACGGTCGCGGAGTCGCCCTGCGCGGGTCGTTCGCCACAGACGTTGCCGCAAGATTCACCCCGAGATCCCTGCCCGGTTGCGCCACGCTCATCGCGCCGGGGCGCATCGTGCTCGTCAGGCGAGTGTCTCCTTGCGCCCCCGCGCTCGGCTCCCACGGATTGTAGAGCTCGATCGCCCAGAACCCTTGCGGCCGGGTCAACTGGTCGTAATCGAGATCGTACCGCTTCGGATCGAGGAGCGCCTGCTGGGCGTCGTAATAGGCCGCGTCTTCGCCCTGGTTCGGGTCTTCCAGCCGCGTGTCCTCGGTCCGACGATCGTGCCAAGCCATCTGCTCGGTGACGATCAGTTCCGGCCTCTCGGCGCCCCACACCAGCCCGCCAATATCGTCGCTACCAGGGCTTGGATCGTCTGGAATACCGTTCGGACCATAAACGTCGAGCGTCCCTGGATCTCCATCTACGTCCCAGCCGTCGAATGGATTCGCGTCATACTCGAACGCCGTCATGATGTTGTCGGCGTCGCGGAAATCGACGACGTTGATCGCCCATTGGGCGATCTGCCGAGCCAGCGCCGCGTCCTTGGCCTTGGTGCGCGGGTCGTAATCGTCCGGCGCGGCCGTGTTGAGCGCGAGCACGAACAAGTGCCGGGCCAGCAGCGTCCGCGGATCGGCCGGCGTCAGCGATACGCCGTCGTTGGGACTGACGTCGTAAGCGCCCGCGAATTGGGCTCCCTGGTATCCGATCATCATGCCGTCGGCCGCACCGTCGTACGCCGGCACGGAGTTGGCCGCTCGGGCAGGCCACACCGTACTGCGAAACGCCTGGTCGATACTGTCGGCGCCGTCGATCCGCCCGTCGCCGTTGTTGTCGAAGTAGGGCAAGCCGACGTCTTCGCCCGGTTCGTCGACCACGCCGTTGCCGTTGTCGTCCAGCCCGTTGCCGAGCGGACGGTTGAGATTGATCTTGCCCCCCGCCATCAACTCGGGAGCGACGATCCGCCGCAACACCTTTCGTACCTCAAGCTGTTGTTGCATGTCCAACGGGGCAGGCCATGGCGGAAAGGGACTTCCGACTACAGGCGGCGTTCGTTCATTAAGCTCATACCTCACGCGAATCTCAAACAATTCTGCGGGTGTTCGCGGTGTACGTAGTTGCAACTCAGAACTAATGCTCTGTAGCTGTTGTTGTGTGGCTATGAGGCGTCGCAGCGGCTTCGGCACCGTGACGCTCGGCGCCGGCACGTCGTAGCTGATCGTCGTCAATCGTTGACGGTCGTACGGATCGCCGCTGCCGTCGGGGTTTTGAATCCCGGCGAGCACCGTGAATCGCGCCGGCAGCCCCGCGGCGTCGACGTCGTACAGCCGCAGCGCTCGCTCCAGTTCGAACAGCGTGAACGGGGCGTCGGCCGCCGCGGTGCTTGTGCCGACCGGGGCGTCTTCCGACAGATTGAGTTCGTACGGCGAGTCGACCGTCGTGTACTGCGACCCCCACTCGTAGGTCGATCCCCAGACCGGTTGCCCCAGGTCGTTCAGCCCCATCGCGTACCGGGCCGAAAGATCGGGAAGCGTGCCGAACTTGCCGGCCGGGGCCAAGCCTTGCGTGCGCGGGTTGCCGGGCCAGCCGTACCGCGCCACCTGGGCCAACGGGTCCATGTGCGTCGGCCACCCGGGCCGGGCGTTGTTGTTCGGCATGGTCGCGACGTTGTCATACCCGTACCGACCGGGGAAGTCGGTCGGCTGACCGCTGACGTTCACCCGATCGCCGACGAGCAGTCGTTCGAAGTCGCCGCCGACGATTTGCTGCAGGCTAAAATCAGCCGGTCCGAAACCCGTGCCGCGAGGCATGTCGTCCAAAGTTCCCCCGCCTGCCACAGGACGCCCGCGCGGCGGCGTCGAACCGACCCCCGCCAAATCGAGCGACCCCGCGGCGTTGACGTTCGCCCGGCCGTCGAGGTCGAGGCACAGGATCGCGGCCAGGGCCTTGTACCGCTTGCCGTCGATCCCCTGCATGACCGGGACGCCGAAGTCGACCCAGACGCTGTCCCGCACCCCGTCCAAATCGTTGTCGACGTCCCACGGGCCGTAGATCATGCGGTTGAGCGCGTTTGCGTGGCCGGTCGCTGGCGGAGTCGCGGATTTCGCCGCATCGTACTCGGGATTGCTTCCCGTAAAGTTAGGGTGATCCAGCCAATTGGGTCGCAACAGCACTTTGCGCAAGTGCAGCGGATTGCTCGCAAACGGGTTGTTCGTGGCCGCTTGATTCTTCCAGTAATTGAGCAGCGCCGGTCGATGGAACGACGGCAGGACCATGTCGTTGAGAGCGGCGCTATTGAAACCGACCGACTCGCGCAATCTCCCGTTGCCCGGCAGATCCATCGCCGCCAGGAACATGTTCTGGAAATCGGGCGCATCGTACGACTCGTTCGCCCCCCCGCGACCGGCGTAGTCGATCATGCCGGGCGCCATGTACGGTGTGGGAACCGGCCCGCTGGCCGAGGGAGCCCTGACGACCACAGACCCCACGTCGAAGGTCGTAGTATTCGGCAACAATGCAAGCGGCGGATCGCCTTCCCAAAACCCGCCACGCGCCCCAGGGCGTTGGTGAAATACTCTCACCCCCTGGATCGGAACGCCAGCTACCAAACGCGGTCCGTTGTAATCCGCAGGCATGGTCGGAGCGTACCCGACCCCCGTGCCGCTGAACGGCTTGCCGTTCACCAAGACCCGCAGCGGCAGATCGGCCGAAGGCGCCAGGGCGACCCCCAGCGGGATCGCCCCGTTGTTCGTCGCGGTCGCTAGGTTGCGGCCGTCGGCCAGCTTGAACTCCAGCACCGTCAGCCGCGGCGGGGTCAGCACGACGCCGTTGTTGTCGTCGTACGTGGCCGGGGCGTACCGCACGATTCGCGTGCTGATGCCCGCGGCCTTGCCGTTGAGGAACGTCAGGACCTGCCCCGCGTAGGCGTCGTCGAGGTGCGACAGCGTCGTCGGATTGGTCTTGTCGTACTGCGTAAACGCCAACGGCAGATTCGGCGGAATCGCCGGGGTTACAGGCGGGGTTACAGGCGGGGTTATCGTCTGGCTAATGGCAATCGCTAGATCGATCAACTGCCCGCCGGTGCGGGCGTAGTCCCCCCCGGCCCAATCGACCGGCAGCGCCGGCGGATTGCCGGGCCATTGACCGAGCGTCGCCGTGAACCCGTCGTTGCCGTACATGTCGGCCAGCAACGAGTGGCTGCGCAGGCTGCTGTGGACGTTTTTGGTGTCGCGCACCAGTTGAGCGAGGACCTCGTCCAGCAGGTTGCCTTCCGAGGCGGCGGCGGTCGCCACGCGGGCGGCCGCGGCCTGGGCCTTCATCGTCCGCTCGTCCTGCTTGGTCGAGACGACGAACGCGGTCCCCAACAGCAGAAACAGCACCAGCATGCTGAGCACGACCAGCAGCAGCACGCCCCGCCGGCGCGCCGCCGCGGCCCGCAGCGCGCCCCGCCGGCGCAACGACCGTCGCGGTCGGGACTTGCCGCCAGAGAGACGCCCAGTGCGTGTCGTCATTGCCGTGCCTCGTGTTCCGTTCATCGCGTCACCTGCCGCAAACAGTGCGAACCGTCGCCCCCGAGCGGTCGCGTCCCGGATCGGGACTGCGCCTGGTCGTCGTGTCACTCGACCGTCCAGGCCGAATCGGTCTCCATCTTCAGCGCCTGCGTCGTCACGCCGAACACCCCCGGCAGGAGGATGGCGCGGAGGTTGGTCATCGAGTTTACCGGCCACTCCGGCCCGTCGAGCATCAGCCGTCGGCCGAGAACGCGGGAACCGTTTGACAACGTGATCTGGTCGTCGGTCGTATCGCTGATCTCGTCCTGGAGCGACAGGATGCGGTACCACTTCAGCAGGAAATTGCCCGTCGTCGCATGCACCCCGGCGACCGCGATCCATTGGCCGGCGCGAATGTCCTTCAAGGCGTTGTTCACGGCGTCGAGGTCGTCGTTCGAGTACCCCGGCGAATACGCGACCAGTTCTCCGCCGATCGTCATCTCGGCGGCGATCGCCCGTTCGCTCTGCGGCGACGGGACCTCGTCCCGGCGCGAGAACAGGGCGACCGACACCTCGTACGCCAGCAGCCCGTAGTCGGAATGCCCCGGCTGCAACGCAACCACCGACGCGGTGTTGGCCGGAGCGATCGTCGCCAGCCACGAGTAATTGCCCGAGTACTGCCGAGCGAGCGGCAGGTCGTCGGAAAAGTCCTTCTCGGTTCCGTTCGGATCGGCCAGCTTCCACAACTGCTGCCCGGGGAGGTCGCCGTTCTTGGGGACCGCAACGCTCAACTCGTCGCGGATCGTAACGGTCGTCTCGGCAATCGTGCGAGGCATTGGGCGACTCAATGCGGAAGGTACGAATTGACCGATCGTGATGCGACGGATCGGCCACTCCTGACCAGCCAAACCGCCAGAATTCCAAGGATTCGCTACGTTGGGATAGCCTTCATGTGTAACGCTGCCCGAAGTGTCAAACATGCTGCCCGGAAAGTAAGCGGCGTTTGCGTCGGCCGGGTTTGGATTAACGACTGCTGCAACACCTAAAGGATCGAGGACGTAAGCGAACCCAGGGTGGGGTTGATTAATCGCGGCAGGGTAAGGGAGGTTGAACTCCCCGGTGTAGTTCGGACCGTGATGCCCGGTAAGCATGACGGGATAGATTTGATTCTGTGGATCCGAAATGCGAACTTGACCGGCCAACGTCGGCGGCAGGGGTGCATACAACCACTTCTCCGGCCGCAGATAGCCGCGGGTCTTCAGCTCGGCGAACGCCGCGGGGGCGGCCGCCGCGGCGCGGTCGAACCGCTGGCCCTGGGCCGCGTAGTGGTTCCCCACCGGGAACATGGCCGCGACCCCCATCAGGCCGAACAGCAGCACGAACATCGAGATCAGCACCTCGAGCAAGCTGATGCCGCCCCGAGCGCGCCCGCGCGGGGCCGCGCAAACGCCATGCCCGGCCAAGCATCGGCGAGGCAGGCGGCGTTCGAGTTGTCCCACGGGCTTGCGCATGGCTGAGTGCAGAGGGCTTATTGATCCGACCGCGTCAATTCCGCGGCGTAACTGTGGGCGGCGGCGATCTGGTCGTCGTAATCGCGCTCCAACTGGGTTCCGTCGTTGTCAAAGTCGACCGTGCTTCCGCGCGGGTCGACGAACCGATTCTCGCTGACGATCGCCCGGCCGTTGCGCGCCCCCAGGGCGACCCACCGGCTGTCGGCGTTGAGCCAGTTGAGTTCTCGCCGCAGCCGCCGGAACTCGTCCTCGTCGGCGCCGAGGCTGCCGAAGTCGGACCCCGGCGGGTCGGGCGGCACGGCCGGATACCCGGCCCCTTGCGCCCCGCGCAGGCCCGCGACCGCGTTCTCGATCCGCCCCACCAGCAGGAACGCCTTGGTGTAGCCGCGCTGCTCCTCGCCGTTGACGAGCACCGACTCGATGCCGGCGTTGGGCCGGAACATGATCGACACCCGCAGTTCGTTCCCCGCGACGTTCCCGCCGGGGAAAAGGCGGGGCGGAGGGTTCGTCCCCCCTTGTCGCCTCGTCGTCGCGCGAGACAACATCCGTCCGAACTGCGGCGAGGGGGGATTGGGCGAAGGCAGGGCGTACGGCGAAGTCACCAGGGGATTCGTCTCCACGCCGAACTCGACGCGATCGAGCCCCGAGGCGACCAAATCGATGCCGATCCCGCGCGGAAAGGTGAGCGGCGGCGCCGAGGTTGCAGCCGGCATCCGGTGGATCACGTACGCCTTCGGCGGCGAAGCGGGCGCCGGCGTGCCGCTGTTCAGCGGGTCGCAGGATGTAAAATCCCCGTTGCCGTCGACGATCGATTGCTCGCCAAGCGGCAACAACGGCGCGGGACGGCTGACAGGTTCGCAGCGGAAGAAGCTCTTCTGGAACATGCCCGGATTGCCCGGAACCGTGTAGTAGTCGCCGCGAACGAACGGGGTGCTGCTGGCCGTATCGTCGACGTTGTCTCCGTCTCGATCGCCGTCGGTGATCTCATAAAACGCGCCGTCGACCTCAACGACGTCGCCGCGACGCAACATCTGCGGAGGCATCGGCTCAGCCGCGTAACCGCCCGACACAGGGTCGAACGCGATGAACTGCAGCCCGTCGATCTGATTGCCGCCGCCGATCGCGAGCAAGTAGACTCGCGAATAGTCGGTGAACCCCGCAAACGGCGCCGGTTCGGCCAGCATGTGGACTTCCAAGGCGAAGCCGCTGTCGGGGCCCGTCTCGCGCAGCGCGATGCCGTGCGGCCGGCCGGTGCGGGCCGCCTCGGCCTGGGTGCGGACAATGAACGTGTGGAGGTTGCGGGCCCCCTCGCGAATCTTCCGCGCGTCGTTGTTGGGCGACAGGATCGGCACGACCCCCGCGACCAGCGTCGTGACGATCACCACGACCACCAACAACTCGATCAGCGTCATCCCGCGAACCGCCCCCCGCGCAGGGCGCACCGCGACCGCATCCCGCCGCGGGAGCGCCGCCGTTCGCGTTGACATGCCGCCGTTCATGATCGTCGTGGGAGGTTAGCCGTCGTGATTGGAGATGTTGTCTTTGTCGCTGTCGATTTGCCCGTCTTCGTCGTAAACGGCGCCGAGTTGCAAAGCCACGCCGTTGAGTTCCACGTCCGTCGGCGCGTACGGATCGGCGACTGTCGGCCCGGCAAATCCGACCGCGACGACCAGACCCGTACGTCGATCAGGGCCGGCGGAGAAAACGAGCGGCACGAGACGAAAGGCGCCCAAATACTGTCGAGGCGTGCCGGCAAGCGCCGCCTCGGCCTGCGCGTTGCGATTCTGAATCGCTTGCATGGATCTTTGCATTGCCGTCGTCGGGTAATTGCCGTAGGGAATCGCAGACAGACTGCTCGGCAACGCATCGCGGCGAAACACGTCGAACGGATCGTGGTCGGTCTCCCAATCGCCCGACATGATCGTCGACCGCTCGACATGCCCCGCCGGCCAGCGAATGTAGCGAATCGGCTGCCCCCAGCCGTCGAGGAACTCCAGGGCGCCGTCGCCGTCGGTGTCGCCGACGTCCTGTTCGCTGAACAGCGTTCTCGCTTCGCCGTCGCCGGTGGCGGACATGATCGTCATGAACAGGCACTCGGCGGCCTCGTTCGCCAACAACGTGTCCCGATCGACGCGATTGGCGGTTGCCAAATAGCGTCGGTAGTAGGACTGAGTCAGCGGCGAAGGTTGCGACAGAAAGTAAGTCGTCGGCGCGGGGGCGCTGCTCGGGTTTCCGGTCGGCACTCCCGCATTCAGCACGTCGCTCCAGCGGTCCGGCATTTCGAGCTTCATCAGTTCCCGACGGGCGAGGAGCCGCAAATCGGACATCACGCGATTGCGCGCCAATCCCTGAAAGTTCTGATTGATCTGCTGCACGATCGCCGGGTTCAACGACAGCCGCCGCGTCTCGTACGACTCCCACCGTTCCATGAGCAGGCCGTGGATCTTGGCGATCGTGCTTTTGGTGCGGGCCGCACGGGCCGACTCCATCGCCGAGCCCGCGGCGCCGTAGATCGCCGCGGCGAGGATCGTCAGGATCGCGATCGTGATCAGCAGTTCGACCAAGGTCACGCCCCGCCCGGACGCACCGCCGCCGGCCGCGCGACGCCGGGCGTTGCGCTGAACCCCGCTCAGAAGGCATCCCGCTGCGGCGATCATTCTTCCTGCGAGTCCTCAAGGGTGCCGGTCGTGAAGTTCGTCAAATTGTCCGCCAAGTCGCCGGTGAACGGCCCGGTCGGGAAGGCCAGGAACAGGTTCGCTGCCGTGGCGTACTGCTGAATCGTCGAGACGCTCATGTCCCCCCACGCATCGTCGAGCCCCGCGTGCAGGATCTGAAACTTGCCGCCGTTGACGAACACGATGTCCTGCGCCGGCGCGTTGATCGCCGTGATCCCCTCGCGCAGCTTCACCAGCGGATAGATCAACCGCCCCTGGCCGTCCGACATGGGCGCCGCGGGGAGCGAATACTCAGCCGGCTTGTGCCGCGAGACGTCGAAATACACGTACGGTTGCTGCGACCCGGCCGGCAGATACTGCCAGAGATTGATCCGGCGCTCGTCCCCGGTGCGGGGATCGTCGTAGACGATGTATCTGCCAAAGCCCCGTTCGTCGTTGAAACGGCCGTTGTCACGACGCGGGCCGAGCCGCGAAAGCTCGAACGGGTACAGCGGCGTGCGGTTCTCTAGGACTTCGCCGGCGGCGTCCGCGATTCGGAACGAAGGTCCGCCTAGCCCGGAAATGGGATACTCGGGGTCCTCGCTGAACCCGCCGAGCCAGAAGTAGACCGCCTCGCCAGCCGACATCCCCCCCTCGAGCGCCTGCGGCGCGGCGTTGCCGCTGGCCCCCGCCAGACCGGCGATCAGTTCGGGGTCCTCGCGATGCCGCGGAAACGCCTTCTTGAACATCCGCGCGAAGTCGGAGGCGACGATTTGGTTGACGTACTGATTCTTCGAATTCCGGCTCCCGTCGTTCATGCCGTTGGGAGGATACGCCCCGTACTTGTTCTTGAAATCCTCGACGGACTGCGAGAGCTGGTTGAGCTCCATCGTGATCCGCCCCCGCTTGGCCGCCTTCAGGCCGTTGACCGCGGCGTAGGTCCCCAGGGACGCCAGGATCGCGATGATGCTGATCACCACCAGCAGCTCGGTGAGCGTGAAGCCGCGCCGGCCCTCGGCGACGGTTGACCGTGGGTCGCGAATCAGCCCTGCGAGGCGCGAGGACCGACCTGTCGACGACCGCTCTGAATTGTCCATGCTCGTTGCTCCTGAAGCGGGGATTCGCACGCTCTCGGCCGGGGCCTGTCGACAGGAGAACCGGCGTCCCGAGGCCTGGGGAGGCCGCGGGGGGTTCGCCGAGGGGATTCCAACGCGACTGGCTGCCGTGCTCATTTTGGGATTAGGGGCCGACGACCCCTCCACAGAGGGAATCGACCAATGTCGCAAGATGGGACCATTGCCCCGTCTTGCCGCGCAAAATCGTACGTCCCCGCGAAAAAACCGCGGAAAACGTCGGGATTCGTGCGATCCGCCGGGGTTAGAGGGCAAACGGCGCGCCACCCGGGCCCGCCGACCGAGGGGGTCGTCCAAACTCCTTGCGACAGCACCGATTGTAGCACACCGGCGGCCCAATCCGCATCAAGCACGCATCCCGGTGCAGCGGCTGGATTTGCGGCTTCGCGGGTTGACGCGAGCTTCCTCAGCAGCGAACCGGCCATCGCGCCGCGACTACTGAGGCGGCGTCCACTTGCGGCTGTCGACGGTCCGGCGATGCTCGGCGACCCGGGCCTCGTGGGCCGCCCTGGCCTCGCCGGCCAAGTCCTTGCCGGCTCGCAGGTCCTCGAGCACTTGCCGCAGTTCGTCGGCCGACTCGAGCGGCCCCGGGCGCCAGAGCTGGACGCGCGATTTTTGGTCGAGCACGACCAGCGTCGGCGTCGCTTCGACGGCGAAGGTCTTGCGCGACTGGCGGTCGACGTCGGCCAGCCAGCCGAACGTTCCGCCCCAGGACTTCCAGGTCCGGTCGAGCAAGTCGCGGGGGGCGTCTTCGCGGTCGACGTTGACCGCCAGGAACTCGACCCCCGAGTCCTCCCCCAGTGCGGTCCGGACTTCGTCGATCAGTTGGGCCTGGCGCCGGCAGGGGGGGCACTCCACCTGCCAGAAATCGAGAACCACGATCTTGTCCTGATAGT
The DNA here is from genome assembly GCA_019636345.1 of Pirellulales bacterium. NCBI lineage: Bacteria > Pseudomonadati > Planctomycetota > Planctomycetia > Pirellulales > Pirellulales bacterium. The sequence continues at coordinate 225,818 of JAHBXQ010000002.1, read as the reverse complement.
CTTCGAGCACACGTTTCTTCCGCTGGGGGTCATAAAATGCCGCCTCGGCCGCCAGCCGGCCGGTCACAGGCGAAGGCCCCGGGGGGACGGGGGGCGTCAGCGCGGTCACCAGCGTCGCCTCGGCGGGCGCTTCCAGGACGAACGTCGCATCGTCGATGTCGGCGTCGAATGCGGGATCGCGGAAGTCGATCCAGACGCTGTGCTCCATATACTGGCTGTCCGGGTCGAGTTCCCCTTTCTGGGCGTCGACGGGCAATTCCATCCGCAACAGGGCGTCGGTCTCCTGGTCGATCCACAGGACCCGTTTCCCGGCCGGGTTGGTCGTTTCGAGCCGGTAGCAGACCCGCCCGGCGAGCGACTTCGAGGCAAGGAGCCGCGGGGCGCCGTCCTCGGGGAACACCAGTTCGTCCTCCGAGCGGTTCCACATCATGGCGAGTTGCGGAAAGACGTTCGCCAGCGATTGGGCCAACAGGGTGTCGCGCAGGAGCGGATCGGGAAGGAAATTGTCGCCCGCAAGTTCGGCCGGCGCCGGGGCGACAAGGATCTGGTCCGGCAGCGCCGCCACCGCGACCCGCAGTTGCCGGCCGTCGCACGCGACGTCGTACGACTGCCGGTCGGGCCCTTCGCTGATCGACTCCTTCAACGTGAGCCGCAGCCGGTTGGGGCGCGCAAGCGCGAGCGCCAACTCGAAGAACGGCCGCTCGCGCTCAACCCCTTCGCCCCGCACCACGTAGTGTTGAACGTAGGAGGCGCTGTCGGCGTAACTTTGGGCGCGGTTGTAGCGGGCGAACAGTCGCTCGGCGACCTCGTCGGCGGTCACGTCTGCTGGGATGCCCCTCTCGGCGACGGGCGACGTCGCGACCGGACCGCTGCAGCCCGCCCAGGGACACGCGGCGCACACGACCGCCAACCCTCCGAATTGCCGCCAACGACTCATGCTATTTCCTCGCAAGACGCCCGCAACTTCGACTCGGGGCTCGCCCCCGGTGCGGACTGGGCGAGGCGCGTCCCGTCCGCGATAATCCCGCCGGAGACTCCTGCCGCGGCGAAGTCCCCGCACGGTATCACACCCCCCAGAGCGAGCAAAGCCCGCCCCCATGACTGCTGCGACCCCTCCGACCGGCGACGTCCAGTTCTTTCCCCTGGCCGAATGGTCTGTCGTCGAGGTGCGCGGGGCCGATCGGCAAGCGTTTCTCAACAAGTTCTGCACGAACGACCTCGCGCCGTTGCAGGCCGGTCAGGGGGCCGAGACGTTCTTCACCGACGTCAAGGGCAAGGTGCTCGCCCACGCGATCGCGGCGATCGGCGACGAAGCGGTCCGGCTCGTCACGGCTCCGGGCCAAGCCTTGGGGTTGATCGCACATCTCGACCGGTACTGCATTCGCGAGCAGGTCGAATTCGTCGACGCGACGGCGACGACGCAGGCGTGGCACCTGTGGGGCCCGGGAGTCGAGGCCGCGGTCGCCCGCGCCGCCGGGGGGACGCCGTCGCTCCCGCAAACCGACTGGCAATGCGGGACCGTCTCGATCGGCGGCGCGGAGGCGGCGCTGCAGCGGTTCCCGCTGGGGGAGCTGCCGTCGTGGCTGGCGATCTCCTTGCGCGATCGCGCCGAGTGCGTCGAGCGCTCGCTGCGCGACGGCGGCGCGACGCTCGCCTCCGCCACGGTCTGGGACGCCCTGCGGATCGAGGCCGGGTGGCCGCTGTTCGGCGTCGACTTCGGCCCTGACGCCCTGCCGCAGGAAGTCGGCCGCGACTCGGTTGCGATCAGCTTCCGCAAAGGGTGCTACCTGGGTCAGGAGACCGTCGCCCGGATCGACGCCCTGGGGCACGTCAATCGCCACCTTGCGGCGGTGCTGTTCGCCGCGGGGACGACAGGCGTCGCCGTCGGCGACGAGTTGCACGCCGGCGGCAAGTCGGTCGGGCGACTCACGTCGCTCTGCGACTCGCCTCGCTACGGCAGGCCGCTCGGGCTGGCCATGCTCCGTCGCGAGGCCCATGTCCCGGGCGCCCGCTTGGAGTGCGGCGCCGCGCTGGCCGAGGTGATCGCGACGCCGGGCGACGCGCCCGAGTGAGCGGCAATTCAAGCCCCAGCCACGTTGGGAACGTTGGCGATCCGCAGCGGAAGCAGCGACGGCACGAGGCTCGCGAAGCGCGCAAGCGCATCCCCCTGCGGCGGTTCCTGCCCTTCGATCGTGAATCGGCCGGCGGCGAGCGCCGCAGCGACGCGGCCCAGTCGTTCGGTCGCGTCGGCGAGCAACGCCTCCGTTTCGGCGGGGGCGAGGCGGCGACTTGCCAGGGCGACCTCGGTTGCCGACCGCTCGCGCCGCATCGCCACCAAGGCGCCCTCGGCGGCCTTGAGCAATTCGCCCCCGACGAACGCTCGCCGCAAGCGACCGGCGGGATTGAAGTGATACGCGGGATCCTCGCCGAAGTAGACGCTAGCCGCATCGCCGCGGAACCCGCAGACGATCGGATCGGCCGCGGGTTCGTCGCTCAGGGTGATCTGAATTCGCGGCACGAGCGCCTTCGCGTCGCGCAACAAGTCCTCGCGCGTATGTTCTTGCCGAGCCATGGTCCTGAACCGCCGCCTTGCTTCGCGCCGCCTATGCCTGACGCAGCGCAGTTTGACGCTTGCGATTCTACTGGATCCAAGTCGTCGGATCGATGGTTCGCCCCCGCGGCTGGTCGGGGGCCCCGGCGGCAATCTTGCGAAAGTCGTCGCGCCGGGCGAAGTAGGCTCCCACCACCGCGGGGTCCCACTGGCTCCCCGCTTCGTCCCTGAAGATCTTCTCGACCCTTTCCACAGGCATCCCGTCGCGATACGGGCGACTGCTGGTCATCGCGTCGAACGAATCGGCGACTGCGACGATCCGGGCCAAGAGCGGAGTCTGTTCCCCGTTGAGCCCGTGAGGGTACCCGCGCCCGTTCCAGGCCTCGTGATGATGGAGCACGATCGGCAAGATCTTTTCCAGCGGACGAACCCCTTTGAGGATGTCGTAGCCCAGCGTCGGGTGCAGCTTGATATGCTGGAACTCCTCGTCGGTGAGATCGCCCGGCTTGTTGAGCACGAGATCGTCGATGCCGATCTTGCCGATGTCATGCAGCAACCCGCCGAGGTAGATCACGTCGAGCTCGGACTTGCCCAGGCCGAGTTGCTCGGCAAGACAGACGCTCAGGCGGGCGACCCGGTCGCTATGGCCCGAGGTGTAGCGGTCCTTGGCGTCGATCGCGGAGGCCAACGCCGAAACCGAACTGACGAACAAATCCCCCTGGCGCCGGAACAACCGCGAGTTGTTGCTGTGGATGGACAGGATCGCGGCGATGCTGTCGAGGAGGCGAATCTCTATCGCCCCGAACTCGTGCGAGTCGCTGCCGCCGCGGTGATTGATCGCGATCAGCCACGCGCGGACGTCGTCGCCGCTGACGACGGGGACGCAGGCCATTTCGCGAACCGCGGGATGGCGCCAGGTCGCGTGAGTCGTTTCAGCCCGATTGAGAGCAAAAGACAAGCGCCCGGTGCGCGGGCGAACGTCGCAGACGAGGGTCGACAGGGCGTAGTCGTCGAGCATCCGCTCGCCGTGGCAGATGACTCCCGGAGAGCCCTCGCCTGCGACGGGAACAAGCGCCAGCATGCGGGCCGGCACGGCGTCCGAAAGCCACTTCAGGGCGTGCCGCCACAGGTCCTCCTCGCTGTCGGCCACGTGGAGCCGGCGGCTGAGGCGGTGAAGCAGCCCGAGTTCGATGTAGGTGTCGCGGGCGTGAACAAGGGCCTCGTTCATGCCGTTGGAGAGCCGCAGGACTTGGCGCTTCAGGCGCAGGTTCTCGGCGGTCGTCTCCGCCAATTGGACGAGCGTGCGAACGTTCCACGGCTCCCGCGAACGAGCCCATCGAAACGCTCGCCCCCGCTTGACGCCCAGCACGCTGGCCGCCGATTCGATCTCGGACTCCCGGCGAACGACGCGGGTGAGAAAGGGGGCGACGGCGACCAGCCCCTTCTGGTCGATCATCCCCTCGAGCGGCACGGCAAGGACGCAAATCGGCGACTCGTCTTCGACGATCTCGACGCGACCTCGCGCCGCAATTTCCGCCAGAAGTTCCAGGCGGTCTCGGCAGTCGACCGTGAACCCCCCGGTCGGCGCACAAACGACGTCCCCGGCGATCGCGTCGACCGCCACGAACGGTTGCGCGAATTGCTTTTCCAGCGCTTGCAACAGCGGGCGCACGGGGCGCGCAGCGGGCGGCGTCGCCGGGTATGCCAACGGCGTCACCGGCAAGGCCGGATTCAAAGTCACAAGAACCGATTCTTCCATCACGTCGGTCAAGGCGCTCTGGCGAGCGCCGCTCGATACCCCAGCGGTCGACTGTTCGTGGTGCAATCAGCCGCAACGAGTCAAGCTCGGCAGCCACACAAACATACGTGGGCGCCTTGCCCAGGACCGCAATTCAAGCCGGACGGATTGCCGCAGGGCGACTCCCGGGGGGCCGGATCGGGGGATTGCAGCAACCTTGCCGAAGACGCTAATCCAAGCGGGGGGCAAGCTACTGCGACGCGGGAACATCCGGCGCGAGCCATGGCGCTGCGGCTTCGCAGGGGCACAGGGGGGACGCCGGGGATTGGCGGCGCACGCGATCGTAATCGAGATGCGAGGGATACGGCCGCTGGTACCAACTGCCGCCAAAGACCATCTGCGGACCGAAACCGAAGCCCCAGCCGACGCCCGGCCAGGGAACTTGTCCAGAATTGTCCCAGCCTCCCCCCGTCGGCATCGCGGCGTAGGCCGACACGACCCGTTGCCGCTGGTAGACGGGGGCGACGTAGTCTCCCTCGGCAGCCGCTGCGCGCGTCGACCCTGCCGTCGCGAGCGTGCAAACCGCTAAGAACGCAATCCGCCGATGCATTGCCTTTTCCCCCGATTCGGGCCGGGCGAACAAGAATTCGCCGCGGCAGGCCCGTCGCCCCCCTGGGGTCCCGACGGGCGCCTGCTAGGTCTATGCTAGGCAGGCCGCCGGGCGTTCGTCAAAAAAGCGGGGGATCGGGGGATCCGCCGCTGAGGGCCGGAGGAGTCGTCGCAATCCTGGCGGACCTGCGGTTGCTGACGCTTGGTCTTTGGCGCGCCGGACGAGTGCAAAGCAAGGCTTGAATCGCTCTACCGCGCCGCCGGACCGTCCATCGACTCGGCCATCTTTTCCAGGGCCTCGGTCTCGATTTGCCGGACTCGCTCGCGGGTGAGGCCGAGCTGCTCGCCGATCTCTTTGAGCGTCTTCGGCTCGTACCCTTCGAGCCCGAACCGCATCTTGAGCACCGTCGCCTCGCGGCCGTCCATGGTCTTGAGCATCTCAAGAACGTGCCGTAGGGCGTCGTTTTCCAAGAGCTGCTCGTCGGGACTTTGCTGCCGCTCGTCCATGACCATGTCCCCCAAGGTCCAGCCCGCCTCGGCCTGGTCGGTTTGGGGGGTGGCGTTGTAGATCTTGATCGCCTTCTTGATGATCGGCAGTTTCTTCTTGGGGAGGCCCAGCACCCGGGCGATTTCCTCGGGGGTCGGCGTGCGATCCAGTTCCTCGGTCAGCCGGGCGTTGGCGCGGCGCCACTTCGACAGCAACTCGACCATGTACGCCGGGATCCGAATCGTCTTGCCCGTGTTGATCAGGGCTCGCTTGATCGACTGCTTGATCCAGTAGCTGGCGTAGGTGCTGAAGCGAGTCCCCATGGCGGGGTCGAACCCTTCGACCGCCCGCAGCAGGCCCAGGTTCCCTTCCTCGATGAGATCCTGCAGCGCAAGCCCCTTGCCCGAGTACCCGCGGGCGATGTTGACGACCAACCGCAGGTTGGCCCGGACCATTCGGTCGCGGGCGGCCAAGTCCCCCTGACCGATACGCACGGCCAACTCGCGTTCGTCAGCCGCGGTCAACAGGGCCGTCTCGTTGATTTCGCGCAGATAGGTTTCCAGCGGCGTCTGGACCGCGGAGCTCGTGCGTCGACGTTTCGTAGAAGCGGCCATCGTCGCGGGTCCGTCGGGGGAGTACGGGAGGGGAGCGCGGTCGCCGCGGTCGATCGAGCGCCCGAGCGCGCCCTGACGGCGCACCTCAAGCGCAGTAGCTTCCCTGCCGTGCGATAGACGCTGGCTGCAAGTTTGGATTCATTCCTACGGACGACGACTGGCGCCATGGGGCAAGAACGCAAGCGCCCCGGCTGAACCGTCGTCCGTGATGGTGCTATCGTCGCCGGCGGCAAGGTCGCTGGAGAATCGCCCGGGGGCGCACCCATGGCGCGAATGCGCGCGACGTTCCGGCCGTAACAAAAAGAAAGGCCCCGCGGGTTGTGACCCGCGGGGCCTGGCGTTGCGTCGTTCCGTCGTCCCCGTCCCGGGGCGACTTTACTCTGAATCTTCGGACTCGTCCGCGGTCTCGGAGGCGACCTTGAACAGCGGGCCGGACCCGCCGCCAATGCCCCCCTTGAGCTCGGCCGGAGAGGTGCCGCCGGCCGAAGCGGCCGCCTCGGCCGCCGCTTCGTCCTCCGCAGCCCATTCGACCCGCTTGCGCGACAGGCCAATCTTCCGCTCGTCGGTGTCGACCCGCAGAATCTTCACTTCGAGCTCGTCGCCGACGTTGACCACGTCTTGCGGGTTTTCAACTTTGTGATCGGCCAACTCGCTGATGTGAAGCAGGCCTTCCAAGCCGTCTTCCAACCCGACGAAGACGCCGAAGTTGGTGATCTTGGTGACCTTCCCCTTGACCAACTGACCCTGCTGGTAGCGGTTGGGGATGTCGTTGTGCCAGGGGTCCTCTTCCATCTGCTTGAGGCCCAGGGCGATCCGCCGACGTTCCTGGTCGACCGACAGGACCTGGCACTCGATCTCTTGGCCCTTCTCGACCACTTCGCTGGGATGGCCGATTTTTCGGGTCCAGGAGACGTCGCTGACGTGCAGCAGGCCGTCGATCCCTTCTTCGATTTCGATAAAGGCGCCGTAATTGGTCAGGTTGCGAACTTTGCCCTTCACGAGGCTGCCGACCGGGTACCGCTCGGCGACCTTCTCCCAGGGGTTCGACTGCGTTTGCTTCATGCCGAGCGAGATTTCCTGCTTCTGCTCGTCGATCCGCAGGACGACGACCTCGATCTCGTCGTCGATGTTGACCAGTTCCGAGGGGTGGCTGATCCGCTTGGTCCAGGACATCTCGCTGATGTGCACGAGGCCCTCGATGCCGTCCTCGAGCTTGACGAAGGCGCCGTAGCTCATGACGTTGACCACGGTCCCCTTGATCTGCGAGTTGACGGGGTACTTCGTGGCGACGTTCTCCCACGGACTGGGCGACTTTTGCTTGAGGCCCAGGGCGATCTTTTCCTTCTCGTAGTCGATGTGAAGGATGACCACCTCGAGTTCGTCCTCGATCTTGACCATCTCCGAAGGATGGCTGATCCGGCCCCAGCTCATGTCGGTGATGTGGAGCAAACCGTCGATGCCGCCGAGGTCGACGAAGGCGCCGAAGTCGGCGAGGTTCTTCACGACGCCTTTGCGAAGCTGGCCGATTTCGAGCTCCTTGAGAAGCTTGGTCTTCTTCTCGGCCCGCTGGGCTTCGATGAGGCTGCGGCGGCTGACGACGATGTTCCGCCGGGCCTCGTCGATCTTGAGGACCATGCACTCGATCGTCTTGCCGATGTATTCGCCAATGTCGTGGGGCCGGCGGATGTCGACCTGGCTCGCCGGGAGGAAGACGTTGACCCCGATGTCGACCAACAGCCCGCCCTTGATCTTGCGCGTCACTTCGCCGGAGACGACGTCCCCTTCGTGGACGCTCTCCATGACCTTCATCCACTTTTCGATCTTCTCAGCCTTGCGCTTGCTGAGAACGATCATGCCGCGTTCGTCGACGCGCCCCAGGGCGTCCTCGACGTCTTCGACCAGCACCCGGATGACGTCGCCGACCTGCGGGGGAGGCGAGGCGGCGTCCTCGTCGGTCTCTTCCCATTCCGAGAGGGGAATCATCCCCTCGCTCTTGTAGCCGACGTCGATCAGGACGTACTCGTCGTCGATCCGGATGATCTTGCCTTCGACGATCTCGTTGACGTCGATGTCTTGGCTGCCGAGCCAACTGGCGTCGTCCGGAACTTCGCCGATGGCGGCGTTCCAATCATCCTCGGAGACGTCAAATTCGCGGATAAGGTTACGGTTGACCATGAATGGGGGGACCAGAAACGTGTCGACCGACGCACGAGCGGCGGCGTTCACGCGCCAGAGGAAGCATGCCGCTCGCGGCCGCCGAACATCGGCGGACTCTGCAGTCGCTCACGGGCACTAGGACCTCGTAGCGTACCAAACGCTGGCAGCGGTCACAATGCCCGCCTGGGCGAGGATTTACGGCAATTCGAGCCGCGAGGGCGAGCGATTTGTCAGCTCGCGGCTTTTCGACTGGGATCGACGCAACCTGCTGGTAAAGAGAGATGTTGCGCCGTCCCCAACCCAACAATCAGCCTGCGTCAACGCGCGAGTTCCCTTTGGCTAACCGTGCCTGCATATCGCGAACGATCGCCTCGAGTCCAGCGACGACCTCGTCCCGGGTGAGGCCGTCGGTGTTCAGCTCAATCGACTCGGGGGTCCGGGCCAGCCCGCCGTAGGGGCGGTCGAAGTCCTGCTGGTCGCGGGCTCGCTGTCGGGCGAGCACCTCGGCGAAGGTGACTGACTCGCCGTTCGCCAGCAGGTCGGCGTGCCGGCGACGAGCTCGTTCCTCTTCGCTGGCGGTGAGGAAGATCTTGCACTCGGCTTGGGGGAAGACGACGGTGGCCTGATCGCGCCCCTCGGTGACGACGTTTCCCGAGGCGGCCCAGGCCCGCTGCCGGTCGACGAGCAACCGGCGAACTTCCTGATTGTCGGCTGCGTGTCGGGTGAGGGTGGTCACCTCGAAGGTGCGGATCGCGCGACTGACGTCCTCCCCCGCGAGCCGGACGGCGTCCTCGGACACGTCGAGGTCCATAGCGGCCGCAATCTGGGCTAGGGCCGACTCATCGGCCAAGTCGATTCCGGCCCGGAGCCCGGCGAGGGTGACCGCCCGGTACATCGCCCCGGTGTCGAGAAACCGGAATCCCAGCCGCTGGGCCAGTTGGCGAGCGGCGCTGCTCTTGCCCGAACCGGCGGGGCCGTCGAGGGTGACAATCATGCTCGCCTCGGGGGGATTGAAGCCGGCTCAGGCGGAAAACGGACGGGAACGCCCCAGTTATTGTGCGGGGAGCGGCGATCTGCAACCCGGGCGGGACCTGGGCGGGCGGCTGGGGCCGGCGGCCGGGAGGGGCGACTGCAACGCGTCGTAAGTCCAAGCGTCTGCTATACAAGCGATTCGACCAGATTAGAATGGACCCTATGTCGTGGGGGGACGATGGGCCGACTCCCGCGGAGCCTGCTGCCGCATGCAACCGCCGCGGGGGCGCGCCGCTTTGTCGGCGACAAACCCGGGAAATGCGTGGGTTGTTTGACTTTGCGCACTTGCCGCGCATAGATTGCAATTGCAGAGAAGGCACTGCTGCGACTGCGACCGCCGGAACGGTCGCGGACGCTCGGCTTCGTCTCGTCTCGACGTGTCACTCCACACACGTCGCGCGGAGCGTACGCAGCAGCCACGGGCGCAGCGCCCGGCCGAGTTCGGCCGCGCCGCCGACGGAACAGAGGATTCTGGGATGGCCAAAGGCAACGCCGTTTGGGGAATCGACATCGGACAATGCGCGCTCAAGGCGCTGCAGTGCCGACCGCACGAGAAGGACCCGCGCCAAATGGTCGTGGAGTCCTTCGACTACATCGAGTACCCCCAGATCCTGTCGCAGCCCGAGGCCGACCCCGCGGAGCTCGTCCGCGACGCCCTCAAGGAGTTCCTCTCCCGCAATGATTTGACCGGCGACACGGTGGCCGTTTCCGTGGCCGGACAAAGCGGCTTGGCGCGGTTCATCAAATTGCCGCCGGTCGAGGCGAAGAAGATCCCCGATATCGTCAAGTACGAAGCTCGGCAGCAGATCCCCTTCTCGCTGGAAGACGTCGTCTGGGACTACCAACAACTGCGCGGCGGGAGCGAGGAAGACGGCTTCGCCTTGGAACCCGAGGTGGGTCTGTTCGCGATGAAGCGCGACCAGGTCGCGCGGGCCCTGGCGCCCCTGGAAGAATCGGGGATCGAGGTCGACGTCATCCAGCTCACGCCGCTGGCGGTCTACAACTACGTCTGTTTCGACCGGCTCGCCGAGTTGAACGAACAGCCGTACGACCCGCAAAATCCTCCGACCTCGACGGTCGTCATCTCGTTGGGAACCGACACGACGGATCTCGTGGTGACCAACGGATTCCGCGTCTGGCAGCGGAACATCCCCATCGGCGGGAACCACTTCACGCGGGCCCTTTCCAAGGAGCTCAAGCTCACCTTCGTCAAGGCCGAGCACCTGAAGCGCAACGCAATGCAGGCCGACGACCCCAAGGCCGTGTTCCAGGCGATGCGGCCGGTGTTCAGCGACCTGCTGGCCGAAATCCAGCGGTCGCTCGGGTACTTCATGAGCCTCGACAAGAAGGCGAAGATCGGCGAAGTGATCGCCCTGGGCAACGCGATGAAGCTCCCCGGGCTGCAGCGCTATCTCGCCCAGAACCTGGAGCAGGAGGTCAAACCGATCGACGACTTCCAGCGGCTCTCCGCGGGGAGCGCCGCCGGCGCGGCCCAGTTCAAGGAAAACATCCTCAGCTTTGCGGTTTCCTACGGCCTGTGCGCCCAGGGGATGGACAAGGCGGAGATCCACACCAACTTGCTCCCCGAGGAGATCGTTCGCCGCCGGCTCATTCGGGGCAAGAAGCCGTGGGCCGTCGCCGGGGCCGCGGCGATCCTCGCCGGGCTCGCCTTCAACTACTTCACGCACGTCTCGGCCTGGGCCGAGACCCAGACCCCCGCGATGTCGGCCGCCATTTCTCAAGCCGACAGCGTCAGCACCAAAGTCAGCAGCTGGGAGAGCGAACGGACTTCGCTCAAGGCCAAAGCCGACGAGGTCCTGACGATCAAGACGGGGCTCACCAGCAACGTCGAGGGACGAGTCCGCTGGCTGGAACTGATCAAAGCGATCTCCGCGGCCCTGCCGAAGGACGAGACGCCCCACAAGGAAGAGGGCACGATGGAGGAGATCGCCAAGGCGATCATGAGTCGCAACGAGCTCCACATCACCTCGATCGACGCGCGGCGATTCAACGACCTGCAAAGCGAATACCTGGGGTTGATCCAGAGCAAGTACAATGACGCCCGGGCGACCGCTGCGTCGGAGGAAACGACCGTCGAGACGACCGACGTCACAGAGGTCGACCCCTACGCGGCCGGGGCCGGAGGGACGGACGCGACCTTCGACACGGCCCCCGTGGTTGACTCCGGCGCCGGGGGCGCAGGGGCGCCCGGGGCGTGGGTCATCCAGCTCACCGGTTTCCACTACCACAACGACGACCGCACGAACCAGGCGACCCGGTTCGTCAACAACACGCTCATCAAGGCCCTCGAGGAAGGGACCGTCTTGCTCCCCGACGGCTACGACGAAGCGACCCAGAAATGGACCGGGAAGCTCGTTCGCGTGCCGATCGCGGACCTCAAGATCCATCATCCGTTCGTGCTCGTGAACAACGAGCTCGTCACGGTGATGAAGGACCTGGACGAGGAACTGAAGACGGCCGACGGGACGACCGGCGACATGGGAGGCCGACCGCCCGTGTTTGCGCCCCCGGTCGAAGGAGCGGGGCTCGACGGCGCAGCGACCGCCGATCCGGCGGCGCAGATGCGGATCGTCAAGCTGAAACGTTATGACTTCGTCGTGCAGTTTTGTTGGGAACCGACGACCCGCGCCCAGCGCCGCGAAATGCGAATCGCTCGCAAAGCCGCCGAAGACGCGGCGGCCGAAGCGGAAGCCGCGGCCGACGCCGCCGGAGTCGTCGAAGAAGACCTTGGACCTTGAGCAGCAGTAACGAACAGCAGAATCGCCCCTCCGCCCGACGCAGCGCGCGGCGTCGCCGACGCAGCGGCGGCGGGGACTAAGGATCATTCGCCATGGACCAACTTCGCCAAATCCTTCGCGTGATGTGGCAGCAGCGATTTTGGCTGCTGACCTCGATCGGCACGATCGTCGCTGCGATTTGCTGGATGCTGGCCTCGAAGGGGATCGACGCCGAGTTCGCGAAGAAGAAGAGCGAAATCGACGGCAAAGTCTCGGCTATGAACTCGCTGCAAAGCGCCCAAGTCCACGGCAACCCCGAGGTCAACGCGGCCGAACTCGCCCAGACCAAGATCATTCGCAACGACGTCCGCAAGGTCTGGGCGATGTTGTACGAACGGCAGCGGGAGGAAGTCCTCCAGTGGCCTGACGTGCTCGGCAAAGAATTCGTCAACTACATCGAGTCGAAGAAGTTCGGCGAGGCGCTCCGTCGCGAGCACCGTGAAACGTATCTCAACTACATCAAGGACCGCTTCGACGGGCTCCTGGAGATCGTCAAGGCAAAGAAACTGTTCGATCCCAACGCAATCCAACCAGGGATGCCGGGGGCCGAGTTCGCCCCCGGGGCGGCGGGGTATGCAGGCCGCGGGGCCGAGGGCGCCCTGCCGGGGATGTTCCCCGAGGACGAGGACGATTATCTCGTTCAATGGGCCGACCAGACGAAATTGCAGGCCAAGCTGACCTTTCCCGCGATTCCCAGCGCGATGGAGATCTGGGTGACGCAGGAGGACCTGTGGGTCTACCAAACCCTGCTGCGGGCCATCGCCGCGACCAACGACGCCAAAGGGTCGACGCGACCCGACAACACGGCGATCCGCGCCATCGTCACCTTGGACGTCGGTCGCGAAGCGGCCGAAGCGGGCCGGGCGACCGGCAACGTCTTGCTGCCGGCCGGCGCGGCCGACGGGAGTCTAGGCGGCGAATATCCCATGGGCGGGCCAGACGGCGGCATGTCGCGCGAATTTGACGGCTACGGAACAGAACGATCGCTCGACGGGGGCGAGGACCCCGCCGCCGCGGCGACCGCACTGCTCGCCAGCCGGTACGTCGACGCGGCGGGCCAACCGGTGACCGACCCGGCAGGCGCCGAGGGCCAACAGTTCCGCCGTCTGCCGGTTCACATGACGCTGCTCATGGACCAGCGCTGGCTGCCGACTTTGCTCATTGAGTTCGCCAACGCCCCGCTGCCGGTCGAGGTGTCCCAGGTGCGGATCAATCCCGAGCTCAGCGGCGTCGGCTTCGAGGCGGCGCTCAGCGCCGGCGCCGGAGCCGGTTCGGGGCGCGGCGGATTCGGCGGCGGCCGGATGGGCGGCGAGTTCGGCGGCGGCATGGGAGGTTACGGCGGCTCGCGCATGGGCGGCGAGTTCGGCGGCGGCGGATACGGCGCCGGGGCGACCGTCGACCTGACTTCGCTCAAAAGCCCCGGCATCGAAACGATCGTCATCCAGGGGGTCGTGTACATCTACAGCGAACCAAGCGACTCGATCCTGCTGCTCCCCGGCGAAGACGGCGCCGACGAAGCCGAAGCCGCCCCCAGCGACGTCGCAGTCAATCCGTAACGCCCCGACCGAACCGAGCGCTCGTCGCCGACGACGAATCCCCAGACATCTCCATCCTCCTCCGTCGCACTCACCGGAGACTCGGACATGAAGGCCAAACTCAAAAGCGCCAACGGACTGGTTCGATTCCTCCTCGCCCACGGCGAGAAGCTGGGAATCGTGCTGCTGTTGGGTCTTGCCGGCATGTTGTTCTACTCCTCCCTGGGACGCGACACGCTCAAGGACACGCAGCGGCCGACCGCGCTGGAACAGCTCGCACGGAGCGCCGACAACCACATCGCTCAGATGTCGTGGGAGCAATTTCCGCCGACCGAGAAGGTCGTCCCCCCTCCCGCGAGCGACAACGACGCCATCGGCAAGCCGATCGATCCGGAGCAGTTCCCGCAAATTGATCCGTTCAATCTCCCGATCACGCCGCCGGTGAGCCTGCGACAGGATCCGGTGCTCTTGGCGCTGAAGGATCTGGAAGCGTCAGGCGGATCGGGCCTGTGGGCCGAAGGGGACCCGGACGAACTGCGCAGGATGCGGCTCGAGGCCCTCGCCCAGGCGCGCCGCGACGCGGCGGAAGCCGAGGCGGAGCGCGAGCGGATGGATCGCGAAGCAGATCGCGGCGGTCGGCGTCGCGGTCCCGGCGAAGGAGAGCGATTCGGCCCGGGCGGCGGCTACGGCCAAAGCGAATTCACCAAGAGCGGCGCCGCGATCGTCCGCCCCAACACGGGCGCCATGACGCAAGGCGGAGGAATCGAGATCATCAAGAGCCGATCCTGGGTCGTCGTCAACGGGGTCGTGCCGCTGAAGGCTCAGTTCGAGGCGTACAAGTCGGTCTTGGAAAACGCCCGCGGATACAGTCAATCGGATTTCCCCGAGTATTACGGATATCAGGTCGAGCGCGCCGAGGCGACCCCCGACGGGCTAGGCCCGTGGAAACTGCTGGGGAGTTATCGCGACAAGTCCCTCATCGATCAGATCAGCGCATGGCCGGTGCAGACCCCCGAGGTCGTCAATCAGAAATACGTTCACCCGCTGCTGACGTTTCCGCTGCCGCCGATGATGCTGCGTCAATGGGGCGATGAGGTCACGCATTCCAGCATGCCGATCCCGACGCCCGAGGAGCTCATGGCCGAGCAAGGCTTCATGGGAGAAGGACTTCCTGGCGAAACTCCCCCGAGCGGGGAAGAATCGGCCGAGCCAGACGATCCCGCGGATCCGTTCTCGCGGCCTGATCCCCGTGAGATGATGCGTCGCCAAATGGAAGGCCCGATGGGCGGACGAACCGGGTCGCCCTACGGTGGCGAGTTCGGCCGCGGCGGCGGACGGATGGAAGGGCCGATGGGCATGGGACGCGGCAGTCGCTTCGGCGACTACGGGGGAGGAGAGTTCGGCGGCCGTGGCGGCGGTCGCGGCGAATTCGGTTCCATGATGGGCATGGGGGGCGGCTACGGCATGAGCGACACCGGGCTCATCCAGCTTCCGCCCTACGTCTGGGACTACAAGACGAAGAACCTGCTGTTCCGCTTCTTCGACACGACCGTCGTCCCGGGCGGGCGGTACAAGTATCGCATTCGACTGGTCCTGACCGATCCCAATGCGTACATGCCGCCAAAGTACCTGGCCAAGGAGGTCTCGGCCCGGCTCAAGAGCGAGGGGCCGAAACCGCGCGGCATTCGGTACACCGAATGGAGCGAGCCGAGCGCAACCGCGGTCGTCCCGCCGCCGGGGCTGATTTTCATCGCCGGCGGCAGTCCGGCCAATCCCAACAACATCGCCTCCGAGCCCGAAGCGACGCTGATCGTCAAGACGCTCGACGCGATTCACGCGGCCGAGGCGGCAATCAAAGTCGACTTCACCCGGGGCAGCGTGATCAATCTGTACGACTTCGCCAAGGTGATCTGGTCGAACACCTTCAGCACCGAGACCACGCCCGATGAACCCAAGTTCGATTTCCGCACCGGGGTGACGCTGCTCGACGTCCGCGGGGGGGGGCGGCTCGCGGGGAGCCGCGATCTGAACGGCCCGGTCCGCACGCTGCTGATGGACTCGGGAGGGCGGCTGACAGTGAAGGACGAGCTGGACGACTTCGAGGTCGTTCGCGAGTACAACTACATCTCCGAAGCCGCCGAGCAAGCGCGCCGTGCAGCGCGCGACGGGGGGGGCGGCGGAGGCGGCGGACGCGGAGGTCCCGAGGGAGGGGGCCGCGGCGGCCGCGGGTTCTAGTGCGAGGCGAAGGCTGGGGCGATCCTGCCTTGCGTCATAGCCCCCCGCATTGCGTCGGAGCTCGGAGCCATGACGACGGTCCGCGCGCTCACGACGCCTCGCGCTGCGGCGCGTCGGCCGGGGGCTGCTCTGTCGCGGCCAGCGGCTCGGCCTCCGAATCCATGAGCCGTTCGACCAACCGCCGCCGTTGCCGCCGCAGGAAGTAAAGCGCCGCGGCGAGACCTCCCAACAGCACGGCCAGCGTGATCGTTTTCTCGGCGTCGCGGAGGATGGCCGCGATCTCCTCGCCGTAGAAGTACGCCAAGCCGAAGAACACGGCAACGACCAAGGTTGCGCAGATCGCGTCGAGCACCAGGAAGCGGCGAAACGGCATCCGGATCATCCCGGCGGCCAGATAAACCGGCCCGCGGACCCCGACCATGAACCGCGCCAACAGCAGCACTTTGAACCCGTGGCGCTCGACCGCTTGCTCGAAGTACTGCTCGCGATCGGCGCCGACCAGCTTGGCGAACTTGGGATGCCGCATAGCGAGCCCGTGACCGAACCGGGCGCCAATCTGGTACATGATCGCGTCCCCCACCAGCGCCCCGGCCAGACACGCCCCGAAGGCGTACCAAGGGTCGAGCTTCTCCTGGCTGCTCAGCACGCCGGCGAGGATCAAGAACGCTTCCTCGGGGATCGGCAGACAGCACCCGGTGGCGACCAGCCCCAGGAACAGGCCGAAGTAGCTGCTGGGGTTGAGCAGGGACCCGAACACCGATTCGCTCTCGGAAGTCGCGGCAAGGAGGGACGTGCCTAGCGCTTTGACAAAGCCCAGGTCGGCGGAACCAGTCTGCTGGGCCCGCTATTGTACTATCGGACCAAGCGCCGACGACACCCGCATTTTGCCGGCGTCTGGCATTCAACCGTCAGTTCTCGTCCAGTCCGTCGGACTGAGATTGAATGCATGCACGTCGTACTCGTCCTCCCCAGCGCCGGGGCAAACGAGCACCGCGGCGACGTCGTCGTGCGCTGCACAGTACTCCGCGGCGCCCCCGGGCCCCAGCACGTAGAACGCGGTGGCGAGCGCGTCGGCCTCGGCGCCGGTGGGCGCGACGACCGTCGCCGTGTGAACCCCCTCGGCCGGCCAGCCGGTGCGGGGATCGAGCACGTGACCGTAGCGGCGTCCCTCGTACTCGAAGTGCTGCGTCGCCGAACCCGCGGTCCCCAGCCCCCGACCGACGACCCGCAGTTGGCCGACGTTTTCGCCGGGGCGAAGCGGGTGCGGGACGCCGATCGCCCACCCCGCGGCCGCGTCCCCCTCAGGCGACCCGCACGCCACGACGCTGCTGCGCCCGCCGTGAATCAGGAAATCGTCGACGCCCCGTTCGAGCAAAATGGCCGCCGCGAGATCGAGCGCGTATCCCTTGCCGATCGAGTTGAAGTTGAGTTCGACCCCCGGCTCGGCGAACTGAACAGTCTCGGCGGCCTCGTCGAGCAGCACGCGGCCAAATCCGACCCGATCCAGGGCGGCGATCCGCTCGGCTTCGTTGGGAAAACGTCCGTCGCGGGCAAAAAAACCCCACGTACGGGACAGCGGACCGCTGGTCGGGTCGAACGCCCCCCCGGTCGCGTGGTGGAGCCACTGACAAAGACGCAGCAGGCGAAACAGTCGCGACTCGACCGGGACCGGCCGGAGGGCCGCGTTCTGGTTGACGTCGATCGTTTCGCTCCACTCGCGGTAGACGGTCAGTTGGTCCTCGACGCGAGCGACGGTATCGAGCGCAGCGAGCGCAGCTTCGGTCGCGGCGCCGCCGGCCGCCGCGCGGACCTCGACGACGAACTCGGTCGCCATCGCCCGGCGCGAGACCGACGTCAGCGGCCCGGACTCCGCCGCAGCACCGCGGGCGGAGCGGATCGCGTCGAGCGACTTGGCGGCATCGTCGGCGATCTGATGCGTGCGCTGCCAGAGGGCGCGCAGTGCGAACCGCCCGCGGAGGAATTCACGACGCGATGCCTGTTGGTCGTCGGCCATGGGTCGATTATAACCGGTCACCCGGGCCGTCGTGCGGCGCATCGGCTCGTATCGCAACTTGGCCTGATCCCAGAACGCGTCCCAAGCACCAGCACTCCATGACGGCGCCGCTCATCATCAGCGTCTCGGGACTGCGCGGCATCGTGGGCGAGTCGCTCACGGTCGACGTGGCGCTCCGGTACGTCGACGCCCTGGTCGACGAACTGCAAAGCGCCGGCGCCGACGGGCCGATCGTGTTGACCCGCGACGGTCGGGCGAACGGGCCCCCCTTGGCCGAGGCGATCTTCGCGCACCTCGACCGCCGGGGGACGACTTGCCTCGACGGCGGCGTCGCCGCGACTCCCACCACCGGCGTGCTCGTGCGGCAAACCGGCGCCGCCGGCGGCGTTCAGGTCTCCGCCAGTCACAACCCGGCCGAGTACAACGGGCTGAAGCTGTTCGCTCGCACGGGCCGCGTCGTCCCCGCGGAGTTCGGAATGCGGGTCTTGCGGCGTTACGAGCAAGACGCCGCTCAGTCGACGGGACGGTCGATTCCGGGACCGCCAGCTTCGAAATCCGAGCGCGTCGACGGATACGCCGTGATCGCGCAGCATTTGGAACTGATCGCCGCCGCTTGCGACGTCGCGCGGATTCGCTCGCGACGGTTTCGGGTCGTGCTCGACGCCAATCACGGCTCGGGGAGCTTGCTCGGCCGGGCCCTGCTGAGCCATCTCGGCTGCAATACGATCGTGCTGGGAGACTCGCCCGACGGGCTGTTCGCGCACCCCCCCGAGCCGACCGAGGCGAACCTGCAAGCAGTGCTGCAGAGGATCGTCGAGGCGGGCGCCGACGCGGGGTTTTGCCAGGATCCCGACGCCGATCGGTTGGCGATCATCGACGAGCGCGGCCGGTACTTGGGAGAGGAGTGCACGCTCGCCCTGGTCGCCGATCACGTCCTGCGCTCGGGCCGCCGCGGACCCGTCGTGACGAACTGTTCGACCAGCCGCATGACCGAGGACTTGGCCCGGCGATACGGCGTGCCGTTCTTCCGGTCGAAGGTGGGCGAGGCGAACGTCGTCGATGCAATGCTCGCCGAGGGGGCCGTCCTGGGAGGCGAGGGGAACGGCGGGGTCATCGATCCGCGGGTCGGGTTGGTTCGCGACAGCTTCGTCGGGATGGCCCTGGCGCTCGACGCGATGGCGGCCCGCGGGGCCCCGCTCTCCGCACTGGCCGCGGAATTGCCGCAGTACGCGATCCACAAATCCGCGATCGCCGTGCCGCAGGGTGCGGTCGAGGGGGCGCTCGACAAGCTGGCCGCTCGGTTCAGCGACGCGATCCCCAGTCGGCTCGACGGACTGCGGCTCGATTGGCCCGACGGGGCGTGGCTGCTGGTGCGCGCAAGCAACACCGAACCGATCGTCCGCGCCGTCGCCGAAGCGCCGACGCTCGAGCGGGCTCGCGAGTTGTGCGAATCCGCGGCAGGCGTGATCTCCGGTTAGCAGGCGAGCGCTTCGTCAGTCGCTTCTTGAGCCTCGATGACGCCCTCCGACGCCTCGCCGGCGACGACGTCGACGAACTCGCCGACTTGAGACAGATCGCCCGGGAGGTTCACGGTGGCGTAGCGGCAACTGGTTCCGGCGAGGCGGGGGGACGACAGGCCTGCCGGGGGCGGGGACGCCCCGGCTCGCTGGGCGGAGCCAGGCTCGGCTTCGCCTTCGACGAGGACCCGAAGAGGCATCCCGCGGAGCGAGGCGTAGTACTCGTCGCGGAGTTGCGACTCCACCGCGGCCAACTCGCGACCGCGCTCTTGCTTGACTCCTTTGGGGAGTTGCCCCGGCATGTCCGCAGCAGGGGCGCCGCGACGCGCGCTGAACGGAAAGACGTGAATCTTCGAGAACCCGACCTGGCGGCAGACGTCGACCGTCTCGGCGAACTCGGCGTCGGTCTCGCCGGGAAAACCGACGATCACGTCGGTCGTGATCGCGGGGCGATCAAGCTGTTCGCGGACGTAATGGCAGCGATCGACGAATCGCTGCGCCCCCCACCGACGTCGCATGCGGCGTAGCACGCCGTCGCTCCCCGACTGCATCGAGATATGCAGATGCGGGCAGACCTTGTCGGGGCTCTCGGCCATCGCCTCCACGAGTTCGCGCGTCACCTCGGTCGCCTCGATGCTCGAGAGCCGCACGCGAAAGTCGCCGGGGATCGCGGCGATCGCCCGGACAAGGTGCGAGAGCCGGGTCCACTGCTCTTTCGGGGCGTCGCGGTTCCGCTCGACGCCGTAGTGGCCCAAGTGGATGCCGGTGAGGACGACCTCGCGATAGCCCCCGTCGACGAGCCGGCGAATCTCGTCCAGCACGTGCGGCAACGGCCGACTGGCCAGATGAGGCCGCACGCTGGGGATGATGCAAAAACTGCAGCGCAGCATGCAGCCGTCCTGGACCTTCACATACGCCCGATGCCGGCGGCCGAACCCGCTGATCCCGGTCGGCACGTCGGTCACCCCGAACCGGCCCAACAAGTCGGGCAGTTCTCGCTTGTCGGTGAGGACCTCGGTCACGTTCGGCAGCGCGGCGACCTCCTCGGGGGCCCGGGTGGCATAGCAACCCATGACCACAATCTTCGCCGCGGGGTTTTCCCGCGCGAGTCGCCGGACGACTTGGCGACTCTTCGAGTCCCCTTCTGCCGTCACGGTGCAAGTATTCACGACGCACAAATCGGCCGCCTCGGCCTCCTGCGCATCGCGATAGCCGATCCCCAGCAGCCCCTCGCGAAGGTACTCGGTTTCATATTGGTTGACTTTGCAGCCAAGCGTGACGGTCTTGAGCTTCATACTGAGAGCGGACTTGGTTGCGAAGGGGCAGTGACGTCGCTGCTGAACTCGCCGGATTTACTCCGGCTCGATCGTGCTGTGCATCGAGCCCTTGCAGGCCGTGATGGCATCGTCTTTGCCGTAGGCATGGATCTGGTCGCGTTTCAGTTCGGCGTGTTCCATGGTGGTGGTGAGGACAATCGCCCGGCCTTGTTTGTCGACCTCGACGGCCAGTTCATGGCATTTCATCTCCTCGTGGCCGAAGAGATCGCACAGCATCTTCTCAACGTACTGGTACGTGTGGTCGTCGCTGTCCCATAAAATCACGTGGTAGCGCGGCTGGCGTTTGCGTTTTTTCTTGGTCTCGGTGCGAGTTTCCGGGACGGCGACCATGACGCCGAGGCCGTCGTCGGGGGTCGGAGAGTCGCTGGACATGGAACGGGTTCTCACAGTTCGTGCCGGCCAAGGAGCGAGTTCGAGCGGCTGTAGCTTAACTCCTTGAGTGGCATTATATTGGGCCGATTCCCGGGGGCTAGCGGCAGGACCGCAAGCCGCGAGGGGACGCCGCCGGAGGCAACCGGGCGGTTGTCGCCGACGGATGGGCGAGATTCCTCAGGCAACATGCGAGTCGCTGGCGGTGAACGACGTCCTGGCATACATCGAGAAGCATCGCGAGCGTTTCGAGCAGGATCTGTTCGAGTTGCTCCGCATCCCCAGCGTCAGCGCCGACCCGGCGTTCGCCGGCGACGTGCGCCGCGCCGCCGAATGGGTCGCCGGACACCTGCGCGGTTTTGGATTGGCGGCCGAGGTGATCTCGACCCCCGGGCATCCGGTCGTCTACGCCGAGACGCCTCCCGTACCTGGAGCGCCGGTGGCCTTGGTCTATGGCCATTACGACGTGCAGCCCCCCGACCCGCTCGACGAGTGGATCACCCCAGCTTTCGAGCCGACGGTCCGCGCCGGCAAGGTCTTCGCCCGCGGGGCCACCGACGACAAAGGGCAGATGCTGACCCATGTGAAAAGCGTCGAAGCGTGGCTGGCCGTCGCCGGCAAGCTGCCGCTGCAGGTCAAGCTGCTCATCGAGGGCGAGGAAGAGGTCGGGAGCGAACACCTGGAGCAGTTCCTGCACGCGAATGCCGAGCGACTCGCGTGCGACTGCGTGGTCGTGAGCGACACAAGTCAGTTCGCCCCCGACGTGCCGGCGATCACCTACGGGCTGCGGGGGATCGCGTACTTCGAACTGCGGTTGTTCGGCCCGCAGCAAGATTTGCACTCGGGGGTATTCGGCGGCGCTGTGGCCAACCCGGCGATCGCCCTGTCGCAATTGCTGGCCGGGCTCATCGACGCGGAGGGACGGATCCAAGTGCCGGGGTTCTACGACGACGTGGTCGAGCTGACTCCGGCGGAGCGGGCGGAGTTTGCCGCGCTCCCCTTCGACGAGACGGGGTTCGCCGCCCAATTGGGAGTCGATGCGCTCGCCGGCGAGGCGGGGTACACGACGCTTGAGCGCCGCTGGTCCCGGCCGACGTTCGACGTCAACGGACTCACGAGCGGCTACCAGGGGGAAGGCGCCAAGACGGTCCTCCCCGCGCGGGCGAGTGCGAAGCTGAGCTTCCGGCTGGTCCCCGCCCAGGACCCGCACAAGATCGCCGCCGGCTTGCGGGCGCGGCTGGCCGAGTCGCTCCCCGCGGGGATTCGCATGGAACTGGTCGAACACCACGGCGCCCCGGGGATCGTCATGCCGCTGGACAGTCCCTACCTGCAGGCGGCGGCGCGGGCGATTGAAACGGGCTTTGGCCGCCGGCCCGTGTTGATCCGCGAAGGGGGCTCGATCCCGATCGTAGGGACGTTCGCCCAGGCGCTCGACGCCGACGTGCTGCTGCTGGGCTGGGGGCAGAACGACGACAACCCGCACAGCCCCAACGAAAAGTTTTCGCTCGCCGATTATCATCGCGGCATCGCCTCGAGCGCCGCCCTATGGCGGGAGCTGGCGGCAATTTGCCGGTAATCAAACAAGGATTTCCTAATTCACCGCAGAGGACGCGGAGCTTTACGGCGATCGCGTCCGGATTGCAATCATGTTTGTAGGGACGACTGACGTATGGGAATAATCTGCAGCCACGGCTACAGCTCTCGAGCGTGCTGTCGACCGCAAGGCGGCTTCCGCCCGCGTCGACGTGTGCTGCGGCAAGTTTCCGTCGTCTCCGATCGTCGCTAATCACCTCGCCCTAGTCCCTAGTTCGGACACTATGCTCGACAAACGCTACATCCTCGACCATGCCGACGCCGTCCAGATCAACTGCGATCGCCGCGGCGTAAAGGCGGACCTTGCGCGATACGTAAGGCTGGAAACCCAGTGCCGGGAACTGCAGCAGGAGATTGAAGAGATCGCCCGGCAGGCGAACGTCGTCAGCAAGTCGATCGGCCAAGCCAAGGACGACGCCGAGCGCGAGTCGCGCAAAGAGGAAGGCCGTCGGCTGCGCGAGGAAAAGGAGGCCAAGCAGGCCGAGCACGACCGCATCGCGGCCGAAGCGGGAGCGATCTACCGCAGCCTGCCGAACCTGACGCATCCCGACTCGCCGGTGGGGGGCGAGGACGCCAGTCGCGAAGTGCGCCGCGGCCCGCACGCCCCGAAGCGATTCGCGTTCCCGGTGCTCGACCATGTCGAGTTGTGCGAGCAGCACGACCTGTGCGACTTCGAGGGGGGCGCCCGCGTGGCCGGGCACGGATTCTACTTCCTGCGGAACGAAGGGGCCCTGTTGGAGCTGGCCCTGCAGCAATACGCCATGGAACTGCTGGTCAAGGAGGGCTTCACCCCGGTGATCACCCCCGATCTGGCTCGCGGCGAGGTCGTCTCGGGGGTCGGCTTCATCCCGCGCGGTCCCGAGACGCAAATCTACAGCATCGAGAACTTCGACCTGAACCTCGTCGCGACCGCCGAGATCACGCTCGGCGGACTCTATGCGGGGGAGGTGATCGAAGCCGAGAAGCTTCCGATTCTGCTTTGCGGCATCAGCCACTGCTTTCGGACCGAGGCGGGGGCCGCCGGCCGAGCGTCGCGCGGGCTGTACCGGGTCCATCAGTTCACCAAGGTCGAGATGTTCGCGTTCACGCTCCCCGAGCAAAGCGACGAGATCCACCAGCGACTCTGCGACCTGGAGTGCCGGATCTTCGACGGCCTGGGGCTTGCTTATCGGGTCATCGACATCGCGACTGGCGATCTCGGCGGTCCGGCGTACCGCAAGTTCGACCTCGAGGCCTGGATGCCCGGCCGCGGCGAGGGAGGCGAGTTCGGCGAAGTCACTAGCACCAGCAACTGCACCGACTACCAAGCTCGACGGCTCAACATCCGCTATAAGACCAAGGGGGAGAAGGGGACCAACTTCGTCCACACCCTCAACGGCACGGCGATCGCGGTGAGCCGAGCGCTGATCGCAATTCTGGAGAACTGCCAACAGGCCGACGGTTCGATCCTCGTGCCCGAGGCGCTCCGCAAGTGGGTCGGCAAGGAGCGCATCGGCGCTGCGGGGGACGACGAGGCTTAAGCTTCCGTAAGCTTGGTCCCCCGGCTGACGGGGGGGCGGCTCCGCTCGTTCGGCGGCAGAGTGTGCGGCGCGTGCCACGCGCCGCACGGCTGTGCGGGGCTTTTTCACGCCATGGTCGGTGTCGCCGGCCGCGAGTTCGAGACGCGCAGAGCCGTTTTATGTCGTGCGAAGCGGCGCCTGCTTGCGGCGCGCAGTACGGCGCGCCACTTGCACCGCAACTGAGTGAACGGGGCGATTGCCAGTCCGACGCCCGTTTCTGCGCCGGCGCGCCCGTCAGACGGAGGCCAAGCCATGGCGCCTGCAATCTCGCTCGACGTTTATCGCGACGCGCTTCGCGTGCAAGTCTGTGCCCGCTGCCCGGAGCGACCTCCCCACGGCCCGCCGTGCGAACCGCTCGGGAAGCGATGCGGCATCGAACTTCACTTGGAGAAACTGGTGGAGATCGTTCACGCGGCCCGCTCGGCGCGAATCGATCCGTACATCGAGGGGTTCCACGAGAACATCTGCGTGGGCTGCCCGAACAGCGTCACCAGCCAATGCCCTTGCCCGCTGGAATACCTCATCTCGCTGGCGGTCGACGCGATCGAGGAAGTCGATCGGCGTGAAAGTTGTCAGTCGTGAGTTCGGCGTCGTGAGTGGAACGGCCTCGACTCCGCCCCTCAAGACGCACGTCTCAGGACTCACGAAAACGCAATCGCCCGCTCGCGCGGCTGTCGTTGCGCGAACGGGCGACTTGTCGTTTCACGGGGGGACGATCGCCGCTGGTTACTGCGGGCTGGGGTCGGTGTAGCGACCGCCCGGCGCGGCGGGGGACAGCATCGCCGGCGAGGGGGACGAGGGGATGTACGACTCCCCTTCGTAGATCATTCCGGACGAGCCCGACTCGCAATTCGAGCAGCCGCTCATCCCTCCCATGTAGCCGGTCGAGTAGCCGCCGCACGGATCGGCGCACGGGTCGGCGCACGGATCGCACGGGACGCACATGGGAGATTGCATGTACTGCATGGGGGCGCCGACCATCATCGGGGCCGGCGCAGCCATCGTCATGGGCGCGCCGAGCACGGCGGGCGCCACGCGGGTGCCGCAGGGCGAGCCCTTCTGGAACCAACTGCGCACTTTGCCGAAGCAGCCGCAACAGCCGCTGCTGGACGTGACCAGCGCGGCGGCCGCGACAAGAACCAATAACTTCCTCATGATCCGATACTCCGCAGAGGGCGCCCCAATCCAGGGCGCAGGGGGAGGGTAGCGTGTCTTGCAGGCGGGGAGGGCAAGACGGCGGGTGTGAAAAACTCTACATCACGGCGAGCGTGTGGCAAATTTTCAACACGAAGTTTTTTTCTTGCCACGCCGTTCCGCACGCGCGCAGTTTAGGTGCTACATTTGCCTAAGGCCGCCGCGATGCGGTCGCCCCTACGACCCGCAGCGTTTGCACGTCCCGCGCGAGCGGCATGCTCGCCCGCGAGGATGATGCGTCAGGCACGATGCCCCTCGCCCCGTTCACGACGCTTCGCTCAGCCATGCAGGAAGTTCGGCGTCCCCCTCGCACCGGAGTTGTGATTCGCATTGCGCTCGCGGCGCTGTGCTGCGGCGTCGCGTCGTGCGGCCGTTGCGCCGCTGCGACCGAACTCTCGTCCCAGTCTCCCGCCGACCCCCGGCCGCGGGACGAGATCGTTCTGGCAAGCACGCGCCCCTTGGGAACTCGCTGCGACGCCGCGGCCATGTCTGCGGGGCTCGACTGCCGACGGTACGCGGCCGAATTGTCCGGAGGGGCCCGGACTTGGCAACGCACCGATCTGGCCACGGCCCTGCCGGCCGCGTCCGAGTTGCCGACGATCGTCTACATCCACGGTAACCGGGTCGAAGCTGGCGAGGCCTTCGGGCACGGGCTGAAGATCTATCGTTCGCTGGCGCCCCGTCTGCCGAGCGACACGCCGGTGCGATTCGTGATCTGGTCGTGGCCCGCCGAGCAGATTCGCGGAGTCGTGAAGGACTACACCGTGAAAGCGGCTCGGACAGGCGCGGTCGCGTGGCAGTTGGCGTGGACGCTCAACCGGCTCCCCCCCGACGCGGCGATCGCCCTGGTGGGATACAGCTACGGCGCCCGGGTGGCGACCGGCACGCTCCACCTGCTGGGGGGGGGCGCGCTCGAGGGGCGAACCGTTGCCAATCTGCAGCCCGATCGCCGCCGGGCGCACGCCATCCTGCTGGCCGCGGCTTTGGATGCCGACTGGCTCCTCCCGACGGGCCAACACGGCCGAGCCCTCAAGCAGCTTGAGCACCTGACGCTCGTGACCAACCGGCGGGATCCCGCGATGCGGTTCTATCACATGATCTCCGATCGCGACGTTCGAGCCCTCGGCTACGCCGGGCCGCCGTCGTGGGGACGGTTGAAGAGCCAGTTCCAGGTCGAAATCGATGCCTTCGACGCGACGAGCGACGTCGGCCGGCATCACGCGCTGCAGGCCTATCTCGCCTCCTCGCCGCAGTTGACGCGGGCCTGGAAGGGCCTCGCTACGCTGCTGCCCCCCTCCCCCGCTCCGGCCGCCGCGGTGCAGATGGTGAACGCCCCTGCCGCGGGCGACGCGAGCCAAGGGGGCTAACGGGCTTGTCGCCCCGCTCGGCGATGGCGTCGGCTCAGTCCCGGAATCGCTTGCGCAAGGGCGCGCAGCCGGAAGACGCAGCTCAACGCGGCCGAGGAACCGTTGGTTCTCGTCCGCGCTGACCTGCGTTCATCTGCGGCGACTCGTTTCAAGTCTTGAAGACCTTAATGACTTGAAATGCAGGACTTGGCGATGAATTGAGCCCGCCAGAATCGACCCTCCCCTTTTGCGGGCCTCGCGTGATAATGGGCGACATGAGCTCGCCGCAATGTTATCTGAACGGGCGCTGGCTGTCGGCCCGCGAATTGTCGATCCCGCTGGACGATCTGGGATTTCAATTGGGAGTGACGATCGTCGAGCGGCTGCGCACGTTCGGCGGCGAGCCGTTCCGCGTCGCCGAGCATGTCCGCCGATTGCGACGCTCGCTGGAGATCGTCGGTTGGGAGCCGGAGCGAATCGCCGACGAGGTCGAGTCGCTCATCCATGAGTTCACGAGCCGCAACGCCCGGCTGATCGCCCCTGGCGACGATTGGGCGATCGTCGCGTTCGTCACCCCGGGCAACTCCTACGACGCTCGGCGCCCGGTGGTGTGCGTCCACGGATTCCCGCTGCCGTTCGCGAGTTGGGTCGAGCAGTTCGCCACGGGCGTCGCGGGGGTGATCGTCGACGTCCGGCAGACCCCGACCAACTGCTGGCCGGCGGAGCTCAAATGCCGCAGCCGAATGCACTACTACCTAGCCGACCGCGAGGCGGCCCGCCGACAGCCGGAGGCCCGGGCCGTGCTCCTCGATCAGCACGGGTTCGTCAGCGAAGCGACCACCGCCAACGTCGTCGCCTGGTACGCCGACCGGGGGCTCGTCACCCCGCGACTCGACGGCGTGTTGCCGGGGATCAGTCAGCAGGTGCTGTTCGAGCTGGCCGACGAGTTAGGAATCGCCCGCAGCGAAGCCGATTTGACCCCCGACGAGTTCGCCGCGGCGGACGAAGCGTATTTCACCAGCACGTCGATCTGCATGCTGCCGCTGGTGAGCCTTGCCGGCCGCCCGCTCGGCGCCGGATGCCCGGGGCCGACGTTCGCCAAACTGCTGGCCGCGTGGAGCCAGCGCGTCGGCGTTGACATCGCTGAACAAGCGCGACGGTTTGCGGCGAGGTAGGTTTGCACCGCGGAGCAGCCGCAATGGCGCTAAGGACTCGAACCGGCGGAAGAAATCGGATTCCTCGCGCCTTTCGCGTCCTCGTAGTGAACCTGCCCTCCCAACGCGAGAACTACAGCGCAGCGAAGTAGTTCTTCACCGCGACGTCAAGCGACTCGGCAGTCACTGCCAGCGGGAGGTCGCGGTACTGGCAGTAGTTGCGGACCTGCCGCAGCAGGTCGCGGGGGTGGCAATACCGCAGCGGGCGCTGGCGGGGGCGGTAGTGCCGAGCGATCAGTTCGCCGACCGTATCCGGCGGACACTCGCAGCCCGCGTCTCGGGCCAGCGCGACGAACAGCTCGACGAACTCCGTCTCGCTTGGGCCGCCGACTTCGATTTTGTACGGAATCCGCCGCAGGAACGCTTCGTCCACAAGATCGCGCGGCTCGAGGTTCGTGGAGAACACCAACAGCAAGTCGAACGGCAGCGCCGCTTGCCGACCGCTCGCCAGGAGCAAGTAATCGTGCTGCTTCTCCATCGGCACGATGAGCCGGTTGAGGATTTCCGAGGTCGCCGCGCGTTGCCGACCGAAGTCGTCGACCACCAGCGCCCCGCAATTGGCCCGCAACTGCACCGGGGCCTCGCAGACGCCGGTCGTCGGATTGTGCTGCAATTCCAGGTGAGCCATCGTCAGCTCGCCTCCCACGACGATCGTGGGCCGTTCCACGAGCACCCACCGACGGTCGTAAGTCAGGTCGGCCAGTTTCGGCAGCGGCACGGCTTTGTGACACCGCGGGTCGTACAGCCGCACGAGCTCGCCGTCGATCGTGATCATCCGCGGAATCCAAACGTATTCCCCGTAGGCGTTGACGACCCGCTCGGAGATGCTCGTCTTGCCGTTGCCGGGAGGGCCGAAGAGGAACATTCCCCGGCCGTCGTTGACCGCTTGGCCGACCTGGCTCAGCAAGTCGTCGCCCAGCCGCAACCCTGAGAACGCGGCGACAAGATTGGATCGATCGAGTCGACTGTCGGCGAGCGACTGTCGGTGCACTGCGGCGACGTACTGCTCCAGCGGCACGGGCGCAGCGTCGGCGTAGGTCGCATGGTGCGCAAGGCGCCGAGCCCGATCGTGCCCCGCGTCGGTCAATTGAAACACGAAGTCCTCGATCCCGCTGGAGCCCTTGAGGGCGACCAGCAGTTCGACCCGTAGCCGCTCGAACCCCTCGGCGACAAGCGTACGCGGCAAGCGGGTCGTCTCGGCGGCCCCGCGACCGGTCGTCGTGCCGCGTTGCAGCAAGAGCTTGAGGAGCAACCCGTCGAGTTCGCCCGGCGACAATCCCGCTTCGGCCAGCGTCCTCGGCTCCGGAGGGAGAAAGCGATACGGCGGCGACTTCTGCTCCGTCGGCGCCGGCGGCTTCTCGACCGAGCCGACGGCCCCGATTGGCAACGCCTGCGAAGCGGCGGCAGGAGCGAACAGCGAGGACAAATCGAATGACATGCGAAAAAAATTCCTGACCTGCGCGGCACGCTGCTCGCTCGACGCCCGGAGAGCGGCGATACGGAGGCGACGAAGGGGCGGACTTGCGACTAGCGGAGACCCGTAGCAAAACATGCGTCATATCCCCCTCAGGCGGCGCCCCGGCGATCGGAAGTTCGCCAGTCTCGCCCGCCAGTCGAACACGTCGTGGCGATCGTAGCGACGGCGCCGACTCGCCGGGGTCGGGTCGGTTCGTTAAACTGGCGGGTCCGCTGCTGCCCCTCGTGTGCGGGGACGCGCCGCCCTCCCCCCTGCCCTGTCAATTCCCGCCATGTTCGACGCCCTTCAATCCGGCCTCAGCAGCGCCTTTCAGACGCTTCGCGGTCAGGGAAAACTCACCGAAAGCAACATGCGCGACGGGCTCAAGCTCGTCGAGAAGTCGCTCCTCGAGGCCGACGTCAGCTTCCCGGTCGTTCGCAAGTTTATGGCGAGGGTCACCGAAGAGGCCGTCGGCGAGGCGGTCCTCAAATCGCTCCGCCCCGGCGAGCAGGTCGTGGGGATCGTCTACCAGGCGCTCGTCGAACTGATGGGCCCGGTCGATCACTCGCTCCACCTCAAAGGGAAGGACGACGTCACGGTCCTCATGATGAGCGGCCTGCAGGGCTCGGGCAAAACGACCACCTGCGGCAAGCTGGGCCGGATGCTCAAGGAGGCGGGCCGCCGGCCCCTGCTCGTCGCCGCCGACCTGCAGCGCCCCGCCGCGATCGACCAGCTGCACGTCATCGGCGACCAGTTGGGGATCGCCGTCTTCTCCGATCGGGCGGAAAAAGATCCGGTCAAAGTCTGCAACGCCGCGGTGGCTCAGGCGAAGAAACTGGGCGCCGACGTCGTGATTCTCGACACGGCCGGTAGGCTCCATATCGACGATGAGCTGATGCAGCAGCTCATCCGCATCGATCGGATGTGCAATCCCGAGCAGGTCTTCCTGGTCGTCGACGGCATGACCGGACAGGACGCGGTCAACAGCGCCAAGGCGTTCAACGAGGCGCTCGAGCTCGACGGCGTCATCATGACCAAGCTCGACGGCGACGCCCGCGGCGGGGCGGCCCTGTCGGTGAAGGACGTCACCGGCGTGCCGATCAAGTTCATCGGCGTCGGCGAACATCTCGACGCGCTCGAAGAGTTCCACCCCGACCGCATGGCGGGCCGGATCCTGGGCCAGGGAGACATCCTGACGCTGGTCGAAAAGGCCCAGCGCGAGTTTGACCAGGAGGAAATGAAGCGGCAAGAAGAGCAGCTCGCCAAGGGCGAGTTCACGCTAGATATGTTCCGCTCGCAACTGAAACAAATCACCCGGCTCGGACCGCTGCAGAAAGTGATGGGCATGATCCCGGGAATGGGATCGCTCCTCAAAGGGCTCGACGACGTCGACCACGAAGGGGACATGAAGCGGCTCTTCGGCATCATCGACGCGATGACCCCCGCCGAGCGAAAGAGCCCCACCAAAGTCATCGATCAAAGCCGCCGCCGCCGGATCGCAACGGGCGCCGGCGTCGAGCCGCACGAGGTGAACGACCTCGTGAAGCAGTTCGACGGCATGGCCCAACTGATGACCGGCATGGCGGGCAAAGGCGTGCGCGAACGGATGCAGCTCGTCCGCCAGATGCAAGCGGGGCTCGCCGGCGACCCTGCAGGCGGCCTTAGCCGGCAAAAGAAGGGAACCGGCAAACGACTCTCGCCGAAAGAAAAGGCGAAACTGAAGAAGGAGCGCGAACGGGAGTTGCGAAAGCGCAAACGCGACGGGGGAGGGTGAGCGGTGCGATTGGCTCAAGTCGCGCCGAGCAGGTTATCGAAGCGTCCCGCCGCCCGGCCTACGGACAACCGCAGCCTTGCGGGAAGGTAAAACAGAGGTCGAAACGATCGGCTTCACGACTTGCGCCGTTGCCGATTCCCGCAATTCGTCGGCGAGCTCAGAACTGGCAGAGTAGCCTTGTCAGTGCCGCTCTCCCATGACCTGAGCGTCGAGCGATTCGCCGATGAACCGTTCCGTCTGCGAGCATCCTTCAAGTGCACGTCCTCCGATTGACGGCAGCGTCGTGTGCGGAGTGCGAAAGATCGCCTGCATACTGCTGGCTGCGGCGTCCTTCGTCCTGGCGATGATCGGCATCGTCCTGCCGGTGTTGCCGACGACGCCGTTCCTGTTGCTCACGGCTTACTTGCTGTCGCGGTCATGGCCGCGAATGTACCGAACGCTCTTGGGCAATCGATTCGTGGGCCCCCTGATCAACGATTGGCAGAGGCATCGGGCGGTCTCGCCGGGGGTCAAGATCCGAGCAACCGTCCTGGTGCTCGCCATGATGGCCGCGACAGCCGTCTGGTCCGAATTGCCCGTGGCGGGGCTGGCGGGCATGCTCGCCCTGGCGGGGGTCGGCGTCGCGGTCATCCACTCCCTGCCGACGCTGCGGCAGGCGGTCTGAAGACCGCCTCGCGGCTCGGGGCGCCCCCAAGCCCCCTCAAAGTCCCCCGGAACGCAAGAGTTTCTTGCCAATTTCCCTCCCGGGCGCCCCTTGCCGAGGGGGACCTAAGTCTGGCAAGATATGGGGTTTACCGACCGGCCGGACCTCCCGACTGGGGAACCGCCAGCCGCGTCGGTACGCCAATCCACCCCGCCGCGACGGCCGTGCGGCCGCGGGCGCAGCCCCTATGGCGCTCCCCTTCCGCCGCGATCGGAAGCCCGGCGCCCCGTCAGCGTTACCAGGAGTTCAGCCGTGGCGGTACGCATCCGCATGAAGAAGTTGGGACGCACCCACCGGGCGTTCTTCCGCATTTGCGCCATGGACAAGCGGGCTCCCCGCGACGGCCGCGTGTTGGAAGAGCTCGGCACGTACGACCCCTCGGTCCCGGAAACCGACGCCCGCGCGATCCTGAACAAGGACCGCGTCGCTTACTGGTTGGGCGTTGGCGCCGAGCCGAGCGAGAAGGTCGCCGTGCTGATCAAGAAGTACGGCCCCAACGGGACGCACGAAGAGGCTCAGGCGAAGGCGCTCGAGCGGTTGACTTCGCCGAAGTCGATCCCCGATCCGGGCCCCGCGGCGTCCAAGGCCAAGAAGCCGGGCGAAGAGCCCGCGGCTCCCGCCGAACCGGCCCCGGCCGCCGAAGAAGCCTCGGCGCCCGCTGAGGAACCGGCCGCGGAAGGGGGCGAGGCGTAACCGCCCACGATCATGCGGTTCGACGTGCTGACCCTGTTCCCGGAGATGTTCTCCGGCTACCTGGGGCAAAGCCTGTTGAACCTGGCGATCGGGCGGGGTTTGGTCGACGTCCAATTGCACAACATTCGCGATTGGGCTCACGACAAGCATCGCTCGGTCGACGACCGCCCCTTCGGCGGCGGACCCGGCATGGTGCTGCGGCCCGACGTCGTGGTCGAGGCGGTCGAAGGGGTCCAGGCTTTGGCCGCGGACCCCGGCAAGCTGGTGATGCTGACCCCCGGGGGTCGGCCGCTCAACCAGCGGGTCGTCGAGGAACTGGCCGAACACCCGCGGCTGGTGCTCCTTTGCGGCCGTTACGAAGGATTTGACCAACGGATTTGCGACCTGCTGGCCCCTGCCGAGATTTCGCTGGGGGACTTCATCGTCAACGGCGGCGAAGTGGCGGCCATGGTCGTCGTCGACGCGGTCGTGCGGCTGGTCCCCGGCGTGCTGGGCGACGAGGACAGCGGCCGCTATGATTCGTTTTCGACCGGCAACCGATTGTTGGAGTTCGCCCAGTACACCCGCCCTCGCGAGTACCGCGGCCTGGAAGTGCCCGAAGTCCTCACGAGCGGCGACCACCAGCGGATCGCCGCATGGCGCGAGGCAGACAGCCTCCGCCGCACGCAAGAGCGCCGCCCCGACCTGCTCGACCCGGACGGTTGAGCCATGACACATTTCCCTTCAGCCCCCGCGGCATCACCCCCAACCCCTCCCCTGTCATGAGCCAAGACATCATCAAGTACGTCGAGCAGTCGAGTCTCAAGTCGGCTGAGGAGACGCCGAAGTTCGAGATCGGCGACACCGTCGACGTCCACACGAAGATCCTGGAAGGCAACAAGGAGCGGATCCAGGTCTTCTCCGGCGTCGTGATCGCGATGAGCGGTACGGGCTCGAAGGAGATGTTCACCGTCCGCCGGATCGTCGCCGGCGAGGGGGTCGAGCGGAAGTTCCCGGTCCACTCCCCCCGGATCGCCAAGGTCGAGGTCGTCCGCAGCGCGATTGTCCGTCGAGCCAAGCTGTATTACCTGCGCGAGCGCTCGGGCAAGGCAGTGCGGCTCAAGGAACGTCGCACCGATCGCGTCGCCAAGGCCTAACGGCGCGCCCCGGTGGCCGCCGCAAAGTCAAACCGAATCGCCCCCAGGCGCAAGCCTGGGTTTTTTCGTGCCCTGAAGGCGACCGCCGCCGCGTGGTGGCGCATGCGGTTCGGACCGTACACGCTGGGCGAGGCCGGCGAGCGGGCGGCAGTCCGGCATCTTCGCAAGAGCGGTCTCAAGATCGTCGCCACGCGACACCGGCTCCGTTACGGCGAGTTCGACGTCATTGCGGTCGACGGCCAGACGATCGTGTTCGTCGAGGTCAAAACCCGCCGCGACGATCGCCTGGTCCGTCCCGCAACGGCGGTCGACGCCGTGCGACGCGTCCGGATGACCCGGGCCGCGCTGGCGTTTCTCAAGGCCCGCAACCTGCTGGCGTATCCGAGTCGGTTTGACGTCGTCGAGGTCGTCTGGCCCCCGGGCGTGCGCCGGCCGACGATCACCCACCACAAGAGCGCGTTCCAGGCCGAAGGCCGGGGTCAGTTCTTCCGGTGAGATTCGTTCGCTGCGCATGAACCGCCGCTTCTCCGCCCTCCGCGCTCCGCAGGTTTCTGGCTAGAATGCCAGTGGCGGCGGCTCCCCGAACGTCGTTTCTCCGCAGCTTGGAAGGACCCCTTCGCGCATGACCAAATTCATCTTCGTCACCGGCGGCGTCGTCAGCTCTCTCGGCAAGGGGCTCACCAGCGCCTCGATCGGCATGCTGCTGGAACAGCGCGGCCTGCGGGTGCGGATGCAGAAGCTCGACCCCTACATCAACGTCGACCCCGGCACGATGAGCCCCTACCAGCACGGCGAGGTCTACGTGCTGGACGACGGCAGCGAGACCGATCTCGACCTGGGCCACTACGAGCGGTTCACCCATTCCCCTCTGACCCGCAAATCGAACTACACCACCGGGCAAATCTATCTGTCGGTCATCAACAAGGAACGCCGCGGACAGTTCCTGGGCAAGACCGTGCAGGTCATCCCCCACATCACCAACGAGATCAAGTCGGTCATCCAAGGCTTGGCCGACGAGGGGGACGAACCGGCCGACGTCGTCATCACCGAGATCGGCGGAACGGTGGGCGACATCGAGAGCCAGCCGTTCCTGGAAGCGATTCGGCAGTTCGCTCTCGACGTCGGCAAAGAGAACTGCCTGTTCATCCACCTCACGCTCGTGCCGTACCTGAAGGCGGCCCGCGAGCTCAAGACCAAGCCGACGCAACACTCGGTCGGCCTCTTGCGGCAGATCGGCATTCAGCCCGATATGCTCGTCTGCCGCTCCGAACAGCCGGTCAGCCGCGAGGATCGCGAGAAGATCGCCCTGTTCTGCAACGTCTCGATCGACTGCGTGATCGAGGAACGCGACAAGGATTTCTCGATCTACGAAGTCCCGTTGAGCCTCCGCGACAACGACCTCGACGGGCTGATCTGCAAAAAGTTCGGCCTGCAGACTCGCGAACCCGACTTGGAGCCGTGGAACGAGATCCTCCGCCGGCTGCGGAATCCCGAGCATGAGATCAGCATCGCGGTGGTGGGCAAGTACGCCGAGCATCGCGACGCGTACAAGTCGATTTACGAATCGATCGACCATGCGGGCATCGCCAACGCGGCCCAAATCCGCATCGCCCGGATTCAAAGCGAGGAGGTCGAGGCCGAGGGCCCCGAGCGGATGCTCGCCGGGTACGACGGCATCCTCGTCCCCGGCGGGTTCGGGGAACGGGGGATTGAGGGCAAGGTGCAGACAATTCGCTACGCCCGCGAAAAAAACATCCCGTTCTTCGGCATTTGCCTGGGGATGCAGTGCGCGGCCGTCGAGTTCGCCCGACACGTCTGCGGCCTGAGCGACGCCCACTCGACCGAGTTCAACAAGGAGACTCGGGACCCGGTGATCTGTCTGCTCGACGACCAGCGAGCCGTAACCGACAAGGGGGGAACGATGCGGCTGGGCGCCCAGCCGGCGAAGCTGGAACCCGACAGCCAGGCGGCCGCGGCCTACGGCACGACGACCGTGTCGGAGCGGCATCGCCATCGGTACGAGTTCAACAATCGCTACCGCGAGCAATTCGCCGCCAACGGCATGCGGATCGTCGGCACGAGCCCCGACGGCAAGCTCGCAGAGGTGATCGAGTTGGCCGACCATCGCTGGTTCGTCGCGGTGCAGTACCACCCCGAGTTCAAAAGCAAGCCGACGGCCGCCCACCCGCTGTTCAAGGGCTTCGTCGCCGCCGCGGTCGAACACCGCAAGGTGAAGAAGGCCCGCGCCGCCGAACCGCAACGCAAGATCGACTTCTCTGCGGAAGAAGCCGAAATCGCCGAGGAAGCGGTCAAAGACCAATGACAGGGGCTGAATGACCAATGACGAAGCCCCGAGAACCATGCGGGCTCTCTCTGCGGCAAGCGCCCGTTCGAGCTTCACGACTCATGCCTCACTCCTCCCCATGAGCGACGACAAGAAGATCATCATCGACGAAGACTGGAAGTCCCAAGTCGAGGCTGAAAAGCAGCGTTTCGAAGAGACCTCGCCTGCTCCCGGCGAAGCCGCTCCCACAGCTGGCGGCGCAGCGACGGGCTCGCATCCCGAACTGGACGCCGAATGGCCCCCCGCCTCGTTCGAGATGCTCGTCGGGGCCTTCGTCACCGAGGCGATGGTCGGCCTGGGACAGATCCCTAGCCCGGTCACGAACAAGGCCGAGTTTCACGCCGGCCGCGCCCGCTACGCCATCGACATGTTGGAGGTGATCCAGAAAAAGACAAAGGGCAATCTCGCCCCCGGCGAAGCCGCCGGCCTGGAAGACTTGCTCCATCAATTGCGGATGGCCTTCGTTGCGGCGCAGCAACGCTCTCCAGACTGAGGCAAGGCGGCTTTCCGCTCGAGCGCGCTTTGCGTGAGACTTCGGGGCGAGATCACTCCTTTTTGCCGGCGACGTTCGGCGGCTCGGCGAACTGCGGAAGGCGCCGTTTGAGCAACTCCCTCAGTCGGTCCGATTCCTTGCCCTTCTTGAACCCGTACCACTGATGCTTTACTCGCCGCTGTTGCAGTTGGTCGTAAACTTCAGTCGCCATCGGAAGATAGAAGTTGCTGCATTGCCAGCACAACGAAGTCTCAAAGAGCAGCTGCTCTTCCCGATAGAACCGCAATCCGTACACGGGAAAGTGGCAGAATGCGCCTGCCAACCGATCAAACGATAGGGATCGCCATGCTTCGACGATCTCTGTTGCGTCGTTGCCGCTCAATACTACCTCGTTAAGAATGCGGGCGTCCTTTCCGTAAGGATGGATAGGAAAAGAGCTTTCTGGCGGAATCGAATCTCTCTCCAACTCGCCGCCCCTTGAAACGCGTGGATCGAAATCGCGCGGGTCGAGCGCGTAGAGGATGATCTGGTCGCAACGAGGCAATGACTCGGTGTGGGCCAGCACGATCATCTTTTCAAGCGGCGTCTCGCGATCGGAGCCTGCACTCGTCCGGCGAGGCTGTTTGGCTTCGCCAAGAGTTTGAGAACGCTCCTCTGCCAGCGCAATGGAAGCGCAGGACGCTACTACCGCGAGGAATGCAGTCGCGAGATCTTTCATGGAGGCGCCCGCAGCGAGAAGAGGACTCTAGAGCGTCCAGAGCAGATGCAACTTACAGTTTGAAGGATCGCGAATCAAATTCTCCGAACTTTGGCGGACGCGACGACAAGTTCGGTAAGGAGGCCGTCGCAACAGTCGTGCCGTCGTGGTTCCCTGCAGCGAAGGCCAATGGCCGTTCTAATGGGTGCGCAAAAAAACCGCGTCCAGTCGGCCTTCGGCTTACGAAGCCGAACGGCCTGTCGAATCAAGACTTGCATCCCTCGGCCGGGTGACAACGGACGAGGCGGGGCAGGCCTGGGACCGACTGGACGCGGTGGAAACGCAGGGAGCGATAAGCTGGAAGCTGAAAGCGAGAGAGGGCGAGAATCCGCCTGTCTCGCTCCGAACTTGCGGCTTACAGCCCCCTACTCCGTCAACTCGTCAAACAACTCTCTGAATCCGGGCATTCGCTCGCCGATGTGACGAGCCCAGGCGTCGGGACGCCAGATCTCGACACAGACCGCGGCGCCGACCAGTTGGACCGCTCCCCCCGGCTCGACGCCGAGGAAGTCGCGGAACGTCTCGGGGATCGCCAATCGCCCCCGTCCGGCGACGGGCACGGTGCGGTGGCGGGTCGACAGCAATCTCCCCAAGGTTTGCAGTTTCTCGATCCGGTCGTCGAAGCGCCCGCTGGCCGCCTTGCTTTCCAGCAATGCGACGCCGGCGTCGAGCCACCTCGTCCAAGCCTCCGCGTTCCAAATGCTGACGCACCCGGGACGCTCTTTGGCCAGGGTCGCTTCGCCGGCCTCCCCCGCAAGCACCTCGGCCCACTCAGGGGGAAGCGACAGCCGGTGACGCTCGTCGAGCGAGCGGCTGTGTTCGCCGAGCAGCAGGGGCCTCGGGAGGACGGACATGCACGGGGCTCGGCGTCAGGCCGAGGCTTCGAGCTAGCACCCTCCGTGTCGGGACATGGGACTCATCGTGGGCCTCCTGCCCCGGCTGACCTTCCGAAAAAAGTCCAATCTGGGCTTATAACCCGCTCTTACAGGCGTGATTCTATGTACTTTGGGCGTGAATACAACCACGTTCGCAAAAAATCTGCGATCGGCCCTGCTGAACTTGGCGATGCCCTCCCGGAGCCGATCGGCTAGACCCGCCGGTTGCGGGAAAACGGGCTCCGGAAAGCCTGGGATTCGGCATAGCCTTGCGAGCGGAAATTGGCTATTTCCTGCCGCTCGGAGTCCCCCCTGTTCGCGCGCCTGACTTTGCCCCGCTCAACGTCATGTCCGACCCGATTGTGATTTCCGGTATTGGCCTCGTGACAGCGGTCGGCAACGACCGCGAGACGACCTGGCGCAACGTCCGCGAAGGGGTCAGCGGCGCCCGGCGGCTCACCGGCGTCGCGGGGCTCCCCGACGGATTGCTCCTGGCCGCCGACGTCCGCGGAGTGAAGGGCGAGCCCGGCCGGCTGCGCGACTACCCCGTCGGCAAGCTCGCCGCAGGCGAGGCGATCGCCGACAGCGGGCTCCTGGCCGTCCGCGGGGTCGATCGCACCCGGATCGGCGTCACCATGGCCGCGGTCTACGGCGATTCGCCGCGGGTCGCCGCGGTGCGAGCCGAGCAGACGCCGGGGTTCGACCCGAGCGCTTGGCACCACGAATTCCTCCCCTCGTCGACGATCTCGCGGATCGCCAACGACTACGGCCTTTTCGGGCCGCGGATCGGCAACGCGACGGCGTGCGCCACAGGAACGATCGCGATCATTACCGCCGCGCGGGCGATCGAAGACGGCCAGTGCGACGCCGTGCTGGCCGGCGCGATCACGACGATCCAGCCGCTGCTGGCCGCCGGATTCCACAACATGCGCGTCCTGGCCATGCACGACGACCCGGCCGAGGCGTGTCGCCCGTTCGACGCGGCCCGCAACGGGTTCGTCATGGGCGAGGGCGCCGGGATGCTCGTGCTCGAGCGGGCCAGTTCGGCCCGAGCCCGCGGCGCACGGATCTACGCCGAGATCGCCGCCGGAACGATCGCCTGCGACGCCCATCACGTCACCGACCTCAGCACCGACAGCACGACGCTCACGTACCTGTTGGGCGCCACGCTCAAGAAGGCTCGGCTCGCCCCGAGCGACGTGTCGTACATCAACGCCCACGGCACGGGGACGCAGCAAAACGATCTCATGGAGACCCGCGGCATCCGCAACGCGTTCGGCGCCGCGGCCGACGAGTTGTGCGTCAGCTCCATCAAGGGCAACATCGGCCACCTGGTCAACGCGGCGGGGGCGGTCGAACTGGCGCTGACGGCGCTGGCGCTTCGCGACGGCTACGCCCCGCCGACGCGGAACCTCTCG
Source organism: Pirellulales bacterium (assembly GCA_019636345.1). NCBI lineage: Bacteria > Pseudomonadati > Planctomycetota > Planctomycetia > Pirellulales > Pirellulales bacterium. Next base: position 186,270 of record JAHBXQ010000002.1, on the reverse strand, counting down.
AATCCCGATCCCGGGTGCGACCTCGACTGCCTGCCCTTCGTCGGCCGGCGATACGAATTCGAGCACGCCATGAAGATCTCGATCGCGTTCGGCGGCCACCTCGCCGCGATTGCGCTGCGCCGCTGGGACGGGGCCGAAGCCCAGGTCGCGCCGGCGCCGATGCGAATCGCGGCTTAAGCCTCGTTCGCCAGACTCTGCTACTCGCCCAACGTCCGTTTGCGGCGCAGCAGGTGGTGATACGCCTGGGCCGAGCGGTGCGCCTCGTCCCGCACGTACTGAAGCAGCCGCAGGGCGAAGGCGTGGCGGCTCAACCGCAGCGGCTCGTCGCGATTCATGACGTAGATCAGCTCCTCCCGCTTGGCGAGCGACAGCACCAACGGGGGCGTCACTCCCAGGGCGTCGAACGCCTGCAGCGCCTTGCCAAGCTGCCCCTTGCCGCCGTCGATCAGCAAGACGTCGGGCTGGGCCTCTCCCTCGTCGGCAAGCCGTTTGAATCGCCGCGACACGACCTCGTGGATGCTCGCGTAGTCGTCGACCCCCGCGACCTCGCGGATGCGGAACCGGCGGTAGCCCGGCTTGAAGGGCAACCCGTCGATGAACTGCACAAGGCTCGCCACCGTCTCGTTGCCGCCGAGGTGGGCGATGTCGACCCCTTCGATCGTCCGCGGCGTCTCCGGCAGTTTGAGCACTTTGCGCAGCCCGGCGAGCCCTTTTTTGGGGTCCATGTAGAACACCTCGGGCTGCTCGTGCTTCTCAAGATCGCCGCGGTCGCCGATCGAGGCGAGCATCTTCAGCTCGTCGCGCAGCCGGGCGGCCTGCTCGAACCGCTTGTTCGCGGCCGCCTCGCGCATCTCGGCTTCCATCTCCTTGAGCAGGCTCTTGCCGTGCCCGTCGAGGAACTGCCGCAGCCGCTGCACGTCCTTGCGATAGTCCTCCTTCGAGATCCGCAGGTTGCACGGCGCCGTGCATTGGCGGATCGACGCGAGCAGACAGGGCCGAAACCACCGCCACCGCTCGTCGCTCTCCTCGATGTCGAGCGAACAGGTGCGGAACTGAAACACCCGCTGCAGCACCTGCAGGGCCCCGCGCAGTTGGCCGACGTTGGCGAACGGTCCGTACAGCTTGACGCCGCTCGTGCGCGGCTCGCGGGTGATCTCAACGCGGGGGAAGTCCTCGTGAGTCGTGATCTGCAGGTAAGGAAAGCTCTTGTCGTCGCGCAGATCGCGGTTGAACTTCGGCTGCACGTCCTTCACCAGCCGGGCCTCGACAAGCAGGGCGTCGACCTCGCTCTCGCATTCCAGGAAATCGACGTCGTACGCCTCCTGGACGAGCTGCGCGGTCCGGGCGTCCTCGGCCGCGGCCTTGAGGAAGTAACTGCCGACCCGACTCCGCAGACTCTTCGCCTTGCCGACGTAGATCACCCGGCCGGCCTGATCCTGAAAGAGGTACACCCCCGGGGTCTCGGGAAACTTGGCGCGGACCTTCTCGGCGGCCCGCAGAAAGAACTCGACCTGCGACTTGGGCGCGGGCCCGTCAGGCTGGGGAGCGGGAGCTTCCGGAGCGGGAGCGGCGGATGAGTCCGGTTCGTCGGCCATGACGAACCATTATCGCGGAAGCGACCGAGGAGGATAGGAGCGCCGGCCGCCGCCGCCGCGGGGTCGACAGTCTCCGAAAATCGAGCCGACTCGTCCAATTTTGCTCACTGACGACGGGCGCGAACATCAAATTCTCGGAGCAAAACCGCGGCCTTGATGGGGGCGAGGGTCGTTGTTAGCGCTGGCCCGCAAACGAGTTGCGCGCGACGGTTCGCGACCCGGCTCGCGAGTATTGCCAGCAAAACTCCCGCTGGGGGAGCAAAACCCGGCGGCGGCTGGGCCACCTCCCTCTGACGGCGTCCTGCAGGTCGTGGCCTGCCGTCAATCTCCCACCGAGTGGCGTATAACGTGTGCGTGTCGTCGGGGGGGTAGCCGACTTCTGTCCTCCTGCCGACTTCGAGCGGTGGTACGATTCGATCCCCGCCGACGATCTCGACGACTTCCTCGCAGGGCTGTCGGAAGCGGAGCAGGATGCGCTCGCCAATCGCACGCGGGGCCTTGAGCGCAACAACGGCGGCGCCGGGCACTGGTCGCGGCAGTATGACAGCCAGGAGGAGGATCCGACGGGGATCCTTCTGGACGGCGCTCAGAGCTCGCTCGACGCGTTGGGCTTCATCCCGGGCTTGGGGGCCATTCCGGACCTGCTGAACGCGGGGGTGTCGGCGGCCCGCGGCGACTGGGGCGGGGCGGCGACCAACGCGCTGGCCGCCTTCCCCGGATTTGGCGACGGGGCCAAAGCGGGTAATATGGCGGCCAAGGCGGCCGCCCACGGCAAAGAAGCCGCCAAGGCGGTCAAGGGAGCGATCGGGGGAGCGATTGGGGCCGTCGGAAAAGGAGCCGACGATGCGGCCGGGGCCGCCTTCGCCGCGACGAAAAAGGCGGGGGCGGGGGTTGCGCCAGTTAGTGGAGTCACGCACCTACACCATGCCTGGCCGAAGTATCTGGGTGGGCCTTCGAAGCAAGTCTTGGAACGATTGCCCAAATCGGTGCATGACGCGTATCACAGCGGCTTAGACAAGATTCTTCCCCGACAATGGGGCACGAAGTATTACGACAACCTTAGCGATGCAGCGCGAAGACAAATGGAACGTGACCTCGCAGACTACACCAAGGCTTTTGACTCCAAGTATGGTACGAAACTGTGGCAGTCAATGCTCGACAATGGCTTCCCCGGAAAGTGACTATGAATACGAAACCTCTTGAGAGCATCACGATCGAAGAGCTTCAGGAATACCCCGTGTGGCGATTCGTTTCAAAAAGTGGCGACGATGATACGTGTTTAGTACCGGTCAAGTGCATCCCATGTTCTGATCTTAAGGGGAAAATTGTTGCCACGAAGGCGACACTAGCGAACGGAGCGCACGTATGGGCGTTTCTGGGAAGTATCGATCCGTCGAATCCTATACTGACTCAGCATTTTGTCACTATTTCAGTGCATAGTAGTGGCAAATGGTTCCATCTCGCGCGCTACCATGATTACGACTACGACGAGCGAGGACCAAGACAATTGGCTGAGTTCCTGGGACTCAACGAACATGACGTTTTTCCAATCAGCTACGACGTTACGAGGTATGTCACAACTGCAGATATCGGAGCATTGGCAGGTACGATCGAACGAGAGTCGAAGATTAAACTGAGCAGAGCGGAAATAATCGCGTTGGCGGTTCCGTGATGCGCCAAAGGGCGTGGGGTGTAAATAATCGCGCCGCCAGAAAGCACCGCCAATCCCAGCCTGAAACCAGCCTCGCCCCCCAGAAACCACCCTCTCAATTGTCGCCGCCCAACGACCCATACCGCCGCCTGTGCCACCGCTGAAGAGAGAAGTGAGCGACGTGCGCAGCAGCGCCGGCTGCTCGCGGCTCGGTGATCGTCAAACAAGATCTTTCTGGACGGCGCTCAGAGCTCGCTCGACGCGTTGGGCTTCATCCCGGGCTTGGGCGCCATTGCCGACCTGCTGAACGCGGGGGTCTCGGCGTGCTGCGGCGAGTGAACCTGGCGCGTGCTTCATCGGCGGCTAGCGCCGTCCGCTCATGGCTGGCGAGGACGTTTGGCTTACACGCCGGCGAAGGTTCTTAGGTCGGCTTCCATTGCGTCGAGGCGCGATTCGAGGTCCTGCTTCGTCTCGTCGAGGTTGTGGAGTTGTTCGGCCGGTTCGTAGGCGAACATGTAGAGCTTGATCTTCGGCTCGGTGCCGCTGGGGCGGATCGCCACGTAGTTGCCCGCCAGGGCGAGGTCGATGATCACCAGGTCGCCGCGGGGGCCGGCGAGCGGGCTGGCGCCGCCGCCCGGGTGGAGGACGAGTTGCTGCTCGTAATCGCGGAGTCGAGTCACTTGGCTGCCGGCCAGCGCGGTCGGCGGGCTGGCGCGGAACGCGGCCATGACTTCCTTCATCCGGGCCATCCCCTCGCTCCCCGGCATTTGGACCGAGACGGTCCGCTCGGCGTGGCAGCCGTGTTGCCAGAACAGGGCGTCGAGTTTCTCGTGGAGGGTCTGCCCCTGGGCTTTAAGCTGGGCGGCCAGTTCGCACGCCAGCAGGGCGCCGACCCCGCCGTCCTTGTCGCGGTTGTGCCGCCCGGCCATGTAGCCGTGCGATTCCTCGGTGCCGTAGACGAACTTGTCGGCGCCCTGGTCGTCGATGACCCCGGCGATCCACTTGAAGCCGACGAGATTGTCGCCGAAGGTCTGCACGCCGTAGCTGTCGCCGATCCTTCGCAACAGTTGGGTGGTGACCAGCGTGGTGACGACGAAGTTGTCGGGCCCGAGGGTCCCGGCCTGCTTGCGGTTTTCGAGGATGAAGTCGCCGAGCAGGGCGCCGATTTGATTGCCGCTGAGGGTGCGCCACTTGGCGCCGGGGGCGAACGACAGGGGCGCCGCAAGCCCGATGCGATCGCAGTCGGGATCGGTCGCCAGGCACAGGTCTTGCCCGTGGTGACTGGCATGGGCGATCATCGCGTCGAACACCTTGGGGTTTTCGGGGTTCGATACGTGGCCCGGCACGTTCGGAAAGTCGCCGTTCGGCTCGGCGTGCGGGGCGAAGACCTCGACGTCGTGAAAGCCGGCGCGCTCGAGCACAGGGCAGACCGCCGTGGCGCCGACGCCGTGGAGCGGCGAGTAGAGCACCTTCACGTCGCGCGGTCCCGCGGAGGCCAACGCCACGACGGCCGAGACGTACGCCGCGTCGACCTCGTCCTGGCAGACGACGACCCGCCCGTTGGCCAGGGCTTCGTCGAAGGAAGCCCGCTTGATCGTCTCGACGGTCATCACGCGATCGATGACCCCCGTGTCATGGGGGGGGAGCAACTGTCCGCCGGTCGACCAATAGGCCTTCACGGCGTTGTCGCTGGGGGGGTTGTGGCTGGCGGTGACCATGATGCCGCACGAGCACTCCTTGAGCCGCACGCAAAACGACAACTCGGGGGTGCTGCGATGCCCCTGCAGGAAGTACACGCGGAACCCGTTGGCGACCATGATTTCGGCGCACAACCGGGCGAAGTGCTCGGACCGATGGCGCGTGTCGTAGGCCAGGGCGCACGACAGGTCGGCCGCCTCGCCGAGCTGCGACTTGACGTAGTCGGCCAGCCCCTGGGCGCTTTCGCCGATCGTGCGATCGTTGATCGCGTTGCTGCCGATCGGGTACATCCGCCCGCGCCGTCCCCCGGTGCCGAAGGGGATGATCGTCCAGAACACGTCGTCGAGCGTCTGCCAATTCTCCTCGGCGACGTGCTGGGCCACCTCGGGGGCGTACTCGGCGTAGCGCGGCTCGGTGAGCCAGGCGGAGATATTGGGGACGGCGGACGCGGAAATCTGGCCTGCGGCGGCCGCCTGCTCGACGGCGGCGATCAAGGCGCGGGAATCCATGCACGGTTCCTCGGTTCGGGCGGGAGGCGGGGCGAAGCGCGGCACGACGGCGCTCGACGCGGCGGCTTGGCGATCGGCCAAGCGCGACTCCCAAGGTACCCGAAAATCGGCCGCACGGGCTACCCTGCGTCCCAAAACCATGAGCGGACGGCGCTCGCCGCCGGTGAAGCGCGAGCACGGTTTGTCGGCCGTTTCGTCGTCACGGTTGGCTTTGCCATCGCGTGGTTCATCGGGGGCTAGCGCCCAATGCTCATTTTGGGTTCTGAACAATGCTTCGGCGTGCGACTTGGATGCGAAGTCATTCTCTTGAAGGCGAGCGACCTGTTATCTTGGCGAGAGAATCGCCCCCTTGTGCCGGAGTTCCGCATGAGCGCTTGCCGTCGACTGGTCCGCTTGCCCTGCCTAGCCACGACGTTCGTCGGAGTCCTGAGCGCGGCGTCGCGCGCCGAGGACGGCCGCAGCGAACCGACGAAGCGAGCGGCGCGCCCGGCGTGGACGGCCGACGTCGTCGACGTGTTTTTCGCCGACGCCCGCGCGGAGCTTGTCGGTCCGCGACCCGTTGGGGCCGACGCAACGGCCCGCGCGGCGAGCGCAGGAGCCGCGGAGGGGGCGGCGAGCGCGGGGGGCTTCGCATGGTCGCAACTCGTCGACGGGGCGGCGCTCGCGGACGAAATCAAACGCACGGCCAATCGCCTCGCCGGGCCGCTGGCTTCGCCCGGCAAATTCAAGAGCGGCGGCAACAAGCAGTGCCGCGGCGACTTTGCGATGCTGGCCGTGCTGGCGGCCGTCGTCGCCGAGCACGACGACGACGTGCGATGGAAACGCGAATCCGCGGCGCTGGCGGTGCGCTTCGCCGCCGTGGCCGACGCCTGCCGGAAAGCCACCGACGAGGCGTACGCCGTCGCGCAAACCGGCAAGGAGCAGCTCGACGACCTGCTGCGCGGCCAGGGGCCTGCCGAGGAGGCGGGCGCGGCTGCGCGGCCTGCGTGGAGCGAGCTCGCCTCGCTGCCGACGGTCATGCAGCGGATGGAGACGGCTCTCCACGGCGTCCTCCTCCCCGCGCTGGCCGATGAGCGGACCATGCGTCGTCAGTCCGTGGACGTGCAGCGCGAAGCGCAACTCCTGGCGATGCTGGCCGAGATCGTCCAGCGCGAGGACTACGACTACCGCGAGGAGGAGGAGTATCGCGCCAGCGCGGCTGCGCTGTTGGAGGCGGCTCGGGCGATCGCTCACGCTGCGCGCGACAACCAGTACGACGCGGCCCGCGCCGCCGCCGGCCGCGCGGGACAGGCCTGCTCGGCCTGTCACGAAGGATTTCGCGGCTGACGGGCGCTTGGGGAGGCCGCGACGGGGAGAATCGCCCTGTCGTAGTTCAGCCGAGCCGATGACCCAAACTGGACATTACTGATCGCCGAGCCGATTGCGCAATCCCGCGGCGATTCTGTCTCGGGCGGCGGCCGATTCCTCGCTGGTCAGCGGGGACTTGCCCGCGAGTCGCCGGGCCGCCTTTTCGACGGCGGCCAACTGGCTGCGCATTCGACGGCAAGCCGCGCAGGCCGCCAGGTGGAGCCGCAGCGCCAGCCGCTCGACGAGCGTGAGCCGCCGGTCGTGCGACTCCGACGCCAACCGGGCGGCGTCTTCGCACCCCAGGGCAGAGAAGTTTCGCCAGTGTTTCTGCTGCGACACGAAGGTCGATCCTTTCACCCGGAGGCGAGCAAGCCGCATCAGGAACTGCCGAACCAGGTCCGCTCGAGACATTCGCGCAGCGTCAACCGGGCCCGGGTCAGGCGAACCGAAAGGTTCGTCGGCGAAATGCCCAAAATGCTACAGGTTTCTTCGGTGGTCGACTCGTCGAGGACCCGCAATTGAAACGCGCTGCGCAGGGTCGGGCCCAGCCGGCCGAGGCAGCGGGCCAGGGCCTCCTGGAACTCGGCCGCCTCGGCGGTCGCCGCGGGGTCGCCCCCCCACTCGCCCGGAGAGGCCCGCCAATGGCCATCGTCGGCGAACCACTCGAGCCGCTCCTCGTCCCCCGCGACGGGAACCTCTCGCGACCGTTTGCGGTAGAAATCCGCGATCTTTCGCCGCAGGATCGCCGTCAGCCAAGTGAGCAGGGTCGAATCCCCCTCGAAGCTGGCGATCGCCACGACCGCGGCGGCCAAGGTCTCCTGGACCATGTCCTCGGCCGTGTGCAGATCCGGGGTGCGTCGGACGGCGTAAGCGAGCAACGCTTCGCCATGGTCGGCGAGCCACTGCTCGGCCTGGGCCGCCCGATTGCTGGAGTCGCTCGGCATGTTCCGATCGTTCCGAGGGCGAAAGAGAAGTCTCCGCACGGGGGGAGGATACCGCGACGGGTCGCTTGGCTCCAGTGCGGCTCAGCGAAATCGTGCGGCGGCGTGATCGCTCAGGCGATCGCGTCGAGCTGCGCTCCCTTGTCCACAGCCTTGCCGATTTGGGCGGCGGACGCCAGCATTTGGGAGACGGCGGCCCCTTGCGCCTTGGCGGCTTCGAGCGACTTGGCCGCCAGGGCGTAGCCGATTTGCTGGTGCACCGCCGAGGCCTGGGCGCTGAGCACGGCTTCGATCGCGCAATCGGCAGAACACATGACGGGCGCTCCGAGGAAAGGGGTACTCTGTTATTGGTCGCCGCAACGGAGCCGCCCCAAGCAAAGTCCGCCGCAGCGAGTTTTTTCCGCCCTCCGCCCCCCGGTAAATCCCCCCTGCGCGATACCTTCGGTCGTTTCGACCGGCTGCTGTCGCTCGGGATCGCCGCCACGCCGCAACCGGCACGGCAAGACCGAGACGATGACACCGTCGTCGTGCCCGTCGTGCCGCCGAGGTTCCCGAGCAGATCAGTCGTAGGATGAACCGACGATGAACGAACCATGCACGTGGCTGCCGGCGTCGTCGGACCTCCTGCTCGCCCGCGCGGACGGGGTCGATCTGTGGCTCGTCGCCGCCGGCGCCGAAGCCAATGCGTCGCACGCCGGCGAGCTGCTATCGGCGGACGAGCTCGAGCAATACGGCCGGCTCCGCAACCACGCCAAGCGAGATCAGGCGATTGTCGTGCGGGGGACGTTGCGAATTATCTTGTCGCGCTACATTGGCGTGGAGCCCGCGGAGTTGCAGTTCGCCCGCCAGCCGCAAGGCAAACCTGTGTTGCTGAGCCCGCAAGTGCCGCCGCGGATGGAATTCAACTGTTCGCACGCTGGTGCGTGGGGCTTGGTCGCGGTGACGGCCACGGGACCGGTGGGGGTCGACATCGAGGAAGTGCGCCCGCTTGCCTCGCCGGAAGGGTTCGCGCGCAAGACGCTCGCCCCTGCGGACGCCGCGGAGTGGGCGACCCTGGCGGACGACGCGGCGCGACTCATGAAGCTCTTCGAGGACTGGACCTGCAAGGAGGCGGCGCTCAAGGCCGCTGGTTGCGGGATCGTCGTGGGTCTCGACGCCGTGCGCATTCATGCGGCGGGAGAACAGCGGCGACTGGTCGAGCTTCCCCCGGCGATCGGCGGAACGCAGTGGCAGGTCGCTCTGCTCGCCCCCGCGCCCGGCTACGTGGCGGCCGTGGCGTGGCCGGAAAGCGTCGGGGCGCTCCCCCTGCGTTTGTTTCGGTCCCCGAAGCTCTGAACAACGGCGTCGCGACCGCCTGGACGGCAGGACTGGCTCCCCGATTGTACCGACTCTGCCGGCGGCGCCGTCGTTGATCCGGGGCGTGAGCTATTCTTCCCTGTGCCGATTGCACGGCCCTGCCCTGCTCTGCCGAGTTTGCACGACGCTTCGTATGACGACTGCCGCCGTCCCTCGCTCGTTCGTCGATCGCCTGCGGAGCGCCCTGCGCCGCCGTCCATCTTCCGGCGCACAAACCGGTTGGGGCGACGTTTGCCGTCGCGCGGCTCGTCGCAGCTGGCCTGGCGCCCTGCTGGTCGCGCTAGCGATCGTCCCGGCGGTCCAATGTTGGCGGACCGGGCTCGATCCGCTGATCGACTTCGGACGAGAGCTGTACGTGCCGTGGCGGCTGGCCGAGGGAGAGGTCCTCTATCGCGACGTGGCCTACTTCAACGGGCCGTTGTCGCCGTATCTCAACTCGCTGTGGTTCCGCTGGTTTGGCACAAGCCTCGGGACGCTCATGACGGCGAATCTGGCGATCTTCGCCGCGACGGCATTCGTCGCGTCTCGGTTGCTGTTGCGGATCGCCTCGCGCGGAGCGGCCGTCGCGGCGACCGCGCTGCTGCCGCTGCTGCTGGGATTCGGCAACTACGCGAGCGTCGCCAATTACAACTTCATCACGCCGTACTCGCACGAGATGACGCACGGCTTGCTGTTGGCCTTGCTCGCGTTGGCCGCCGCATGGCGGATCGACGACTGGGGTTGGCCCGCCGTGGTTGCCGCGGGGGCGTGTGTCGGCGGGACGTTGTTGACGAAGCCGGAGTTGGCCCTGGCCGCCGGCGCGGGGGTCGTCGCCAGTGCGGTCCTCCAGGGGATCGCCCGAGGGACGCCGGTGCGGCGCCTTGTCCTCGCGACAGGCGTGGCGGCGCTGTCAGCCGCAGGCGTGGCGCTGGCGGCAACCGCATGGCTTGCCGCGGCCATGCCGTGGTCGGAGGCGGTCGCTCACACGACGGCTGCGTGGCGCATGGCGGCCGACAGCGAGATTCGCCAGCTCGACTTCTACCGCCGCTGCCTGGGGACGTACGACCTTGCGGCGAGTTGCGAACAACTTGCCGTGAGCCTGCTGCTGGGGGTGCAGACGCTCGGGGCGGCGTATCTCGTAGGCCGCCGGTTTGGGCCGAAAGAACTGCGCTGCGCAGCAATCCCAGCCGCCCAAGGAGGAGTTTGGCGAATGCGGGCGGCGGCGCTGGCTCTCGGCACGCTCGCGGGCGGCGCCAGCCTGACGGTCGGATTCGACTGGCCGCTCGTCGAGCGCGCCTTGCCGGCGTGGCTTCTCGTGCTGGGGACGTGGCAGGGCGTCGCTCTAGCGCAACTTCGAGCACGATCCGGCGGCGGCCAAACGACGCACGAAGCGGCGGCAACCGCGGCCCGCAGGATCGCGTGGTGCGTCTTCGCCCTCGCGCTGCTCGCAAAGATCGTGCTGTTCGCGCGGGTGACGCACTACGGCTTCGCGCTTGCGTTCCCCGCCTTGGCCGCGGCGGTGCTTGCGATCTTCGACTGGGCCCCGCGGAACAGCGAAGGCCGCAGAACCTGGGCCGCGGCGTTGCCGTGGCTTGCCGCACCGCTGATGGCGGCTTACTTAGCCCACTACCAACTTGAGCAGTCGACGCACGTCAGCCGCGAGGTCGAACTCGGGCTCGTTCCGGGGGACCGCTTCTACGCCGGCGCCTCAGCCGCGTCGACGGCGTACGCGGCGCAACTCGTCGCCGAGCGCGTCGCGCCCGGCGAGACGCTCGCGGTGCTCCCCGAGGGGGTGATGCTCAACTACCTCGCCCGTCGCCCGTCGAGCACCCGCTACCTCACCTGGATGCCGCCGGAGGTGATCCACTTCGGCGAGGAGGCGATGCTCGCCGACCTTGCGGCCCGTCCGCCCGACTGGATCGTCGTCGCCCCGCGGCGTCTTGAGGAGTACGGCCAAGCTGATTTCGGCGCAGGATACTGCGAGGCCACGGCCGCGTGGATCGAGGCGAATTACGCGCCCGTCGAGCAGTGGGCCGAACGTTGGCGGCTGCTGCGGCGAGGCAAGCCGTGACGACCTGTCAAGCCGCTTTGCGGCGGGCGACGAAGTCCGCATAGTCGCCGGGGGTGTCGATCCCGCGGCAAGCGTGGTCGACCGGAGCCACAAGGATCGTCTCGCCGCACTCGAGCACGCGGAGCTGTTCGAGCTTCTCGACCGACTCGAGGCAGCTCACGGGGAGCGAAGTAATCCGCTCCAACAGCAGCCGGCGATAGGCGTAGATTCCCAGGTGGAGGTAGAACGTCGGCGGCTCGGCCGTAAGCAGCGCGTCGCTCCACTCGCGAGGGTGCGGGATCGCGCTACGGCTGAAGTAGAGGGCTCGGCCCGCGTGGTCGAACGTCACCTTCACGCAGGCCGGGTCGTCGAGTTGCTCGCGCGTGCGGAGCGGCGCCGCGGCGGTCGACATGCCTGCGGCCGGGTTGCGCTCGAGCTTGGCAATGACGCGGTCGATCGCCCGCGGGTCCATGTCGGGCTCGTCCCCTTGCAGGTTGACCAGGATTTCGGCCCGGGGGAGTTGCCGGGCGGCCTCGGCGACGCGGTCGGTGCCGCTGGCGCAGGCGGGGCTGGTCATGAGGACCTCGGCGCCGAACCGCCGGGCCTCGCGGGCGATTTCCTCGTCGTCCGTGGCGATGAGCACCACGTCCGGCCGCTGGGCCTGTCGAGCGACTTCCCAGGTGTGTTGCAAGACCGTCTTGCCGGTCTCGCGAAGCAGCATTTTGTCGGCCAGCCGAGTCGAGGCGCGGCGGGCGGGGATGATCAAAGCACAACGGGCGGCGGCAGCCGATTCCATGGCAGCGTTCCTTCGCATCTCAACGGGTGTCGACATCCTCCGAGTCGACGGCGGGGGAGGGAGAATACCGCGCGCCCGCGAGAACTCGCCAGAGCAGGTGCGCCGGGGAGAAGGAGCAAACAACCGCCCCTGGGCGCTCTTACGCCCCCCTTCCGCTCTCCCGCTTCCGCCAGTTTCCTCGCCTCCTTTCCGCGTAGGCCGACGTCCTTCGGGATGCTACTATTCCGAGGGGGCGCCAACGAGCGCATCGCCGCTGCTAGCGTCGACGGAGTTTGAACACGCGGGGGACACCAGCGCCATGTGCGGAATTGTCGGCTACGTCGGCTCGAAACGAGCGTCGAGCTTCCTGTTGTCAGGTTTGCGGCGGCTCGAGTATCGCGGCTACGACAGCGCCGGGATCGTCACGCTCGACGAGGGCCGGCTTCACGTCAACAAGACCAGCGGCCGGGTCGAGGAGCTGGCTGCCCTGGTCAAGCGGACCAAGCCGACTGGCACGACCGGCGTCGGCCATACTCGCTGGGCGACGCACGGCCCGGCGACCGACGTGAACGCCCACCCGCACCTAGGGGGGGGAGACGTGCTGGCCCTGGTGCACAACGGGGTCATCGAAAACTTTCGTCCCATCAAAGAGCACTTGATCGCCCAGGGTTACGAATTCCGCTCGGCGACCGACAGCGAGGTCGTCGCTCAGTTGATCGTTCATGAGCTTGCACAACTGGGGGACGAGGTCAGCGACGAGCTCGACCCCTACGCCCGGCTCGTCGCCGCGGTGCAGAACGCGCTGGCTCAACTGCGGGGGACGTACGGCCTGGCGATCGTCTTTCGGCAGTTCCCCGAGGCGGTCATCGCCGCCCGCCTGGGAAGCCCGCTGGTGATCGGCGTCGGCGACGGCGAGCAGTTCATCGCCAGCGACGGTTCGCCCCTGGCCGGCCACACCGACAAGATCGTCTATCTTGCCGATCACGAGATCGCGGTCGTCACCGCCGAGACCCTGCGGGTGATCCACCGCGACCAGGGGGACGTCGCCCACAAAGTCAAGCTGCTTGAGATCACGGCCGACGACGTGGAACTGGGCGAGTTCCCCCACTACATGCTCAAGGAGATCTTCGAGCAGCCCGAAACGGTTCGCAACGCGCTGCGCGGACGACTCGACTTCGACGCGGCGACCGCCAAGTTCGGCGGACTCAATCTCACGCCGCGGCGGTTGCGATCGATCGATCGGTTCGTGCTGACGGCGTGCGGCACGAGTTGGCATTCGGCGCTGGTGGGGGAGTACATGATCGAGGCCCTGGCCCGCATCCCCGTCGAGGTCGAGTACGCCAGCGAGCTGCGCTACCGCAATCCGCCGCTGTCGCCCAGCACGCTGCTGTTCGCCATCACGCAAAGCGGCGAGACGATCGACACGCTGGCCGCCATGCGCGAGATGAAGCGCAAAGGGCACATGACCTTGGCGATCTGCAACGTCGTGGGGAGCACGATCGCGCGCGAGGCGGACGGGGGGATCTACCTCCATGCGGGGGCGGAGATCGGGGTCGCCAGCACCAAGGCGTACACCTCGCAGTGCGTCGTCATGGCCCTGTTGGCGCTCCACTTCGGCCGCCTGCATCACCTGAGCTACGAGGCGGGACTGCGGATCATCGACGATCTGCAGGGGCTCCCCGAGTTGGTCGAGCGAGCCCTGGCCACGAACAACGCCTGTCGGCAGATCGCCGCCAAGTACGCCCACGCGAACAACTTTCTGTACCTGGGGCGACTTTACAATTTCCCCACGGCGCTCGAAGGGGCGCTGAAGCTCAAGGAAATCAGCTACATCCACGCCGAGGGCTACCCGGCCGCCGAGATGAAGCACGGGCCGATCGCCCTGGTCGACGAGCATACGCCTAGCGTGTTCCTCGTCCCGCGAGGCGGGGTGTATGACAAAGTCATGGCGAATCTCGAAGAGATCAAGGCCCGCGGCGGCCCGGTCATTGCAGTCGTCGAGGAAGGGGACGACGAGGCGGCCCAGTTGGCCGACGACGTGATCGAGATTCCCGCCGCGGCCGACTTCCTGCAGCCGATCGTCGCCGCCGTGCCGCTGCAACTCTTGGCGTACCACATCGCGGTCTTGCGCGGCTGCGACGTCGACAAGCCCCGTAACTTGGCGAAGAGCGTCACGGTCGAGTAGCGAGCGTCGGGGATCGCTTAGCCCACGAGCCGCTTCGATTCGACCGTCTCTTCGTCGGCGGCCGGGTGGAGCTTGATCGCCATGCGAGGCGGGCTGCGGCGTTCTTGGACGAACCCGCGGCGACTGTCCTGAAAGAACTCGGCGAATTCGGCCGCCGGGCCCGCGGGGTACTGCTGCTGGAGCGCGGCGACCACTTCGTCGAACGACAGCCCGCGGCGATAGATCAGACGGTAGGCTTCCTTGAGTTGGAGCGCCTCGTCGCGGTCGATCCCCGCGCGACGGATCCCGACCCGATTGAGCCCTACGATCAGCCCCGAGTCGCCATCGGTGAGCACGAACGGAGGGACGTCTTGGACGATCCGGGCGCAGCCGCCGATCATCGCCAGTCGACCCACGCGGCAGTGCTGATGGACTGCCACGCCGCCGCCCAGACACGCTCGGTCGCCGACCTGAACGTGACCGCCCAACAGGACGTTGTTGGTGAGGATGACGTGGTTGCCCACTTTGGCGTCATGGGCCACGTGCGCCCCAGCCATGAGATAGCAGTCGTGGCCGATGCGGGTTTCTCCCGTCGTAAATATCGACCGGTGCACGGTGACGTTCTCGCGCAGCGTGCACCGTTCGCCGACGACCACCCGTCCGGGAGGCTCCGGGGGCGAGAGATGCTGCGGACCGCCGCCGACGACGGCGCCTTCGCAAACCGTCACGTCGCGGCCCAGGGTGACCCCCGTCTTCACCACGGCACCGGAGAAAAGCCGACAATTCTGGCCGACGACGGCGCCGGGTTCGACGACGCAGAACGGGCCGATCTCGACGCCGGAGTGCACAATGGCCTGGGGACTGACGACGGCGGCGGGGTGAATGCTCACGCTTGTGGGTCCTTCGCTAAGCGTCTGCCAAGCGTCGCGAGCGGTGCGGGGGCGCCCGTGCGTCGTGCAGGCAAGGGTGCCGGAATACGAATCCAGCGTATTTCCAGCAAGGCCAGTCCTTTCCAGGCCGCTGGCGGTGTTATCGGTCAAATCGGTCGTAGCGGGTGAGCCCGAGGCGCAACAACGGCGCCGCGGCGTCCCGCACCGGGACGACGGGCAGCTAGCAATGGGGGTCCCCGGAGCGGCAAGCGCCGGGTAAACTCGATCGTTTCACCGCCGCACGCATGCGGCTCGCTTAAGGAACTCCCCCATGGCCGACGTGGTCGCCCTGTACGACGAAGCCGATCGCCTGAAAGCCGCTGGCGATCTCGAGGCCGCCGCCGCCAAGCTTGCCGAGACGCTGGAGGTCGACGAGACTTACGCCTTGGCCCACGCCGCCTTGGCGGTGGTGCTGCAGCGGCTCGGTCGGCACGAGGAGGCGGTCCGCCATGCCCAACGGGTGTGCGAACTCGAGCCGAACGACCCGTTCAGCTTCACCGCGATGAGCGTTACGTTCCAGCGCGCCTACGCCGGAACGGGCGAAACGGGGTACATTCGCCTCGCCGAAGAGGCGATGGAGCGGAGCCGGATGCTCAGCCAGCGCTAGAACCGCGCGGCGCCGCTCGCATTGGCGCCTTGCACTTGAGCTGAACTTGCTTGCCGCCTCAGGCCTGAGGCGGCTTGGCGACGACGCGCTTGTTGACGTCGACCTCAAGCACGCCGAAGGTCTGCTCGTGCCGCTGCACCGACAGGTGCAAGGCGTGCAGCAGCCGCTTGGCCGTGAAGTAGTTCGTGACGATTCGCTCGGTCACTTTGACCGGCTCGGTGGGAACGCCGAACGGCTGGCTGTTGAGGCCGAAATCGATGATGAGCTCCTCGGGGGTGCCCGTCACGCGGCAGAAGTTGGCGTAGCATGCCGTGGCCGTCGAGTCGTCGACCTGCACCCGCTGGGGTTGCGCTTGCTCGCCCTTGGCTGGCGAGGAGGTTTCTTTGATGTCGTCGGCCATCGTCTTGCTCCTATTCACTCTCAGGTACGGCAATCCCTTTGCGAACGTCGTCGCACTGACCGCAGTGTACGGGAGATTCCGCCGATCGGCTATCCCCGCCGAGGGCGGAGCCGCTCGCTGCGAACCGTCAGTCGAGATCTCCTCCGTCGCCGCGGCGGATGCGCAGGATGACGCTCTCGCCTGCCGGACCCGGCATGGCGTAGGTCGCGGCCTTGCGAAGTTCCAAGCCGTGCATCAGTCCGCGATGGCGAGCCTCCCCCCGTTCGTCGACCCATGACCGCCCCTTCACCAGCAGCAGTTCGTCGAACGACTCCCAATACGGGGCGAGCCAGGAGAGCATCTTCGCCAGCGGGGCGACAGCCCGCGCGACGATCGCGTCGAACGTGCGGACCTCCAGCAGTTCTTCAGCCCGGCAGCCGAACACCTCAGTCGGCAGGCCGAGTTCGTCGACCAGCGATTGCAGCACCTTGGCTTTTTTCTGGGTCGACTCGCACACGGTGACGCGCAGGTCGGGCCGGCAGATGGCGATCACCAGCCCGGGAACTCCGCCGCCGGAGCCGACGTCGAGGACGCGTCGCTTCGGGGCGATCAACTTCGCCAGTTCGAGGCTGTCGACCACGTCGCGGCCGACGAACTTGGCGTGGGTCGTATGTCGCGTGAGATTGAGCTGCTCGTTCCATCGCCACAGGGCTGCGCGATACCGATCGAGCAATTCGACGCGCTCCGGCTCCAGCTCGATGCCGTGGGCGGCGAGCGCCTCGGCGAGCGTAGCAAATTCGGCGGCGGAATCGTCGGGGGTCACGCGAGCGGGTCTGGTCGAGAGGCGAGTAGGGCAATCTTGCCCCGATGCGGGGCGTGGGGCAGTATGGGGGATCGCCGCGCCGGCGCGAAGGGCCGGCTGCTGACCAAGCGAGTTCGCGGCTGGTTCCGTCGCTGCTTGCCCCCCTTCAACCGGCTGTCGCATGTTCGCCCTGTTGAATCTCCGCAAACCTCCCGGACCCACGTCGCGCGACGTGGTCAATCGGGTCCAGCGGCTCGTTCGACCCGCCAAGGCGGGTCACGCGGGCACCCTCGACCCGATCGCCTCGGGGGTGCTGGTCGTCTGCCTCGGACAGGCGACGCGGCTGACCGAATACGTCCAGCGAGCGCCCAAGACCTATCGGGCGACGTTCCTGCTGGGACAGCGCAGCCCCAGCGACGACGTGGAGAGCGAGGTCGAACTGGTCCCCGGGGCGCCCGTCCCCGGCGAGGGGGAGCTGACGGCCGCGCTCCCCCGGTTCGTCGGGACGATCGAGCAGCGTCCCCCGGCGTTTTCGGCAGTGAAGATCGCCGGGCAGCGGGCCTACGACTTGGCCCGGCGCGGCAACGAGGTGAAGCTCGCCCCGCGACCGGTTGCGATCCGCTCGCTCCGACTGCTGGCGTACGACTATCCGCGGTGCGAACTGGAGATCGTCTGCGGCAGCGGAACGTATGTCCGTTCGCTCGGCCGCGATCTGGCCGAATCGCTGGGGACCTCCGCCGTGATGGCGGCGCTCGAGCGGACGGCGATCGGACCGTTTCGCGTCGAAGCGGCCGCCGACCCGCGCACATTGACGGCCGAGATGTTGCCGAATTGCTTGATCTCGCCGCTGGAGGCGGTCCGCGACCTTCCCCAGTGGGAATTGGCGCCTGCGGAACTGGCCGATGTCGCCTGCGGCCGGCTGCTGCCGCTCCCAGCCGGGGTGACCGAGGCGGCGGAGTTCGCCGCGCTCGATCCGGGCGGGCGGCTTGTGGCGATTCTGCGTCGGCACGCCGCCGGGCAGTACAAACCGGCCCCCAACTTTTCGCAGCCGTAACGACCGGCACGACGGAGCCGGATTCCGCCCGCAATCGAGGCGATTCTCGCGGCTCCCGCACCCCCGACTGCTTGGCTCGCGGGAACAATTGCAGCGGGGAGAGAATGCTCCCTCGCGGCGGCGTTCGCATTGACGCGGTTGTACGCACGGCCGCAGTCGTGCGAATCGTCCCCCAGGGGCAAGGGCTGCGGCAGGGCGACTTCCGATTGCATCCCCCTTGCGGCGAACGCCGAAACCATATCGCAGGCGAGGTGCGCGTGACTCCAGGACGGCGTCGTTGTGCGCGTGGCTCGCCCCCTGCACCTGTGAGTCAGCGTTACGGACATCCCGTTGGGCACGGAAGCGCCCTGCGATCCAATTTCGCCCGGCCGATCGCGGCCGAGCGACGACGAGCTCGCCGCGACCTGCGTCGCGTCGGTTCGGCGGTTGGTCGTTCATGCATTCCGCGCCTATGTTCGAGAATCGTAGTCTCAAGCTCGATCTGTTTTCGCTCGGTCTGGCGGCCGCGGCGCTGGTGATCACCGCGTCGCTGGCGACCTACGACCCGGCCGACCCGCCGAGTTCGCTCGTCGATCCCCCCCGACAGTACGTGAACAACGCCTGCGGGCGCGTCGGCGCCTACGCGGCTCACGCCCTGTTCGCCGGATTCGGCTACGGGGCGTTCTTTGTCGCCGGTTCGATTGCGCTGGTGGCGGTCATGCTGACCGTGCGGCGCGAGTTCGACCAGCCGGTGCTCCGCGGCGTCGGTTGGACGGTCACGCTCGTGGCGTTCACCACCCTGGCGGCGATGGCGCTTCCCGACAGGTCTCCAGGACCGGAGATCGGCGCCGGCGGATACCTGGGCGCGATGGGCTGGGCGCTGCTTGAGTCCCATTTTGCCGTCGCCGGGGCCTATATCTTGGCACTTGCCGTACTCATGGCCGGGCTGCTCTTGGCGACCGACTATCTCATGTTCCGGATGGCCGCCGGGGCGACGGCCGTGTCGGGACTCGGCTTCCGGGCGCTCGGCTCCGCCGCTCGACTGCCGCTCGCCGCGGCGACCCGCCGCCGAGCCAACGACGTCGACGGCGAACTTGACGAACTGCTGGACGAGTCCGACGAAGAGGACGAAGACGCCGAGGAAGCGGACGGCGAGGAGGAATACGAGTACGAATACGAGGAAGAGGGGGAAGAAGACGAAGAAGCCGAGTGGGAGGAAGAAGACGAAGCCGAGGAGGCTGAGTCCGACGCCCTCACGGTGCGCACCCCCGCCGACCGCAACGCGGAGGACGCTTCTCCTGCCGCTACGGCGGCAGCCGCCGAGGAACCCTCGGGCCTCAAACAGAAGCTCGCCACCGCGCTCGGCATCAAGTCCCGCCACAACAAACCCGCCTCGGCGAAGGAGGCCAAGGTCGCCGAGCAAGACGAGGTCGCCCAGATCATCGACCAGCTCGAAGCCGCCGACAGCGCCCCGCCGGAGGATCTGAATTACGAGCTCCCGCCGCTCGATCTGCTGCTGGAGTCCGAAGAGGTCAGCTACGAGGAGCATGAGCGCGAGGTCCGCCGCAAGGCGAAGATCCTGGAGCGCACGTTCCGCGATTTCGGATTCAACGTGAAAGTCGTCGAGATCGAGACCGGCCCGGTAATCGCCCAGTACGAGGTGCAACTCGAAGCGGGCCTGCGATTGTCGAAGATCACCGGTCTGGCCGACGACCTGGCAATCGCGCTGCGCGTGCCGAGCGTGCGGATCGTGGCCCCCATCCCCGGCAAGAACACCGTCGGGATCGAGGTCCCCAACGAACGGCGGCAACTGGTCCGCATCCGCGAGATCATCGAGCAGTCCAACGGGACCGCGAAGCGGATGAAGATTCCGATCTTCCTGGGAAAGGACGTCTCTGGCAATCCGCTGGTGGTCGACTTGGCCGCGCTGCCCCACTTGCTCATCGCCGGGCGCACGGGCACGGGCAAGTCGGTCTGTCTCAACTCGATCATCGTGTCGATGCTCATGGCCCGCGGCCCCGACGAGGTGCGGATGCTGATGATCGACCCGAAGATGGTGGAGCTCTCCGGCTACAAGAAGCTCCCCCACCTGATGCACCCGGTCGTCACGGACATGAAAAAGGCCGAGGCGATCCTTGCCTGGGCGGTCGACAAGATGGAGGAACGGTACACGCTCCTCGCTCGAGCCGGGGTGCGGCACCTGACCGTCTACAATCAACTGAGCGAGGAAGAACTGCGCGAGCGGATCCAACCCGCCAGCGAGGCGGAGTGGGAGCACGTCCCGCGCAGCCTGCCGTTCATCGTGATCGTCGCCGACGAAATGGCCGACCTGATGATGACCGCCGGCAAGGAGGTCGAGCAGCATATCATCCGGCTCGCCCAAAAAAGCCGAGCGGTCGGCATCCACCTGATCCTCGCCACGCAGAAACCGACCGTCGACGTCATCACGGGGTTGATCAAGTCGAACCTGCCGGCCCGGATCGCGTTCCAAGTCGCCAGCAAGACCGACAGCCGCGTCGTGCTCGACGAGAACGGCGCCGAGAAGCTGCTGGGCAACGGCGACATGCTGTTCCTCTCCCCCGGCACCAGTCAATTGCTCCGCGGGCAGGGGACGTACCTGTCTGACGATGAGATCACGCGAGTCACCGATTTCGTCGGGACCGACAGTCCGCAGTTCGCCCGCGAGTTGATCGAACTGAAGACCAAAGACGAGGAGGAGGCCGGCGCCGGGGGCGGCGGAGCCCTCAAGAATCGCGACGAACTGTACGAGCAGGCCGTCGACGTCGTGGTGCGCGAGCGCCGCGGCAGTTGCTCGCTGCTGCAGCGGTGCCTGGGGATCGGCTACGGCCGAGCGTCGCGGCTGATCGACTTCATGGCCGAGGACGGCATCGTGGGACAGTACAACGGCTCGCAGGCCCGCGACGTGCTGCTGACGGTCGAGGAGTGGGAGGCGATGGCCCGCGGCGGCGAAGCGGGTCCGCCGCCGACGTCGCTGCTCGACGGCCCGTCGACCGTTGCGACGGCCGCGACCGTCGCTCCGAAGCCGCGGCGGCCGAACATCATCATCCCCGGCTCCGACGAGCCGAGCGACCTGGAACCCGCGGCGACGCGCGCCGACTTCGGCTCGTCGGCGCCCCCCGCTCCGACCCGCCGCCCGTCGCTCGCGGGGACGACGCTCAGCGCCGCCGCCGCAACCATGGCCGCGACCGCGACGCTGACCGCCCCGTGGGAGGAGGACCAAGCCGACGAGGAAGCGATCGGCCAAATCCGGACCGCGGCGACGAATCGCATATCGCCGAGTCCGTACGATTCGGAACTGGAAGAACCCGCTGCGTGGTCGGAGGTTGACTCGGAACTCGAAGCGAACGACGACGCTTCGGATATCGTCGAGGACGACGACCAATGGGAAGAAGCCGCCGAGGACACGGCCGAAGACGTTGCGGACGCCAACGAACAACTCGAAGCAAATGAAGCCGCTGCGGACGAACTCGACGAAGAAGAGTCGGAGGACGAAGAGGAGTACGAATACGAGTACGAAGACGAAGAAGAGGACGCCCCGGACGAGGACGAGCCGGAGTTCGACGAAGAAGAAGCCGAGACTGACGTCGAGGCCGAAGCGGAAGTTGACGAGATCGACGAGGATGAAGAAGTCGACGAAGCGGACGACGACGAACTCGAAGACGAAGAAGCGGAGTACGAATACGTCTACGAGTACGAGGACGAGGACGAGGAAGGCGCCGAAGGGGATGAAGGCGAAGAGGACTGGGAGGAAGACGAACCCTGACGCCCCGGTCGGTGCTGGCCGCTGCCTGCGGCTGTGCCGAGGAAAGTCGGGGAATGCCGGGGTTCTTGGACTTCTGACCCTCAGGGCGGTCGTTGACCCTGCTCCGTCGGCGGGCTAAGCTTGTTTCATGTCGAGCCGCTGATCTTCTGCTGGTTCCAACCAACCGTTCCGACTGTGCCCGCTGAGCCGATGATGCCCGCCCCGATCGCCATGATTCCGATTATTCCCCGACGGCGGCCCTAGGGCGGTTCGAGCACACCTTGCTGCAAACCCGACCCCCGAAGGCCGCGATGGCCTGCGGGGGTTTTTTATTGGGGCAGACAACAGCGGCTCCCAACGTTCCCCCCCAGCGGCAACCTTCCCAAATCGAGCGATCGGCGTCCTCCGCCTCTGACCTCCGACCTCTGGCTCCCCTCCTCCCATGCACATCCAACTCTACGACACGACCCTCCGCGACGGCGCCCAAGGCGAAGGCGTCAACTTCTCGCTCGATGACAAGGTGCTCATCGCCCGCCGGCTCGACGAGATGGGGTTCGACTTCATCGAGGGGGGGTATCCCTTGTCGAATCCCAAGGACGCCCAGTTCTTCGAGCGACTCGCCGCCGAGCCGCTCAAGCATGCCAAGCTGTGCGCGTTCGGCATGACGCGCCGCCGGGGGATGACCGCGGCAGAGGACCCGGGGATGAAGGCCCTCGTCGACGCCCAGACCCCCGTCGTGACGATCGTCGGCAAGACGCACGACTTTCACGCGACCGAGGTGCTGGGAGTCTCGCTCGACGAAAATCTGGCCATGATCCGCGACACGGTCGCGTATTTCGTTTCGCAAGGGCGCGAAGTGATCTACGACGCCGAACACTTCTTCGACGGCTGGAAGGCCAACCCCGCCTATGCCGCCCGCACGATTCAAGCGGCGGCCGACGCGGGGGCGTCGATGATCGTCATGTGCGACACCAACGGCGGGTCGCTCCCCGAGGAAATCGCCGAGTTGACCCGCGTCGCCGCGAATGCGGTGCATGTGCCGCTGGGAATCCACTGTCACAACGATTGCGAGCTGGCGGTCGCCAACTCGCTGGCCGCGATCGACGCCGGGGCGATGCAAGTCCAGGGGACGATCAACGGCTTCGGCGAACGGTGCGGCAACGTCGATCTGCTGGCCGTGGCGGCGAACTTGGCGCTCAAGAAGCGGCGGGGCTACACCGTGCTCAACGGCGTCGACGGCGCCGGCGCCCCGGGGCTCGCCCATCTCACCGAGCTGTCGCGGTACGTCTACGAAATCGCGAACATGAATTTTCGCAACAACCAGCCCTTCGTCGGCGCGAGCGCCTTCGCTCACAAGGGGGGAATGCACGTCCACGCGATCAACAAGGCGGCCCGCAGTTACGAGCACATCGACCCCGCCGCCGTGGGAAACGAGCGGCGCGTGCTGGTCAGCGAACTGTCGGGCCGGTCGAACATCATCGCCCTGGCGACGAAGCTGAATCTGCAGAACGACAAAGCGCTGATGGACAACGTGCTGGAACGGATCGTCGATTTGGAGAACAAGGGGTACCAGTTCGAGGCGGCCGAGGCGTCGTTCGAGCTCTTGGTCAAGCGCCTCGCGGGGACGTTCACGCCCCACTTCGAGCTGGTGAAATACCACACGACCGTCGAAAGCCGCGGCGGCCAGCCGGTGACCGAGGCGACGGTCAAGCTGCTGGTCGGCGACGAACTGCGACACGAGGTCGCCGAGGGAGACGGCCCGGTCAACGCGCTCGACGCCGCGTTGCGCAAGGCGCTCGGCAGTCATTTTCCCGCATTGGCCTGCATGCACTTGGTCGACTACAAAGTGCGGGTCATCAACAGCGAAGCCGCCACCGCGGCGAGCGTGCGGGTGGTCATCGAGAGCCGCGACGAGGAGTCGACCTGGGGCACTGTCGGCGTCCACGAGAACGTCATCGAAGCAAGCTGGGCGGCGCTGGTGGACAGCATCGAGTACAAGCTCTGCAAGGACGAGGGGTCGAAGCCCGGCATTGACAGTTGCGAGAAAGCGTGAGGCGGTTCTATGGCTGGAAAACAGTCACGGATTCTGTACGTCGAGTTGAAGTCCGGCTACGGAGACAACGGTCCGGCGTGGATCGGTCGCGCAAGGTTTTCGCGCACTGGCTGTACTGTTTACTTCCACGATCTGGTCTTGCAGTCCTGCGCCGGCCAGGGGATTGGCGCCAATTACTACGACGTCGCAACGGGCGATGAATACTGGATCTCCGGTCCCAAGAAGAACGGCCAAGACCGACATTGGGCAGGCGGCGGTTCAGTGACGATCGACGACGACGTCGTCGACGAATACTGGCGAGAAATCCGCGGCATGAAGCCTCCCAGGAATCAGCACACGGCCTGAAGCGTTTCGGTCGACTGATAAGTCGTCGTCCCTCGGAGTCGCAGTCCCCCGCTCAGGCAATGAAGCAAACGCGTTGACCGCCCTTCATGAGCTTGTGACTATTGCATGAAATTCACGGTCCGCAACATCACTGACGACATCGAGGTCGCCGCCCGCCAGCGCGCCCTTGCCGAAAAGAAATCGCTCAACGCAGTGCTGGTCGACGCGCTACGGCGGGGGCTAGGCATCAACGGCGGGCCAGTGAAATATCGCGATCTCTCCGACATTGCCGGCCAGCGCTTGATGGACGACGAGACTTTGGCCGCGCTGGAAGAGCAGCGGCGTATCGACCCCGAGATTTGACAATGATTTTGGCGCCCCGCTTGGCCATCGACGCCAATCGGTATTGCGGACTTCGACCGAGGCGACGACGCGGTCGTTCGGCGAATTGAAGCGGCGCCCGAAATCTGGGTCTCGCTGGTCGTACTGGCTGAGTTGCGGTCCGGTTTTGCCGCCGGCAGGCAGGAACAATCCAATGAGACCACGCTCCAGCGATTTCTCGCCAAACCGCACGTGGGCGTCCTCGTTCCCGACGACAAAACGACGCTTTACTACGCCCGCATTGCGACATCGCTTCAAAACGCGGCACGCCAATTCCCACGAACGACGTGTGGATCGCCGCTCAAGCCCTGCAGCACAATCTTACGCTCGATACGCGGGACGAGCATTTTCGCAAGGTCCCGGGCCTGAAGCTCTGGCGCGGATAGCCGCGAAGCATTTGCCCCCCGCCCCTCGATTGTCGCCCTCGCCCCGGTGCAACTCCTCAGGTCGCCGGCCGCTCGGGGGGTTGGATTCTCCCCTTTGCGCGTTCGCGCCTTTGCGCAAGAATTGGACGCTTTCCGACCCTCGCGCAAACTCGCGGCCCCGTCGCGGCCATTGCGCATGCCCCCCCACTTGATTGCCGCCAGTCGCCGCCATGAGCTCGCCCGCCAAGCCGAATCTCCAAGATCTCCCTTCGCAATACGACCACGAGGGCGCTCAGCGGCGTTGGCATTCGCTCTGGGAAGAACGGGGCTATTTCCACGCCGAGGTCGGCGCCATGGACGCCGCCGGCAACAAGAAGCCGCCGTTTTGCATCGTCATCCCGCCCCCCAACGTCACCGGCGCCTTGCACCTGGGGCACGCGCTGAACAATACGCTGCAAGACATCCTCTGCCGGCAGAAGCGGATGCAGGGGTACAACGTCCTGTGGATGCCGGGGACCGACCACGCGGGGATCGCCACCCAGGCGGTCGTCGAGCGGCGGCTGTTGGAGGAAGAGAAGAAATCGCGACACGACCTGGGCCGCGAAGGGCTCGTCGCGCGAATCTGGCAGTGGAAGGAGCAGTACGAGAAGCGGATCCTCGGCCAGCTCAAACAGCTCGGCTGCAGTTGCGATTGGCAGCGGCTGCGGTTCACGCTCGACGACCAGTGCGCCCGGGCGGTCCGCGAGACGTTTTTCAAGCTGTTTGAGGACGGCAAAATCTACCGCGGCAAGCGACTGGTCAACTGGGACACGTACCTGCAGACCGCGGTCAGCGACGACGAGGTGTTCCACGAAACGGTCAAGGGGCACTTCTGGCACTTCAAGTACCCGTTCGTCGCGGCGGATTTGAAGCCGGGCGAGCCGGAGTTCGTGACCATCGCCACGACGCGGCCCGAGACGATGCTGGGCGATACGGCCGTGGCGGTCCATCCCGACCCGGCCGCAGCGCTCGACGAGGCCGAGGCGGCGCTCGTCCGCAAGCGCTCCGAGGCGGCGGACAAGGATCGCCCGGCGATCGACGCGCAGCTCAAGGCGTTGCGCGAACGGCGAACGACGCATTTGCCGCAGCTTGTTCAGTTGCGGGACATGGCGCTACGCGGCGTGCGGATCGAGTTGCCGCTCGCCGGGCGCGAGATCCCGCTCATCGCCGACGAGTGGGCCAAGCCGGAACTCGGCTCGGGGTGCGTAAAGATCACCCCGGCGCATGACGAGAACGACTACCAAGTGGGGCAACGTCACCCCGAGATCGGCGCGATCAACATCATGACGGTCGACGGCCATCTCAACGACGCCGTCCCCGAGAGGTATCGCGGTCTGAAGATGCACACCAAGGCCCGCGAGGCGGTGATCGCCGCCTTGGAAGCGGAAGGGCTGTACAACCCCGAGACCGACCGCGAAGACCGCGAAATCGATCTCGCCCACAGCGACCGTTCGAAGACGCCGATCGAACCGTATCTCGCGGATCAGTGGTTCGTGAAGATGGATGAGCTCGCGCAATCGGCGATGGACGCCGTCACGGACGGCCGCGTGAAGATCACGCCAGAGCGGTACGCGAAGTCGTACCTCGATTGGCTCGGCGAGAAACGCGACTGGCCGGTGGGGCGGCAGCTGTGGTGGGGGCATCGGATTCCGGTATGGAGCAAGGTGAAGACTGCACAGAGCGACGAAGAAACACGATGGCTTCTCACTGAATTGCGTGAGCGATTCGAAGCTTGGAAATTTAAAAGACAAATTACGTATGCCGATTCATCCGACCCATTTCAGGTGGCCCAATTCCTGGTTTGCGTTCGCTCTGAGCACGATAGGAATGTTGTAGAAGCTCTTGAGAAATTCGATTTCTTTCGACAGGAACCCGAAGTCCTCGACACCTGGTTCTCCTCCGCCCTCTGGCCCCACTCAACGCTCGGGTGGCCGGAGCAGACGCCCGAGCTCGCCGAGTTCTACCCCACCAGCGTGCTGGTGACCTCGCGCGACATCATCACGCTGTGGGTCGCGCGGATGGTGCTCGCGGGACTCTACAACATGGGAGAGGTCCCCTTCCGCGAGGTCTACATTCACCCCAAGATCCTCGACGGCTACGGCGAGACGATGTCGAAGTCGAAGGGGAACGGAGTCGACCCGATCGACGTCATCGAGAAATTCGGGGCCGACGCGCTGCGGTTCGGGCTGGCGTATCTCACCACCGAGACGCAAGACGTCCGCATGCCGGTCGAGTTCGAGTGCCCTCACTGCCAGAAGCTGGTCGAGCAGACCAAGAAGAACCGCACCCAGCCGCGGATCGAGTGCACGCATTGCAAGAAGCCGTTCGCCACACAGTGGGCCGAATCGCACGGCACGGACGAAGACAAACGGCTCCCCCGCGGGGCGGTGGTGAGCGAGCGGTTTGAACTGGGGCGGCGGTTCTGCAACAAACTGTGGAACGCCGCGCGGTTCAGTCTGCAAAACCTCGACGATTTTCAAGCCGCGACTTCCCAAGTCGCCGGGGGGGACGCTCAGCCGCAGGCAAGTGGAACGCCGGCGCTGACGCTCGAGGATCGGTGGTTGTTGTCGCGGCTGGCGACGGTGACGCGCGAGGTGAACGACGCCCTGGCGGGGTTTCGGTTTGCCGACGCGGCGCGGGCGCTCTATGCGTTTGCCTGGAACGATTTCTGCGATTACTACGTCGAGATCACCAAGGCGCGGTTCGCGAATCCCGCGACGCGGCTGACGGCCCAGCGGGTGCTGTCGCACGCGCTTGACGCGCTGGTGCGGTTGTTGCATCCGTTCGTGCCGTTCTTGACGGAGGAGATTTGGCAGTTGCTCAACGCGGCGGCGCCGCTCCGGGAGCTGACGCTTCCCGGCTCGGGGGAGCTGACGCAGTGCGGCTCGGCGAGTCGGGGTTGTGAGGCGCCGGCGTCGGTGTGCATCGCCCGGTGGCCAGAGGTCGACGCCGCACGCATCAACGCCGACATCGAGGAGCAGTTCGCCGACTTCCAGCAAGTGCTCGGCGCCGTGCGGGAGATTCGCTTGGGGCAGAACATTCCCCCGCGCGAGCCGGTCGAGTTCGCGGTGCGCTGCGACGCGGCGACGGCCGCACTGCTCGAGCCGATGCGGCCCTACTTCCAGCAGATGGCCAAGGCGACCCTGACGACGCTGGGCCCCGCGGCGACGGCGCCGGAGCGCTCGGCGAGCAAGTCGCTCACGGGGATCGACGTGCACGTCGACGTGTCGGCGTTCTTCGATCCGGCGGCCGAGATCGCACGGCTGGAAAAGGAGCACCAACAACTCGCCGGGCATGCCAAGTCGCTCGCCGCCAAGCTGGGCAACGAGAGCTTCGTCAGCCGCGCCCCGGCCGAGGTCGTCCAGAAGCAACGGGACAAGCTGGCCGAGGTCGAGGGGCAAGTCGCGGCGATCACGGCGGCGCTGGCGAAGTTGCGTTGAGCGCTTGCCAAGTCGCTTGGGGGATTCGCTTGCCGTTGCGAGAGTTTCGACCCAAAATAGTCGCTGGCGAAATCCTTGACTCATTCTGGCTTTCCAGGTTCGTCGCCATGACACGCTGCGTCGAATGTAAACGTCTTGGCCCCTTGCTGTGGGCGACGCCGCTGTGGCTGCTGACCGCATGCCCAGCCGTTGGCGGCGAGATGCACACGTGGACCGATCGGACCGGCGCTCACAAGATTGACGCCGAGTTCGTCGAAGTCGTCGACGGCAACGTGACGCTCAAAAAGGCGACGGGCGAGACGGTGACGCTGCCCTTGTCCAAGCTGAGCAAACCGGACCAAACGTACCTGCGGGCGCTGGTCAAACGGCAACGGGAGGCGCAGGCAGCTCCCCCCGCAGCAGCGCCGACAGTTCGCGGCCGGGGCCCGCGCGGGTCGGGGCCGACGTTCGCGGTAGGCGATCGAATCGAGTACCGCGACGGCTTCACTCCGCGGGCGGGCACCGTCACAGGGTACGACGGGAGCCACGTCAAGTTCCGCTTCGACGGCGATCCCGAGGACGCGATCCAGTCGAAGCCGGAAAGCTGGGTGAAACCGCTTAGCCCGGCGACGGCCGAACGAGCCGCGTTTGACTGGACCCCGCCCGGCGTGAAGCCGCCGCTGACGCCCGACGACTCCGCTGTCCGGCGGGTCGCGTCCGCGGCGTCCGCTCCGACCGGTTGCGATCCCGACCCTGCCTCGACGGCGGCGGCAAAGGTTCAGCCCGCCCTGGGGATCGCCGATCCGTTCGGACATTACGAGAAGGTGCTCACGGCCGAGGTCGTCGCGGAGCCGCGGCCGCTGCTGATGGTGGCGCGCACCGGGGGGAACGAATTCAACTCGCCCAACTCGCGCATCGAGATCTACGATCTGAGCACCGGCGTGCGGACGGCCAACTTCTCGGGTCCGCCGAACCTGACGGCCGCCGCCCTGTCGCCGTCGGGCCAGCGCGTGGCGACTCGCACCAAGCCCGACGACAGCGGCCTGGGCGACCGGCTCGACGTGTGGGACGTGGGAGAGAAATCGCTCGTCCACGCGGCAAGTTGGCGACCTTACCAGTCTTCCGCGGAACGGAAGCGCGCGATCGCTTCGGCACGCTGGATCGACGACGAGCGGATCGCGACGACCGGGGGCGAAGGGACGTGGGTGCTGTGGGACGCCGCCTCCGCGAAGGCCGTCTGGCAAGTTGCCGCCGCCGGGGGCTGGACGTCGAGCCCGGGGAGACGGCAAGTCGCCATTGCCGGGACCAACGGAGTCGACGTGTTTGCGGTCGACACGGGAGATCAACTGGCGCACTTTGCGGGAGTTCGCTCGCTGAGTCGGCCGGCGTTCTCGCCGTCCGGCAAGCGGCTGGCGATCGTCGGGGCCGAGACGCTGGTCGTCGTCGACGTCGCCGGCAAACTGCCTCCGACCGTGTTTTCGTTGGGGCGCATGGCCGGCGCGGCGTGGGTCGACGAACGGCTGCTGCTGACCGACGACGGTCTGCTGCTGGACGCCGACCGCGGTTGCGCGATTTGGCGGTACCGCGCCACGGGCGCCACGTGGGTGCGCGACGGTGCGCTGTGGTATCTGGCGGGAAGCGGGTCCGAGGGGCAATCGCTGCAGCGCGTGGCGTTGCCTCATCCGGCGGCCGCGTCGGCGCTCGCAGCGATCGCGACCAGCGACGTGTTTGCCTTGAAACCCGGCGACAAGATCTCGCTCGACGTCGACCTGGGAGACCAAGCCGTGCTGGACGAAGCCCGGCGGCGTCTGACTCAGGCGGCGGCGGCCGCGGGGCTGGAGGTCGCCGACGGGCAGGCCGCCGTTCTGACCGCCCGAACTCGCTCGGGCGAGAGTCAGACTCGCGAGTTTCGCGCGATGTTCGGCCTCGACCGCCAAACCGCGAGCGTGACGGCAAACGCTCGGCACTACGAAGTCGCCCTGACCGTCGGCGGCGAAACGCTGTGGTCTTGGTCGACAGTCCAGACGATGCCTTACTCGGTGCGCCCCGAAGCGAACGAATCGATTCAGGACGCCGTCTATCGGGCGATGAACGTCAGCGCCATGTACTTGCCCGACGAAGCGCCGCGCAATCTCGTGAAGGCTGAGTTCCGTCGGCCGCGAGGCGAGTCGCAACTGACCGCCGAAGGGGTCGTCGACGGGGGAAACAGCGAGCCGTGACGCCCAGCCAATCGCAGGCGACCTGCCCAGCGGGACAAGTCTCGCGCAGAGTCCGCAGAGTCTGTGGCACGGCGAATTCGAGGGCCCTGGGCTCGAGCGTCGAATTGCAACCGAGTTCGCCGCATCGGGTTTGACGCTGCACTTGCCCAAGCGTGGAGAGACAGGGCCTGACAGGGATTGTTCGCTGCGGCCCAGCCCCCTGCGAATGCATTCAGGAATCGCCTGCTCAGGACGATTTTTGCAGGTCTCCTGTCTGCGATCGGCCGAACTTGCATCGCGATCGGTTTGGGTCGACAATGGCCGAAACGGCAGCGGCGGACTGTTGATTCCGCTTCCGACTTCTCCTCGCTCCGAGGCGCGCCATGTCTCGCGATTTCGCTCTTCGACGGCGGCTGGTCCTGCCCGCCGCAGCGATTGTGCTGTTGGTCGGCTGTTCCGGGAACAGCGGCATGAACGCCGCCCAGAACGCGGTGAAGTCGATGGAGCAGCTCACGACGCTGCTCAAATCGGTGCAGGACGCCCCGTCGGCCAGCGTCGCCGTCGGCAAGATCAAACCGGCCTTCGCCGAATTCAGCGTCGCGCTCAAGGAAATTGCCGCGTACGAGAAGGAGCACGGCCAAGTTCGCGGGCTCAAGACCCAGGTCAGCCAACTGGAACAGGACTTGGCTCGGCTGCAAATGGAGATGGCCGGCGAGTCTCAACGACTTGAGTCCTTGCGCGGGTTGCCTCCTGAATTCTGGAACGAGCTGCGCATGGCTTCGGCCCAGTTGGCCGTCGATCTCATCGACGCGATGGCGATTCAAGCGGGGCTCGATCCGGCGCTTGCCGGCAATCTCAAATCGGAGGTCGAACAGGTACGAGTCGCGTACGAACAACATGGCCCGGAACGGGTCGCCGAGGTGACGATCCGCGGCGGTCGCGACTTCGATCACGAGGAAGCGATCGAGCGGCTCCGCAATCTCGCCGGCTCGGGGGCGACCCTCGCTACGGTCGCCGACCTCGACGACACTGGGGAGACGAATCTCATGATCGCCCCCGTGGCCGACATGCAGGCGTTTCGCGATTCGATCGATTTCGGCACGGTCGTCGATTTCATCCCCGAACGGTGCGAGATCACTCTCGAAGTCACCGAAGAGCTCGCCGGACCCTTCGCCGGGATGACCGACGAGGAGCGCGCCGAGCACGAGCGGATAGCGGCCGAACAAGCCGAATACGAACGCCGGCAGGCCGAGGAGACCGAGCGGCAGGCCGCCGAGTCCCGCCAGCGCGAGGAAGAGGCCGAGCGCGAGCGACTGGCGGAGGAAGAGCGGCAACGTCCGCCGACGCCGGGGGCGGCCGACTATCACCAGAAACTGCTGACGAACCTCCGCGATCCCCAGGCGCCCCACCATGAATTGGCGCTCGACCATTTGCTGAAAATGAAGCCGACCGACGTCGCCGACGCGCAAATCCGCAAGGAGATCGCCGTCGCGTTCCGCGAGTTGGCGACCGGCGACGCGTCGCACCGCGCCGAGGCGGTCGAGGGACTCGTCCTGTGGGCAGGCAAGTTCGCCGTGCCGGTGCTTGTGAAGCTCGTCGAGGGAGGGGCGCAACCGCTTGAGGAGGCGGTCCTGGCGGGCCTCGGCAAGCACCCGACCCCCGAGGGGGCGAAGGCAGTCGCCGCGTTGTTGAAGGAAACCCAGCAGCAGGAGGCCGCCTCGCGGGCGCTGGTGCTGATGGGCGAACTCGCCGAGCCCCCCCTGCTGGAGATGGTCCCCGCCGAGGAGCCCGGAGTCAATTTGGCCGTGATCAAGGTGCTGGGAGAATGCGGCACGAAGGCGAGCCTGCGGATCATGCGGCAGGCGGCCCGGAGCGAAAACGAGGACATCGCCGCTGCGGCCCGCGAAGCCGCAGCCAAGATTCGCCAGCGGGGCGACGAGTAGCCCCGCTCGCCCGGCGATTGCGGGCAAGATTCCTCCCGTCCCGGCGAATAAGCCCCCGACAATCGCCGGAACCCTGGCTGGCGACCCAGGCTGGCGGGCCCGGCAGATTCGTCACTTTCGGCGCAGCCCTTTTAGCCCTGCGCCGCTGAGAAAGCTACACTATCAAGCGGCTTTGCCGGTTCAGGTGCGGTCGTCCCGCACGCACGGCGGCCGCCCCGGGAGGGTGATCTCACTATGCTCGACATTTGCTTCCTGACCGCAGCCATCATCGGCGGCACCGTGATGGCGTGCCAGTTTCTGATGTCGGTGATCGGCTTGGGAGGCGACGGCTTCGACGGCGACCTGTCGGGCGGTGACGCCGGCGCCGCGGGAGGCGATATTGCGGACCTTGGCGATCTCTCCGACGGCGATCTCCATCATCCGGACAGCACGTGGTTGTTCGGCGTGCTGTCGTTCCGTTCGATCGTTGCGGCCTTGGCATTCTTCGGATTCAGCGGCCTGACGCTGCGGGCGGCCGATTTCGGCCCCACCGCGTCGCTGTTCGCGGCCGTCCTGACGGGACTCGCCGCGATGTTCGGCATGTACTACGTCATGCGCGCGATCATGCGACTCGCGTCTTCGGGCAACGAGAACATCATGAACGCCGTCGGCGAACATGCCACCGTTTACATTCCGGTCCCCGCGGCCCGCGCCGGACTCGGCAAGGTGCAACTGACCATGCAAAACCGCATCGTCGAGTTCGCCGCCGTCACCGACGACTCCGAGCCGATCCGCACGGGCACGGCCGTCGAGGTCGTCGCGGTGAACGGCCACGACACGTTGGAAGTCACTCGCATCGCGACCCCCGTCGAAGCGTGATCCGCTTGACTACCGCGCCGGAAGCGATCGAGCTTCCCGCCGCATTGACTTGATCCGTCTGACAATTCACTGCCGTTCACGATTTACTCGAAGGCGCATACGATGAACTCACTGACTGACTGCTCGCTGGTGATCGGGGCCCTGTGGGGCATTCCAACTCAAGTGTGGGCCGCCGGCCTGATGGGGCTCGTGGCGGTGCTGTTCTTCGGCACCATCATCTTGCTGAAGGCCAACTACAAACGCTGCTCCAGCAACCAAGTGCTGGTCATCTTCGGCAAGACCAACCAAGGCACGGCCGCGAAGACCGTGCACGGCGGCGCCGCGTTCGTGATTCCGCTGATTCAGGACTATCGCTACCTGAGCCTCGAGCCGATCCAGATCGAGATCCCGCTCCGCGGGGCCCTCTCGATGGAAAACATCCGCGTGAACGTCCCCAGCGTGTTCACCGTGGCCATCGGCACGCAACCCGAGGTGATGACCAACGCGGCGATTCGCCTGCTCGAACTGTCGACGCCTGAGATCCGCAAGCAGGCCGAGGAAATCATCTTCGGCCAGTTGCGCCAGGTGATCGCCTCGATGAAGATCGAGGACATCAACCGCGACCGCGACACGTTTCTGGAGCACATCCAAGGCTCGGTCGAGCCGGAGCTTAAGAAGATCGGCCTCGTGCTGATCAACGTAAACATCACCGACATCACGGACGAAAGCGGCTATATCGACGCAATCGGCCAGAAGGCGGCCAGCCAGGCGATCCAGCAGGCCCGCGGCGACGTCGCCGACGAAGTGCGACAAGGCGAAATCCGCGTGGCCGAGGCGGAACGCGCGAAGGTGGTCAACGTCGCCAACGCGACCAAGCTGCGCGAAATCGGCACCCGCGAAGCGGCCCGCGAGCAGGCCGTCCGCGTCGCAGAACTGGAAAAAGAACAGACCATCGGCGAGCAGACCTCGGCGTTCCAACGCGACGTCGAAGTCAAACGGGCCGAGCAAGAGAAGCGGATCGCGGTCGCCACCGCCAACGCGCTGGCGGTGGATGGCGAAAACGTCGCCGAGGCGAAGATCGCCGCGTCGCAAGCGACGCTGCTGGTGCAACGAGCCGAGGCGTATGAAAAGGGCGAGGCCCGCAAACGCGAAGCCGAAGCGGCGGTGGTCGAGATCCAGAACCGGGCGATGGCCAAGGCCGCCCTCGCCGAAGCGGAGCGCGTCGAGGCCGAACAGCGGGCCAAGTTTGAAGCCCCCGCGAAGGCCCTCAAGGCGAAAATCCTCGTCGACGCCGAGGCCGAGGCCGAAAAGCGCCGTCTCGAGGCCGAGGGCGAGGCGAAGGCGATCTACGCCAAGCTCGAGGCCGAGGCCCGCGGGCATTACGAAATCCTGGCCAAAAAGGGCGAAGGCCTCAAGCAGATCGTCGAAGCGTGCGGCGGCGCCAAGGAGGCGTTCCAACTGATGATGCTGGAGCACCTCGACAATCTCGCGGAGAGTTCGGCCAAGGCGATCAGCAACATCAAGTTCGACAAGGTCGTCGTCTGGGAGAGCGGCGGCAGCAACGGCCGCAGCAATACGGCGGACTTCCTCCACAAGATGGCCGGCACGCTCCCCCCGATGATGCAGGTGATGCGCGACATCGGCGGAGTCGACATCCCCGAGAGTCTGGCGAAGCTGGTCGGGGCCGACGACACGAGCAAGTCGGTGGAGAACGGCGCTCCGGCGACGACGACAACGACGGCGGCGGCGGGGGACAGGGTCGGCAAATGATCCGGGGCCATACCCTGCGACGGGCCATTGATCGGCCAACTGCGGAGCGCCCGGGGCCGTCAACAGACAACCCCGGGCGTCCGTGTTGAGCGGCTGAGTTTTTCTCCGCTTGTCGCTTTCGTCGCGACTCTTCCCCCCGGCGCTACGGGGTTTCTATAATGACGCTGCTGCTCCGGGGGCGACGTCGGCTCGGAGTCGGGCTCTCGCCCTTGCTTGCCGTCTAAGGAACGCCGCGATGCCTGTTGCGATGGAGTTGTCTCGAATCATCATCAGCGAGGTCACCAGTGAACAGGTGATCTGGCTGAAAGAGATCGACGGCGAGCGCAGCTTTCCGATCCTTATCGGCATCTTCGAGGCGACGAGCATTGATCGCCACGTGAAGAAACACGAGACCCCGCGCCCGTTGACGCACGACCTGCTGGTCAACGCCGTCGAGCAGCTCGGCGGCGAGTTCCAGGACGTGGTCATCAGCACGCTGAAGGACCACACGTATTACGCGGTGCTGCGCGTCCGACAAGAGGGAGAGCTGATCGAGGTCGACGCCCGCCCCAGCGACGCGATCGCGGTGGCCGTCACCTGCGATCCGCCGCTGCCGATCTACGTCAGCGAGGAAGTCCTCCGCGACGCCGTGCCGGAGAAGTAAACCGCTCGGGTGCGGACTTGCGTCGACCTACCGCCCCGACAGCCGGGCGATGAAGTATCCCGCGACGACTGCCGTGCCGATAACGCCTGCGACGTTGGGGCCCATCGCGTGCATCAACAGGTGGTTTTGCGGGTCGACGCGCTGCCCCTCGATCTGGGAAACTCGGGCCGCCATCGGCACGGCCGAGACGCCGGCCGAACCGATCAGCGGATTGATCGGCTTGGCGGGGCTGAGCAGGTTCATCAGCTTGGCCAGCAGGACGCCGGACGCCGTCGACACGCTGAACGCGACGACCCCCATCGACAGAATCTTGAGCGTTTTGGCCTGCAGAAACGAGTCGCTCGTCATCGTGATGCCGACGCTTGAGCCCAGAAAGATCGTGATCACGTTGATCACTTCGTTCTGGGCGGCCTTCGAGAGCCGCTCGACGACGCCGCTCTCGCGGAGGATGTTTCCCAACATGAGCATCGCGATCAGAGCCGAGGCGTAAGGGACGATCAAAATGCAGACGATGAGCGTCATGAACGCGAAGATCAGCCGCTCGCGTTTGCTGACTTTGCGGAGCGATTTCATGCGGATTCGACGTTCCGCATCGGTCGTCAGGGCCCGCATGATCGGGGGCTGGATCAGCGGCACAAGGGCCATATAAGAGTAAGCGGCCACCGCAATCGGTCCGACCAAATCGGGGGCGAGCTTGTTCGCGATGAAGATCGACGTCGGCCCGTCGGCTCCGCCGATAATGCCGATCGAGGCCGCTTCCTGCGGCGTGAATCCCAGCCAATACGCGCCCAGGAAGGTGACGAACACGCCGCCCTGCGCCGCGGCGCCCAGCAGCAGAGTTCGAGGATTGGCAATCAACGGGCCGAAATCGGTGAGCGCTCCTACGCCCAAAAAAATCAGCGGCGGGAAGAGTTCCCACTCCACCCCTTTGAAAATGTAGTAGTACAGCCCTCCCGGCTCGCCGTTGTGAGGCGGGTTGAGAATGCCGATCGTCGGCAAATTGGCCAAGAGCGACCCGAAGGCGATTGGCAGCAGCAGCATCGGCTCAAACTCTTTGGCGATCGCCAGGTAGACGAGCAGGGCCGTGATCGCCCACATGATGATCATGGGGCCGGTCACGGAGTCGAACGCTGTGATCTCGTAGAAATCCTGGAGCATGGGGCGAGCTCTCTGACGCCGGCGGAACGGATCGATTCAGCGACGGTCCCGCGGTTGAATTTGGTGCGAACTGTGATGCTGCATCCGGCCCCCGAGCGTCCAGATCGATTCGTCGTAGCTGCGGACGTAGTGGATGCGGTGCGGCTCCTGGATCGCCACCGCCACGGCCGCGGCGATCACCACCGCGACGTCCTCGGACAGTTCGTCGGCGACGACCCCGGCCGAGGCCGAGGCATGGACCGGCGTCCTCGGCGCCAGCAGCTTGAGCGCCAAGCCCACGGAACTGGTGCACAGGGCGATGAACGACAATGCGGCCAGGACGACGGCGACCCCCCCGGCAAGAAAGCTAAGCATCTCGCCGGGCGAAGGGTGAACGGGCAAGTCGGCGGCGATCAGGATGACGGCTTCGTGCATGGGATGTTTTGCAGGCGGGTGCGGGTCGTGTCCGATTGCTCAACAGTTCGCGATCGGCGTCGCCTGACGTTGCAGGAGGATTGTGTCGCATGACCGTAGCCGACGACCCGAGAGTCGGCGTCGCTACGCTGTGCGATCCAGCATCGGCAACATTCGGCGCCCGCGGCGGGGACGGTGCTCGTCGAGCGGGCGGAGGCATGGTCGGTCGAGATCAATCGGAACGGCCACGCACGTTCGCGTCCCGCCGTTCGATTGCTCGCAAGATGGTCGTGACTTGAGCAAGTTCCGCGCCGGGGGACTTGAGCGACTGCCGTCTGCCGCAGGGGAGAAGAATCCCTGCTCGAAGTGTTCAGCGGTTGGCCAGTGCGTACATATTGCGTACGTGAGCCGCACTCAAGATCACGACCAAGAGGACTTTGCTCGGCGTTTGCGATTGCCGAAATCGTCGATAACAACGATGTCCGTATCGAGAGACATGCTCGTCACGGGTTAGTCACGGCGCGCCTCGGAGTCAGGCGCCACGTTTCCGCGAACTGAGCGATCTCGACTCGCAGTGCGCGGCATCGTTCGCACACATGGAGTCGCTCACCCCACGTTGATCCACGAATCGATACGCGCCAACGACCAGGGCTCTCGCTGTGGACGCTCCAGCAAGATGTTGGCCTCGGGTTCGGCGGGGAACTCCTCCCGCTGGGGGTCCCACGCCAGCGGCCGTCCCAGCCGCATGGCGATGTTGCCCAGGTGGGCGACGGTCGCAGTCCGGTGCCCGACTTCGGCGGGGGCGTAGGGTTCGCCTCCGTTGAGAATGCAATCGACGAAGTCGAGGTGTTCGCCGCCGACCGTCTCAGCGGTCCGTGGAATAATTGTCCGGGGCCGATGCAGTCGCTTCTCCGGAGGGATCGTCGCGTCAAGAATCTTGGGATCGCTTGCCCGCAACGGCTGCCGCCAGCCGCGAAACATAATCCAGCCCTCGGTCCCCTCGAACTTGATCCCGGGGACCTCCCCCCAGACGTGCATCGTCAGGCCGTCGGCGTAGCGGTAGTGCAGGTCGAAGTCGGTCGCCGTGTTCCACACCGCGTCGCGCGGCGGAAAGACGCCGGTCCCCTCGACGGCGACCGGGCCGGACAATTGTCGACCGCTCGCCCACTGAGCGAGATCGATGAGGTGAGCGCCCCAGTCGGTGAGCCGCCCCCCCGAATACGCCAGATTCCATCGGTAGGTGTTGTGAACCCGCGCCGGGCAGTACGGCGCCTCGGGGGCCTGCCCCTGCCACATGTCGTAGTCGAGATGGGGCGGCGGCGGTTGCTCCGTGAACTCCTCGTTCCCCCGGCCGGCGTTCCCCCGCTCGAGCAGCACCTTGACGTGCTTCAACTCCCCGATGAACCCGCCGCGAACCAGCTCGGCCAAGCGAATATGGGTGTCGATAGAACGGCTCTCCATGGCTGTTTGGAACGCCAGCCCGCTCCGCTTCGCCTCGTCGGCCATAAGCCGCCCCTCGCGTACGGTGAGAGACAGCGGCTTTTCGCAGATGACATGCTTGCCGGCGCGGAGGGCCATGATCGCGATCGCGGCGTGCCAGTGGTCGGGCGTGGCGACGTCGACCGCGTCGAGATCGCGACGATTAACCAGATCGCGAAAGTCACGGTAGACGTCGCAGCGGTACGACCGACCGAGCATGGTCGAGTAGTGGCGGTCGACGCGCTCGGCCGCGGCGGCGGCGTGGTTCGCGTCGACGTCGCAAACCGCGACCACCTGTTGCCGGGGATCGGCGAACATCTGGTCGAGATTCCACCCCCCGCCGTGAATGCCGCACCCGACGAGGCCCATCCGCACGCGCCCGCTGGCCGGCGGCGGCGCGCCGTAACCCAACGCCGTCGCCCGCACGAACAACGGCGCGGCCGCGGCACGGGCAAGAAACTGACGACGGCAGACGGCGCGAGGCTGATTCATGGGGCGAGGCGTCGAGTTCGGTGTCGGCGGCGAGGCGCGCTCGATCCCCCCATTCTATTTCGTGCGCCGCGTTGGAGCGGGATCGCAACGAACCGGCCGACTTTCGCACATGCCCGGGCTTGATCGCACAGTCAAATTCAGCCGTCTCCTGTCGATGCGACCTTCCGGTTGCAGGAAACCTCGATCAGCTTGCACAACCTGCCGAGGACGCGCGATTGCGCCTGCCTGCCGCAAAGCGGGCGCCGATTCCCGGTGCGCATCGCCCCTGCCAAATCGGACGGCACGACCGCGAGCGCATAGAAAAAGCC
Organism: Pirellulales bacterium; assembly: GCA_019636345.1. Classification (NCBI taxonomy): domain Bacteria; kingdom Pseudomonadati; phylum Planctomycetota; class Planctomycetia; order Pirellulales; species Pirellulales bacterium. The sequence continues at coordinate 146,890 of JAHBXQ010000002.1, read as the reverse complement.
AGCCGCCTGGCGTGCGAGTCCGTGCACGAAGGGCGGCTGGCTATGCGAGCGTCCCTGCTCGCAGCGTTTTTGAGCGTCGGCAGAAACGGCTACCGGGCGACCCAGTCTCCGCTCAATACGGTCCGATTGAAGGCGGGTTGCTCATCAGAAAGTCCCGCGGACCGCGGACCGTGTAGTAGGGATAAGCGACTTGCCCGGTAGGCGGGCCGGGATTGTAGGTCGGGTACTCGGGGTATCCGCCGCCGTGAGGACAGAACCCGCTGGCGAGCCCCCCGACGACGCCGCACATGCCGGGATTGCAGTTGCAAGGATCGTTGCCGCAGGCCTTTCCGCCGCTCCGACTGCCGAACAGTCCTCCGCTAAAGAGGCCTTTGCCCTTCCGGCCCTTGCCGTTGCCGCAGCACTCGTCGCCGCAACAATCGTCCTCGCAGCACCCGCCCACGCTGCAACCGCAATCGGCGTCGCAGCCCCCTTTGCTGTTGAACGAGCAGAGCTCGCAACAGGGGGCCCCAGGCGAGCGGAACACGCCCGGCCGCGGAGCGTTCCGCGAGACCGCGACATGACTCGCTTCACCGCCCCGATTGCCCAAGAAACCAGAGTTTGCGCAGCCGGCGGCGAACAGGCACGCCAGGCTCGCAAGCGCGATGCATTGTCTCATCGAATATCCCCCCTGTGAGTCGACGCCGGCGCGGCGGCCGACGGTGGCTCGGTCGGCTGCGGGGCCGGCCGGGCGCTATGGGTCGTTTGCCGGGCCAATCCCCCGGCCTGCTTGTCTAGCAAACCCGCAAAACTGGTATCGGCGGCAGAATCGGCAGAATCCAACAAATCGTCGCACCCCCCGTTCCGCCTCCCGAAGCAAGTTTGTCTTGCTGCGGGATGGACGTTGATTTAGAGTAAATGCGGCAGCGGCGGCCTCTTCGCAAGTCATGCTGCTGATTAGCCTTCGGTCAAATCGCGTCGTCTCGACCGCTGCGGACGACGAACTTGCCACGGCCCTGGCGCCAGCACGTCGCATGAGCTCTTCCAAGCCCACTCCTGCGAGACCGGACGGAACCGCCGTTCCCGCGGCCGTCGTCAACCGGCTCAGCATGTATCTGCGCGAACTCCATCACTTGCTGGCCGAGAACCGCCAGACCACCAGCAGCAGCCAACTCGGCCGGCGGCTCGGGTTCACGGACGCTCAGGTTCGCAAAGATCTGGCCCATTTCGGGCACTTCGGCCACCCAGGCATCGGATATCGCTGCGACGAGCTCGTCGCCGAGATCCGCAAGATCCTCGGGACCGACCGCACCTGGAACGTCGGGTTGGTAGGCGTAGGCAATCTGGGCCGAGCCCTGTTGGGTTACCGCGGGTTCGAGCCGCAAGGGTTCGTCATCGTCGCAGCGTTCGACTCGGACTCAAGCAAAGCGGGAAGCCCCGTCGAGGGGGTGCCGGTCTATCCCATGGAGTCGCTTGTCGAGGAAGTCCGGCGACTGCGGATCGAGATCGGCATCGTCGCCGTGCCGGCGCCATTCGCCCAGCCGACGACCGACAAACTCGTAGCGGCTGGGGTTTCGGGGATCGTCAACTTCGCCCCGGTGACGGTGAACGTCCCTGAGGGAGTCAGCAAAGTGGGGGTCGACCTAGCCCGCGAGCTGGAACAGGTGACTTTTGCCGTGGCGAATCGGTTAAAAGTCGGCGACGAGTAGGCGGCCCTTTTCCCTGCGGGGCCTTCGCCGTAAACTGCTCTGCTGGCAGCAGTTGGGCGGCGCCTTGGCGACAAGTCCGCGGCGCGCCCGCCACTACCCCGTGGTGTAATGGTAACACTAGGGATTTTGATTCCCTCATTCCAGGTTCGAGCCCTGGCGGGGTAGCTTCTGCCGCCTGTGCGCCTCTCCCGGCCCGCAACGAGCGCTTGGTCGCAGGCTGACAAACCACTGGGCGTGAGCGCACATCCAAGAACCCATTTGGGCGGCTGGGTCGGAGCAGAGCGAAGCTCTCGGCTATTTCGAAACCGCCCCTCTGGGGGCGGCGAAAAGCCCGACTCCAGACGCCCGACAATCGCAGGCCGGACGGATCCTGCGGGTTGCTGCGAGCCGATCCCTCCCCAGCCCCGGCATCAACTCGCGGGCCATGGCGCAAAACGCGCGCCGCAAATTCCAACTTCCAGGAGTCGACAGCGTGAGTTCTCCGTTTGACGTCCCCGCGGTTCAGTTCGCCGTTGCCGCAGTCCGCGAGGCGGCGCAGCTTGTTCGCCTCGTTCAATCCGAACTGATCGGCGGAGCGCTCACAAAAGACGATCGGTCGCCGGTGACGGTCGCCGATTTCGCGGCGCAAGCGCTGGTGGCCCATCGGCTGCAGGCCTGGAACGAGCAAGCCGTGCTGGTCGGCGAGGAGAACGCGGCCGTGCTGCGGGAGGAGGCGGGTCGCGAGACGCTTGAGCAAATCACGCGCTTCGTGGCGACGGTGCTGCCGGAGGCGACGGCCGACGCGGTCTGCGAGTGGATCGATCGGGGCGACACTGAGCCGCCGGCGGAGTTCTGGACGCTCGATCCCGTGGACGGCACCAAGGGTTTCCTGCGCGGCGATCAGTACGCAGTGGCGCTCGCCCTGATTCGCAACGGGCAGGTTGAGATTGGCGCCCTGGGCTGTCCCGAACTTGAAGGGGCGGCCCGCGCGGCCAAAGGGGGGGCCGGCTCGGTGGTCGTGGCTGTGCGCGGGCAAGGCGTCCGTACGCAGCCGCTCGATGAACCGCAGGCGCCGTGGATCGAGCTCCGCGTCGCCGACGTCGCCGCTCCCGCCGAGGCCCGGCTGCTCCGCTCGGTCGAGAAAGGGCACACCGACACGGGGGGCATCGGCGCCCTCGTCGAGAAACTGGCCGTGTCGGCTCCGCCGGTGCCGCTCGACAGCCAGGCCAAGTACGCGGTGCTGGCCGCCGGCGGCGGCGACGTGCTGCTGCGACTCCTCTCGCCAGGACGGCCCGACTATCGCGAAAAGATCTGGGACCAAGCGGCGGGGTCGATCGTCGTCGAAGAAGCGGGGGGACGCGTCACCGATCTCGACGGGAAACCGCTCGATTTCGCCCACGGTCGCACATTGGCGACCAATCGGGGCGTGCTGGCCACCAACGGCAAGCTGCACGACGCGTTTCTGGCGGGTTTGCGTGCGATTGGCGCGTAGCGGGGACGCGAAAGGGTCCTGCTTCGGCAGCAGCCCCGCCTCCTGCCCTTTAGCGTCTCTGGGCGCCCGTCGCCGCTGCGGTCTTTGCGGGGGTTTGCGGGGGCGATTGCGGCTGGTCCTCCGCGGGCTGCCCGTGCGTCGCCATGATCGATCGCGTCCGCATCCGCCGCTCGGCGATGTTCTGCTGGATGGCCGGATTCGCCTCGACGACCTGTTCGATCATATTGGCGACGATCGGATATCGCTCGACGAGCGCAGCCATCAACCGTTTCAGCTCTCGTCCCTGCTGGTCGACGGCGATCATCCACAGCGACGGGTCGCTGTACAAGCACAGATCGAACCAAAACTGCTCGCGGCTCTCAGGCGTCAGGTCTTGTGACGATTCCAGCAAGCCGTCGGTCGCGGCGGTGCGTTGGAAGCCGTTGCGCTTGAACTCCAGGAACAGCCGCCACACGAGTTGCTTGTGGGCGTACACCGTGTGCCCCGCGGCGGTCGCGTAGCGCTCAAGACGTTCGACGTGGCGAACTTGCTCCGGCAGGGGCAACGGCGAACCGACGACCAGTTGCCCGTAGTGGTCGGCCAAGGCCTTGGCGAGTTCGGCGTCACGGCGGATGAAGTCCCCGAGCAGGTCGTCGATTTCGTCGATCTCAGCGACCCGATTGAACCGCACGAGCACCTCGACGATGCGCCGCGTCACGACCAGAAACCGGGTCCGGCCGGTCAACTCGGGCTCGGCGGCGACGGCCCGGATCGCCTGCATCGTCTCGCCCAATACGGCGGCGACGTACTTGTCCTGGCCGCGATGAACCCCCGAGAGTCGCTCCGCCACGCGGTCGGCCAACTCGGCGTATTCCTCGAACTGACTGTTGACCTGCAGCTGCCGGCGCACGTCGCCCAGTTCCTTCGCCACGTCGGCCAGCACTTGCTCGCGGACGTGATTGACGGTTTGAATCGTCTGGTCCGCAAAGCGGGCGCCGACGGCCGCGTCGAGTTCGTCGCGTAACTCGGCCATGCGCGTCTCGACGCTGTGCATCTCTTGCCAAACCAGCAGCTTGAGCCCTCCCATCACGGCGCCCACGCCGGCCAAGCCGAGCACGGCGATCACCGTTGTCAGCGTCCGATTGCGGCGTTCCTCGCGGGCCAGGACCTCGGCCTTGGCCATCTGAGCAGCCCGCTCGGCGATGTGATCCAGCAGGGCTTGGCCGGCGAGCGAAAATTGGGGCGTGGCGGTCGGATCCATCGAGCTTCCCCGGCGGCGAATGGGCAAAATGGGTCGGAAGCGTAGCAAACCAAGCCCCCGCGTGCCACGTCGGCCGCGGCGAGCCGTGCCTGACGGCGTAAGTCGTTGAGCCGCGAGAGGTTTTGCTGAAATTGCCGGTCTCCGGGCCGATTGACTGTCAACTGCCGCCCCACTAAATTGCAGGGCTAACTTGGCTCGCCCGGCCCGAGCCACTCCGTGCGGGGGCAGTCCCCCCGCCGGGATTGAATTCAGGCCGAATGAACGTTTCCAACGTCGGACGCCCTCCCCCAGCACGTGCCCGGGGCGGGACATAGCCGGCGTGCCACGCCGTCAGGAGCATCCCCTCGTGTCCTCGGAACTAGTCAAAGAGTTGGTCGAGTCGGGCGTCCACTTCGGCCACCGCAGCAGCCGCTGGAATCCCAAGATGCGGCCGTACATTTACGCCCGCCGTAATCTGATCCATATCATCGACGTTCGCGAGACGGTCCGCGGCCTGCTGCGTGCCAAGAAGTACCTGCACGACGTAGCCTCGCGCAACAGCCAGATCCTGTTCGTGGGAACCAAGCGTCAAGCTCGCGAGACGATTCAACGTGAGGCCGAGCGGTGCCACATGCCCTACGTAGCCGACCGCTGGCTAGGAGGCACGCTGACCAACTTCCGCACGATCCGCGACCGACTCGGTCGGCTCGAGCAGTTGGATCGCATCCTCAACAGCGAGGAAATCAACACGTACTCGAAGAAGATGCAGTCGACGCTCAACCGCGAGTACCGCAAGATCCATCAAAACCTGCACGGCATGCGTACGATGACCCGCCTTCCGGAGTGCCTGGTCATCGTTGATCCGCGCAAGGAAAAGAACGCGGTCAGCGAAGCCCGCAAGCTGGGAATCGCCACGGTGGCCCTGATCGACACCGACTGCGACCCCGATCTGGTCGACCTGCCGATCCCCGGCAACGACGACAGCATGCGTTCGATCGAGATCGTCGTGCGGATGCTGGCCGACGCGATCGCCCAAGGCAAGATCAAGGCGACCGTCACGCAGCAGCAACGCAACGAAGGGGCGGAAGCGAAGGAGTAACGCTTCGCGGGGGCTGGTCGTCGCGGTCGACGACGCGAAGGCCGGCAAGCGACCGCGAGAGCGGCTTCGCCTGCGTAGGCCTGCCGAGCCCTCGCCCTGACCCGCCGGATAATCCACCGATTCAAGCGACACGAGATTCAAGGAGCAACGAGTTCCATGCCGGAGATTACCGCTGACATGGTCAAGAAGCTGCGCGACGAAACGCAGCTTCCCATGATGGAATGCAAGAAGGCCCTGACCGAGAGCGGCGGCGACATGGAAGCCGCCAAGCAGACCCTGCGCGAGGCGGGCAAGAAGTTCATGGGCAAGCGGACCGACCGCACCACCGAAGAAGGCCGCATCGGCGTCTACGCCAGCGTGGCCGGCAAAGTGGGCGCCATGATCGAGCTGAAGTGCGAGAGCGCCCCGGTCGCTTCGAACGAGGAGTTCGTCGCCCTGGCGAACGACTTGGCGACCCAGCTTGCCAAGGGCCCCGGCGCCAAGTCCGCGGAGGACTTGTGGAAGCAACCCGCCCCGAGCAAGAAGGGGCAGACGCTCGAAGACTGGCGCGACGAGATCCAGAACAAGATCCGCGAAGTGTTCAACCTGACCCGGCTTGAGCGGATTGACGCCCCGTGCGGCGGATTCGTCCACATGGCCAAGATCGGCGTGCTCGCCGAGGTCGAAGGCGGGAACGACGAACTGGCCAAGGACGTCGCTCTGCACGTCGCGGCGATGAGCCCCAAAGCGGCCAGCAAAGAGGAGCTGGACCCGGCCGCCATCGAACAGGAACGCCAAATCCAGAAGGAGCGAGCGCGCTCCGAAGGGAAGCCAGAGAACATCATCGAGAAGATGATCGAAGGCCGGATGAAGAACTTCTACGCCGAGCACGTCCTCACCGAGCAACCGTTCGTGCGCGACGAGGCGAAGACGGTCGGCCAACTCGCCAAGGAAGGCGGCATGAAGGTGAAACGGTTCATCCGCTGGCAGCTCGGCGAAGCCGCTGCCGCGGAATGAACCGCTCCCGAGAAGTAACGACGAAGCCCCGAGCGACCCTCGGGGCTTTTTTACGGACCCGTCAGACTCGTCTCGCGCGGTCTCGCGGTCTCGCGAGGATCGAGTTGGCGAGCGGCTCGACCGCTCTAGCGCCGCGCGCGACTTCCCCTCCTGCATTTGCAACGACGCCATGAGCGAACCCACGTCCGGCCCCTATCGCCGCGTCATTTTGAAACTCTCCGGCGAGAGCTTTGCCCCGCGGGGCGAGCGGGGGATCAGCATGACCGAGGTCGTGCATATTTCCGCGCAGACCTATCGGGCGAAACAGCAGGGAGTCGAGATCGCCATCGTCATCGGCGGGGGGAACATCCTCCGCGGCGCTCAGTTCACTGCCGGCAATTCGAGCGTGCACGAAGCGACGGCCCACTACATGGGGATGCTCGCGACGGTCATCAACGGGCTGGCGTTGCAGGACGCGTTGGAATCGCTGGGATGCGAAACTCGGCTGATGAGCGCGATCAAGATGGACGGCGTCGCCGAACCGTTCATCCGTCGTCGCGCCCGGCGCCACCTGGAAAAGGGGCGAATCGTAATCCTCGCCGGCGGCACAGGCGCCCCGTTCGTCACCACCGACACGGCCGCGGCGCAAAAGGCCCTGGAACTCGACGCCGACATCCTGATGAAGGCGACCCGCGTCGACGGCGTTTACAGCGACGACCCCGAGAAGAATCCCCACGCGGTCCTCTACCGCGACCTGACGTTCGAGCAGTGTCGCAACCAGAATCTGCGGGTCATGGACCCGACGGCGATCGCGCACTGCATGGAACACGACCTGCCGATCCTGGTGTTCAATTACCGCGAAGACGGCAACATCGAACGCGCAGTCCGCGGCGAGACGATCGGCACGCGGGTGACGAGCGGGAAACGCGATTGATCGCATCCTGCGCGAATTTTTCCGAAATTGGAGCAGCCTCAAGAGGCCCATCAGTCCCTGACGAAGCACAATGGCTGACCTGGCCGGCGATTCATCGACCGTCGTTTGCTATGCGGCGTCGTGCAGCGCCTTTCTTGCGGTTGGTTGACCCTCATCCGTGAAATCAGCGGTTCAACGACCAAGGAGCGACGCCCAATGACCTTCGATGAAATCCTCCTCGACTCCGAGGAACGCATGGAAAAGGCGATCGCCAAGCTCAAAGGCGATCTTACGGGAATTCGCACCGGACGGGCGAATCCGGGGCTCGTCGACTCGCTGCGAGTCGACGCCTACGGCTCGCCGACGCCGCTCAAGCAACTCGGTTCGGTCAGCGCCCCTGAGCCGCAGCAGATCGTCATCCGGCCGTTCGATCCGTCAATTCTCAAGGACATCGAGAAGGCGATCATCGCCAGCGATCTGGGCTTGGCGCCCAACAACGACGGCAAGGTGATTCGCCTGAATATTCCGGCACTGTCGGGCGACGTCCGCAAGAAAATGGTCGCCCGGATTAAGGATCTCACCGAGGAGACGAAGGTCTCGATCCGCAACGTCCGCCGCGACGCGAACAAGCACGCCGACGCAAGCGAGAAGGACAAGCTTCTGAGCGAGGACGACTGCAAAGGCCTCAAGGACGAGGTGCAGGAACTCACCAAGAAGTTCGAGAACCAAGCCAGCGAGCTTGCCAAGGCGAAAGAAGCCGAGGTGATGGAAGGCTGAGCGAAGGGTCGGACGAGGCCGCCTGTGCGCGCATCGCTTGCTAGCACCCGCTTGTTCAACTTCTCTTGCCTGGATTTCCCGGCCTCGCCTATACTCCCCCGCGCAACTCAACCCGTTGCGTGTGCGCGCCCGCTCCCGTGTTCGGGGCGCGTCGACCCAGATTCTTGACTCGGTTTATGGAGAAACCGTCATGAGCAGCAAGGAAGCTGCGGCGCGGTCGCGCGCCGCTTCGCCCGCCGCCACGACCGTACGTTCTCGCGAATGGAAACGTCGCGCCGCGTGGCTCGTGGGCGCCGTGTTGGTGCTCGCCGTCGCGGCGCTCGTGCGTCACGGGGCCGGAGGCCGCGAAGCCGCGGCCCAAACGCCGGCGACCAAGACCGCGCCGCCCGTCGCAGAAGCCCCCCTGCCCCGTATCGGTCGTCCCGAGCACGACGTCATGGCGATCGTCAACGGCGAAGACGTCAGTCGGCAAAAGCTGGCCGACGCCTGCGTCCGCCGCTTCGGCGAAGAGGTGCTCGAAAGCCTCGTCAACAAGCGGCTCATCGCCAATCACTGCGCCAACCGCGGCATCGAGGTGACCGATCAGGAAATCTCCGCCGAGATCGACCGGATGGCCAAGCGGTTCCAACTGGGACGTGAGCAGTGGTTCGAGATGCTGCAGAAGGAACGAGGCATCACCCCGCAGCAATACGCTCGCGACATCGTGTGGCCCACGCTCGCGCTTCGCAAGTTGGCCGGCGAGTCGATTAAGCCGACCGTCCAGGAGATCAATCAGGTCTACGAACGCGAATACGGCGAGATGATCCGGGCCCGGCTGATCGCCGTCAGCGATGCGACCAAAGCCCAGCGACTGCAGCAACAGCTCGCCGCGAACCCCGAGGCGTTCGCCCGGGCCGCGATCGAGCAGTCCGAAGACGTCAACAGCGCCAGCGTCGGCGGGCTCATCCAGCCGATCCGTCGGCACCTGGGGGATCAGGCCGTCGAGTCGGCGGCGTTCGCGTTGCAGCCGGGACAGGTGTCGCCGGTCGTACAGGTGGGGAACCAGCACATTCTGCTCAAGTGCGAAGCCCGCATCCCCGCGCGGGCCACGCCGCTGGCGCAGGTGCAAAGCAAGATCGAGGAGCAGATCAAGGAAGAGAAGTTGCGAACCGCCGCGCACGAGCTGTTCGGCAGCCTGCAGAAGACCGCGACGATCCAAAACGTGCTGAACGACGCCAAGCTGAGCCAGCAGATGCCCGGCGTCGTGGCCACTGTCAACGGCGACCGCATCCTGCGCAGCGATCTCGACAAGGAATGCCTCCTGCGCCATGGCGAAGAAGTGCTCGAAGCCGAGATCTCGCAGATGCTCTTGCTGCAGGCGCTGAAGGCCGCCAACCTCACCGTCGCTCAGGCCGACATCGACGCTGAAATGCGGCACGCCGCGGAGTTGGCCGGGGTGGTCGACGCCCAGGGCAAAGCCGACTTGACCAAGTGGATGCAAATGGTCACGGTCGACCAGGGAATCGACCAGGACGAGTACTACCGCGACGCCCTGTGGCCTTCGACGGCGCTCAAAAAACTGACTGCTCGCGAAGTGATCGTCGACGAAGCCGACATCCGCAAGGGATTCGAGGCGAACTACGGCGAGCGAGTGATGTGCCGGGCAATCGTGCTCGACAACATGCGTCGCGCCCAGGAGGTGTGGGACATGGCCCGTAAGAATCCGTCGCTGGAGTTCTTCGGCGACCTGGCCGAGCAGTACTCGATCGAACCGACCAGCCGAGCGTTGCGGGGCGAGGTGCCTCCGCTGGGCCGGCACGGCGGCCAGCCGCAGCTTGAGGACGTGGCGTTCCAGCTTCAGCCGGGTCAGCTTTCCGGAATCGTTCAGGTTGAGGACAAGTACATTATCCTACGGTCCGAAGGACGTACGAAGCCGATCGACGTCAAAGAGAGCGAAGTCCGCGACCTGCTGCAGCGCGACATCTTCGAGAAGAAGCTGCGGATGGCGATGAGCGAGAAGTACGACCAGATCCGCTCGAGCGCAAAGATCGACAACTTTCTCGCCGGCACCTCGAGTCGCCCCGAGGACCGCAAGCCTGGGCAGCGTCAAGCGACCGTCCGCCAGGACGCCGCCGTCCGCCCGACGGCAGGGGTTCGATAGCCGAACGCACGATACCGGTCTCTTTGACCGCTCAAAGCCGGCAGCGTTATACTGAGGCAGGCGAACCTTCGCGGGTTCGCCTGCCTCGTTTCATACCCCCGCAATGCTTGGTCCTTCCCGACCACGACGCCTCCGCCCTATGTCTGCCACGCCCGACCCCGTCCCTCCCTTCCGCGTCGAGATCGCCGAGCGGGTCAAACGGCTGCCGCCGTACCTGTTCGGGCGGATCAATGCCGCGCTCTACAGCAAGCGGCGCAACAACATCGACACAATCGACCTGGGGATGGGCAACCCCAGCGACCCGCCGCAGGATCTCGTGATCGAGAAACTCGCCGAGGCGGCCCGCGATCCGGACAATCACGGGTACTCGAAGAACATCGGCATCGCCAATCTGCGGCGCGAAGTGGGGGCCAAGTACTTTAAGAAGTACGGCGTCCGGCTTGATCCTGACGGCGAGGTGCTGGTCTGCCTGGGCTCTAAGGAGGGGTTCAGCCACATGTGCCTGGCGCTGATGGGCCCCGGCGACACGGCAATCGTCCCCGCTCCGTACTTTCCGATCCATGTCTATGCGATCGCCCTGGCGTCGGGGAACGTGATCGCGCTCGATGTGGCCGACAGCGACAAGTTCCTCTCGAACATCGCCTACACCTGCGAGCACCTGTATCCCAAGCCGAAGATGCTGGTGATCAATTACCCGCACAATCCGTCGAGCGTGGTGGTCGAGCAACCGTTTTTCGACGAGGTGGTGAAGCTCGCCAAGCGGTACAACCTGATGGTGCTCAGCGATTTCGCGTACGCCGACGTGGCGTACGACGGCTACCAGCCCCCGAGCTTTCTCGCCTCGCCCGGCGCCAAGGACGTGGGGGTCGAGTTCACCACGATGAGCAAGGGGTACAATATGGCCGGCTGGCGGGTCGGCTATTGCTGCGGCAACCGCGAGATGGTGACTGCGCTGGCCACGATCAAGGGCTACTACGACTACGGCATGTTCCAGGCGATCCAGATCGCCGCGATCATGGCGCTGCGGCACACCGACGCCGCGGTCGAAGAACAGGCACACATCTATGAAAGCCGCCGCGATGCGCTGTGCGAAGGTCTCACGCGCCTGGGTTGGGACGTCACTCCGCCGAAGGCCGGGATGTTCGTCTGGGCGCCAGTCCCCGAGCCGTGGCGAAGCCGAATGAGCACGATGGACTTCGCGATGATGCTGCTCGAGAAAGGGAACGTCGCCGTAAGTCCCGGCAGCGGCTTCGGCCCCGCCGGCGAGGGATACTTGCGGATGTCGCTCGTGGAGAACGAGAATCGGCTCAAACAGGCTGTAAGGCAGATCAAGCAGTGCCTCAAGGAGGCGGAGGCGGGATACGCCTCTGACAAACCCGCAGCGACAGTAGGGCTGTAGTTCTTAGATCGCCGCCCGCTCGGAGCGTTTTTGCGGATGCGCTTCGACGAAGTCGAACCTGATGCGACCTCCCGCGTGAAAGAGAGATCATGGCGATTCGTAGGGCGGCGCGCCGAGCGCTCATCAAGTCCTTTCTCCGGAATGTCGTTCTTGCGTATTTCGCCTTGTCGGAACGGGGCTTGGCGCACGCCATGGCCGACGATGCGGCGGTCGTGCTGCTGACGCCGTTCCATCAGGTGGATTTGCATGACGAGATTTGGGCCCCGCGGATTCGGTTGCTGCAACAACGAACGCTGCCGCATGCGTTTCGTAACACGTCTGAAGCCCTGGAGGGGCTGCGGCTCTGCGGCGAATTCCTTCTCAACGGGGGGCAAAGCCCGCCGCCCCCGCCGCACAGGTTCCGCGACTCGGACTTGTACAAGGTCATGGAGGGAGCCGCGCTCATGCTCAAGGCCGAGCCGAACGTCGACCTCGAAGCCCAAATGGACGAGATCATCGATGTCGTCGCTCGCGCGCAAAAGGACGACGGCTACCTGTACGTCGCTCATATCACCGGGGCGATCAACGAAGCCGAGATGGGACCGCGTGCCTACAGCTACCTGCTCCACAGCCACGAGTTGTACAACATGGGGCACCTGTACGAGGCCGCCGTCGCATACGCCGAGGCGACCGGCAAGACGTCGCTGCTGGAAATCGCCGAGAAGAACGCCCGGCATGTGCAGCGGGTCTTCTTCGAAGGGGATCCCGCCTACAACGACGGGCGACCGGTCAACCAAGCTCCGGGACATCAGGAAATCGAACTCGGGCTGGTGAAGCTCCATCTCCACACGGGGAATCGGCAGTATCTCGACATGGCGAAGCGGTTCCTCGACATCCGCGGGGTCACGTTCATCCCTGACGGTCGCGGCATCGACGCACCTGAGTACGCTCAGCAGCACCAGCCTGTGGCTCGGCAGCGCAAGGCGGTCGGCCATGCGGTTCGAGCGTGTTATATGTATGCGGCCATGGCCGAAGTCGACAGCCTAACCGGCAAGAACGACTACGGGGCGGCGCTCGACAGCATTTGGCACGACATCGTCGATACGAAGATGCACATCTCCGGCGGGCTGGGGGCCGTGCCCAACATCGAGGGGTTCGGTCCTAGCTACGTGCTGCCGAACCGCGACGCCTACCTGGAAACCTGCGCCGGGGTGGGAAATTTCCTGTTCAACATGCGGATGTACCTGAAGTACCGCGACGCAATGTACGTCGACGTCGCCGAGACGGCCCTCTACAACAACTGTCTCGCGGGGATCGGCCTCGACGGCGCGAGCTTCTTCTACCCGAACCCGCTCGACGCCCCGGCGGGGCACGCGCCGCGGTCGAGTTGGTTCGGCACGGCATGCTGCCCGTCGAACCTCGCCCGGCTCATTCCCAAAATCGCCGGCCACATGTACGCGACAGAACCACGCCGGCTGTCCTGTCTCCTCTACGGCAGCAACGACGCCGAGTTGGAGATCGACGGCTCGCCCGTGGCGCTTTCGCAATCGACTCGCTACCCGCTGCACGGCGCAGTCAAGTTGGAAGTCAACCCGCAGGCCGCCCAGGAATTTGAAATCGCACTGCGCATCCCGACGTGGGTCGGCGAGCAGTTCGTTCCGGGAAAGCTCTATCGCTACGCCGATAGGAATTCCGCGAGTTGGACTGTCTCAGTGAACGGCAAGCCGGTCGTCCCCGAGGTGAAACGTGGGTTTGCCGTCGTCGCACGCCGCTGGTCTCCTGGCGATCAGGTGGAGCTCGACCTGCCCATGCCGGTCCGGACGAACCAGTGCCTCGAGCGGGTTGAATCCAACCAGGGGCGCCAAGCCGTCAGCCGCGGCCCGCTGCTCTTCTCGGCCGAGGAGATCGACAACGGCGGCGACGTCGCCCGGTTCTTCTTTGCAGGAGCTGCGCCGGTCGACAAGGCAACCGTCATGACGATCGCCGAAGGCCCGTTAGCCGGGCTTCCCCAGATCACCCTGCCGGCCAAGGAACGCCTGCCGGACGGATCTCGCCCCGTGCCTTTGAAGCTGGTCCCTTACTTTGCCTGGAGCAATCGCGATCGCGGTTCGATGACGACTTGGATCGGCACGCGGGCCGAGTTAGCGCATGTCGATCTGCTGCGGCCGGAACATCTCAAGTTCGCGGGGGCAAGCGCCTCGCACACGGCCGAGGGAAACACGGTCCAGGCGGTGCGAATGAAGCATACGCCGCAGTCGTCGCGCGACACGTCAATCCGTCGCTGGACAAGTTGGCCCCAACGCGGCCAGTCCCAATGGGTCGAGATCGATCTGGGCGAAGCCCGCGCCATTCGTAGCGTCGGCGCCTACTTCTACGATGACAACGGAGGGGTTCAGCTTCCTGACGCTTGGCATCTGTCGACGCCAAACGACCTGGGCACGTGGACTCCGGTCGCAATCTACAACACCGACTCCTACAGCACGTCCCCCGACAATTACAACACAGTGCGCCCCGCAGCGCCGCTGACAACCAGCCGCTTGCGCATTGAACTGACTCCCCGCAGCGAGAGCACGTGCGTGGGGATTCTATCGGTGAACGTAGAAACCGCTGACTAGCGGGCTTCTCGCTTTCCGTGGAGCGAAATGTCTGAAATCGCTTGACGCCGCCAGTGACATGTGTTACATAACTGTAGTCACCTGTCTCCGCATCGGGACCTCTCGCATGCTCCTCCGCATCGAAAAAGGCTCCGCCGTGCCGATCTCGCGGCAGTTGGCCGCGCAGATCGAGGCGTTGGTGTCGACCGGCAATCTCGCCCCGGGGGCGAAACTGCCGTCGGTGCGGGAGCTGGCCCGCGAGCTGGCCGTCAATCAGAACACGGTGCTCCGCGTCTACGAACGGCTGGCTCGCGAGGGACTGCTCGACATGCGGCAGGGACAGGGGACCTTCGTCACGGCCCGGCCGAGAGGGCCGGCGATGAAGGGCCGCCGCGAGAAGATCGCCGAGGAACTGCGGCAAGTCGCCCGCCAGGGGGTCGCCCTCGGACTCACCGCCGAGCAGTTGCATGAGTTGTTGGCCGAGGTCCTCGCCGAGCCGGCCACGATGAACCACAGAACCCAAGTCGCCCAGCACGTCGCGGAGAACGCCCCATGACCGCCGCCATCGAGATGCGTCACGTCGACAAGTCGTTCCGCAAGCAGCGGGTGCTGGCCGACATGTCGCTGGAAGTGGACCAAGGGACGACGTACGCGTTCCTCGGGCGAAACGGCGCCGGCAAGACGACGACGATCCGCATGCTGCTGGGCCTGCTTCAGCGCGACGCCGGCGACGTGCGCGTCCTGGGGATCGACCCGGCTGTCGACCCGTTGGCGATCCGGGCCCGCGTCGGCTATCTCGCCGAAGACCAGAAGATGTACGGCTGGATGCGGGTCGACGAGATCATCCGCTTCGTGGCGCCGTTCTACAAGACGTGGGATCACGACCTGGCACTCAAGTACGTCCGCGAGTTCGAGCTGCCGCTTGCCCAGAAGATCAAGACGCTCTCCAAGGGCCAAACCGTGCGGCTGGGGCTTGTGCTCGCGCTCGCCCATCGCCCGGAGTTGGTCATCCTCGACGATCCTGCGCTCGGGCTCGACCCCGTGATGCGGCGACAGTTCAATCGCGACCTCATCACGCACCTGCAGGGGGAGGGGCGGACCGTGTTCTACAGTTCGCACCTGCTGTACGAAGTGGAACCGGTGGCGGACGAGGTGGCGATCCTCGACCACGGCCGGGTCGTGAGGCAGGCCGACACCGAAACGCTCCGCCGCGACGTGAAGCAATTTGTGTTGTCGACCGACGCGTTGGCCGCGATTCGCGACGATCTGGCGGTTCTGGACCTCAGGATTCACGACGGCGAGGCGGCGGTCACCGTGCAGAACGCAGGCGCTGCGGCGGCCTTGCTGGGTCGCGAAGGAACGCCGCAT
This sequence comes from Pirellulales bacterium, assembly GCA_019636345.1. Lineage (NCBI taxonomy): Bacteria > Pseudomonadati > Planctomycetota > Planctomycetia > Pirellulales > Pirellulales bacterium. Next base: position 131,268 of record JAHBXQ010000002.1, on the reverse strand, counting down.
CGAGTCGTCGATCTCAATCTCGACGAGATCTTCGCGGCGTACGTGAGCGGGACGATCGAACGCACGGCGCCAACGCCGAGCGATGCCCTCTCGGTCGGCGAGGCCGAATGATCCGTGGGCGCTGGCCCCGGGCGGAAGCGCGGACAATTCGCGAATGACCGGCAACTCGGCCCCCGGCTAGCGCCGGCGGCTCATTCGCCTTGCTGCGAAGGATCAACATCATGCATCGAACTTGGCAGGCACTCCTCTGGAAAGAGTACCGCGAGCTGCGCTGGAAGGTTGCGGCAATTATCTTGGTCGCCGTCGCGGTGCAGTTGTTGGTCGTGGCGATCATCGACAACCACCGGGGACTTGCGTTCGAGACGGCCGACGGCATACTCAGCGCCGCCGCGGTCGCCGCCGCCTGCTTTTTAGGGATGGGAATCGCCGCGGGCGAGCAGTCGGCGGGGACGATCGGGCTGTTGCAGTCGCTTCCCGTGCCGACGCGACGGGCCGCTGTCGTCAAGCTCCTCACGGCCTTGCTCGCCATCGCCGCGGTGATCGGCATGCTTCTCGTCGTGGTTTGGGTTCAAAACTCGGTCGTGCCGTCGATTCGCGACGTCTCGCAAGGTTTGTGGAAAGGGTTCGACAATTGGTACGCATCGCGGGGCCTTGTCGCGCTACTGGCCGCGACGAGCCTCTTGCTTTGGGGAAGCGCGGCAGGGGTGAACGCCGTCGATGAAGTCCGCGCCGCAGCGATTGCGTTCGTGTCGATCGTCCTCGCATGGGGCGTTTTCGAGCTGCTGATTTTCTGGAACGGCGATCTGCAAGAGCAATCCCTCTGGGGCGTTGCCATGGGATGTCTTCCTGGGGGGTTGGCGATCCTTCTCGCCGAATCGTCGCAGTTTGTTTCCTACTGGTGGGGGCACGTCGCCGCCTCCGTAGTCGTCCACGCTGGCTTGGCGTGGTGGTACGTCACCCGCTTCGGCCGCGTCGTGCCGGCGCGGGTGCAGACGGTCGAGGGCGAGCGGCCGGTCGTTTCGGCCGAGGCGCCCCGCACCGACTGGCTCGCCCCGCCGCGGCGCGGGCCGCTCTCGGCGCTTATGTGGAAGCAGTTCCGCGAGTCGGGGCCGCTGGCGCTGTTTGGCGGCGGCGGCATCGCAGCCGTCTGCATCGTCATTTTAGTCAGCGCTCGCTTGCGCTGGGGCGTTATGCATTTCGAGGGATCCAGCATCCTTGAAGTGGCTGGGGTGATTTGGGCAATGGTCGGCTACGCGATCGCCCTGGTCGCCGGGATCGGCGTCTTCATGGACGACCTGCGGCCGGAGCTGCAAGGCTTCTGGCGTTCGCGACCGATTCCGATCGGCCGGTGGTTCACAGTGAAGCTGCTCGCGGGGCTCGGCGTCACCTGCGGATTCTTGTTATGCGGGTTGTTGGCGTCGATCGCAGCCGCCGAACTGCTGGCGCCCGGCAAGGCGCTTTCCGCGATCGGCCTCGATGAAGTCTTCTGGGCAGCCGCCGTGATGGGGGTCCATGTCGGCGTTTATCTCGCGGCGACGGCTCTCATGGCGTACCTGAGGCACCCCGTTTATGCGGGCGTTCTGGCGACGCCATCTCCTTACGTCGCCGCGCTACTGTGGATTGGGCTTATGAGGCTCGTACATTTGGTTTTGCCTTTGCCGTCAAATGGACATGTCCCGACGGTCGTGTTCGGGTTCTTTGTCGTGACGATCACGTCGCTCATCGCCGCGGCTTGGCTCGCCGTGAAGCACGATTGGGGGTGGAAGCATTGACGGCGGCCGGGCGCCGGCTGCCGACGATGGCGACGCCGAACGTGGCGCCGCCGGCGACCTGGGAGGTCGCGGCTTATGGTCTTTCGGCGGTCGGCGTCGCCTTGCGGTCGCGCTGGTCCCTCCAAATTGCGGGATTTCGGCCGATTCGAGCGGCAATCGCGGCGCAAAAAAAGAGGGCCCTTGCTCGCCGAAGCAAGGACCCTCTATCTTTCATAGGCTGCACGCGGCGGCTGGCGGCGGCGGGGCTTCGCAAGCGAAGCTGCCGCAACTGGCCGGCGCGAGGACCCTCAGCCCGCTGTGAGTATCGGCGACGCGGAGACGAGTCTTGAGCCGCTCGGGGTCGAGCAGTTCCCTGCCGCGGGTGAGATTCCTCTTGCCGCGGGCGGGGACGTCGCGGCTCGCTTGAGTTTCTGCTGCCCTCGACCTTCCCCCCTTCCTCCCTTCCCCTTCGCGCATGTCCCGCCAGATTGCCAAACTTGCCCTGGAAGACGGCACGGTGTTCACCGGCGCCTCGATCGGCGCCCCCGGCGAGGTCGACGGCGAGGTGTGTTTCAACACCTCAATGACCGGCTACCAGGAAATCCTCACCGATCCTAGCTACCGCGGGCAGATCGTCACGATGACCTACCCGCAGATCGGCAATTACGGCGTCAACGAGGAGGATCTCGAAAGCGCTCGGCCCCGCTTGGCCGGTTTCGTCGTACGCGAGCACAGCCGCGTCGCCAGCAACTTTCGCGCAGACGGAACGCTGGGCGATTACCTGAAGGAGTGGGGAGTCGTCGCGATCGAGTCGATCGACACCCGAGCCCTCGTGCGGCGAATCCGCTCGCGGGGCGCCCTGCGCGGCGTGCTGTCGACCGTGGACCTCGACGACGCGAGCCTCGTCGCCAAGGCCCAGGCGAGCCCAGGGCTGGTGGGCCGCGACTTGGTGCAAGAAGTCGTTCCGGACATGCCTTGCGACTGGCAAGAGCCGGTGAGCGAATGGACGTTTCTGAATGCAGACGGCGGAGGGGCGACGGGGGAGGACGCGATGCGCGCGGCGACGCCCGCAGCCGCCGGCGACGCCCCCCACATCGTCGCCCTCGACTTCGGCATGAAGTGGAACATCCCCCGCCACCTGTACGACGCGGGGTGCCAGGTGACGGTCCTCCCCGGGCCGGCGTCGGCCGAGGAGGTGCTCGCCCAGAAGCCTGACGGAGTGTTCCTGTCGAACGGCCCCGGCGATCCCGAGCCGCTGACCGCTGCGATCGAGACCATTCGCGGCATCCTGGGCAAGACCCCGGTGTTCGGCATCTGCTTGGGTCACCAGTTGCTGTCTCTTGCCAGCGGGGCGAAGACCTTCAAGCTCAAATTCGGTCACCGCGGGGCGAATCACCCCGTGCAGCGGTTGGCCGACGGGACGGTCGAGATCACCTCGCAAAATCACGGCTTCGCGGTCGAGGAGGAGTCGCTTCCCGCGTGCCTGGAGGTGACCCACCGCAGCCTGAACGACGGCACGATCGAAGGCGTCCGCCGCCGCGACGTGCCGGCCTTCAGCGTGCAGTACCACCCCGAGGCCTCGGCCGGACCGCACGACAGCCACTACTTGTTCGCCGAATTCCTGCGGGAGGTGCGATCTGGCGTCGCGCCATCGTCCTAGAGCATTGACCGATCGCCCGGCGGCCGACTCTCGGTTCAGCTCGAATGCGATCGTCATCGAAATCGTCGGTCGGCGATCTGGCTGCTGCAATCTCGGCGTCGATACGATACCGCAGTGGCGCCCACCAGCCGACGATTGGGATTGCGATTTGGCCCGGAATTCCGAAAAAACCCGGGGGCTCGGGCTGACGGTGCGCCCCTCACGCCGCCGCCCCGGGCCGCTACAATGGGGGTTTTGTCCGCTTGCCGCGGCTGCCGACTGATTGAAGGAGACCTTCCCGTGCCCGGGACTTGCGTGATTGGCCTGCAGTGGGGGGACGAGGCCAAAGGGAAAATCGTCGACCTCCTGACCACCCGCCACGACGTGGTCGTGCGGTATCAGGGGGGCGCCAACGCCGGCCACACCGTGGTCGTCGGCGACCAGACCTACAAGCTGTCGCTCCTTCCCAGCGGGGTGCTGACCCCCGGGGTGACTTGCGTCATCGCCGGCGGGGTCGTGTTCAACCCGGCCAAGGCGATCGAGGAACTCGACGAGCTCGCCGCCCGCGGGGTCGAGGACCACGACAACCTCAAACTCAGCGACCGGGTTCACGTCATCTTCCCCTGGCATTTTGCCGAGGACCGGGCGTTCGACCACAGCGCGGGATCGACCGAGACGATCGGCACGACGGGGCGCGGCATCGGCCCCTGTTATCGGGACAAGGTCGGTCGCACGTACGCCCTGCGGCTCGGCGATCTCTACCGCCCGAACTTCCGCGACAAGGTCGAGCAGATCACCAAGGCCAAGAATCGCCAAATGGCGGCGCTCGACGACTTTGGCACCATGAAGCCTCTCGATGCCGCGACCATCTACGACCAGTACCGGGCGTTCGCCGACCGACTGCAGCCGTACGTGTGCGACACGACCGAGTACCTGCTCTCGGCCGCCGAGGGGGGACGGCGCCTGTTGTTCGAGGGGGCTCAGGGCGCTCTGCTCGACGTCGACCATGGCACCTATCCCTACGTCACCAGCAGCAACTCCAGCGGCGTGGGGGTCTCGAACGGTTCGGGGGTCCCGGGCAAGTACATCGACCATGTCATCGGCATCGTCAAGGCGTACACGACGCGCGTCGGCGGAGGGCCGTTCCCCACGGAGCAAGACAACGCGATCGGCAAGCGGATCCGCGACGCGGGCAACGAATACGGCACGGTCACCAAGCGTCCCCGGCGGTGCGGCTGGCTCGATACGGTTGCCGTGCGATACACGGCCCGGCTCAGCGGGGTCGACTCGATTTGCGTGATGCTGCTGGACGTGCTGAGCGGGTTCGACGAACTGCAGATTTGCACCGCGTACGAGATCAACGGCGAGCGGACCAACGTCTTCCCCAGTCATGTCGACGATCTTCGCAAGGCGAAGCCCGTTTACGAGTCGGTCCCCGGCTGGCAGGAGGACGTGACGGGAGTCCGCAAGCTGGCCGATCTTCCCGCGGCGGCCCGGGCGTACCTCGACCGGATCGCAGAACTCGCCGGGGCGCCGGTGGGACTCGTGTCGGTGGGGCCGGATCGGGCGGCGACGATCGTCACGGGCGCTGCAAGCGATCTGGATTGACGGCTGCTCGGCGTTCAGAACATGAGCTGCGAACTCGACCGTCCGTCGAGGAGAGCATGAGCCAACATCTGGGATTAGTGTCCGTCGTTGTTCGGGACTACGATGAGGCCCTGCGATTCTACGTGGACAAGCTTGGCTTTCGCGTGTTCGAAGACAAGCCGATCGCCGCACAATCCAAGCGATGGGTCGTGACGGGGCCGAGCGAGGGGAAGGGGTGCCGCATCCTGCTTGCTCGCGCCTCCAGCGCGGAAGAGGCAAGCTGCATTGGAGCCCAAGCCGGCGGGCGGGTGTTTCTGTTCCTTTACACGGACGATTTTTGGTCGGACTTCGAACTGTATCAATCCCGAGGGGTCGAATTCGTCCGTCAGCCCAAGACCGAACCCTACGGCACTGTCGCCGTATTTAAAGATCTCTACGGCACGCTGTGGGATCTGATCGAGCCCGTTCCAGACGCCTGACCATGTCGTCACTGGCTGCCAGCCGGTTCCTATGCCCGTCGCATTGACTATCCCTGACGCCCTCTCCGCCGTGCCGCGCGAGCGCTGGCCGCGGCATATCGCCGTCATCATGGACGGCAACGGTCGGTGGGCCGAGCGGCAGAGCTTGCCGCGAATCGAGGGCCACCGCCGCGGCGTCGCCAGCGTTCGCCGGACGACCGAGGAGGCCGCCCGACTGGGGATCGAGCAATTGACCCTGTATTGCTTGAGCAGCGAGAACTGGAAGCGGCCTCAGCCCGAGATCGACTTCCTGATGCACCTGCTCGAGCAGTACATGATCGAGGAACGCTCGACGATCATGGACAACGATTTGCGGGTCCGCATGATCGGCCGGCGCGAGGGGATCCCCGACCAGGTCCTCCGCGAGCTCGACAAGACGGTCGAGATGAGCGGCGCCAACGGGGGGATGTGGCTCAACCTCGCAATTAACTACGGCGGGCGGGCCGAGTTGGTCGACGCCGTCCGCGAGATTGCCGCGGAGGCGGCAGCAGGCGGTTTGCCCCCTGAAAAGATTGACGAGCAGACGATTGCCGAGCGGCTTTACACGGCGGGACTTGCCGACCCTGACTTGTTGATTCGCACGGCCGGGGAAATGCGAATCAGCAATTTTCTGCTGTGGCAAATCAGCTACGCCGAGATCTGGGTGACTGACCGCTGCTGGCCCGAGTTCGACGAATCGGCGCTCTACGAAGCAATCCTTGACTTCGCCGCCCGCAATCGCAAATTCGGCGGACTCAACTGCTAGGACCATGCCGTGCTCCGTTGGCGACTTTTGATCGGCGCAATCCTCGTGGCGGCACTGGCGGCAATTTGTCGAGCCGATGCGCGCGCCGCTTGGCCGGGCGCGTATCTGGCCCCGGTCGCGTTTGCGGCGAGTTTGCTCGCCGCCGGCGAGATGCTGCGAATGGGACGCACGCGACACGTGGCGGCGATCCCCGGAGCGATCTATGCCGCCACGGCGCTGCCGGTGCTGGCCAGCTTCGTTCCGATCTGGCGCCACGGCGCAAGCAATCTTGAACAATTCGGGTGGCTCGCTGCGGGACTGGTCGCTGGGCTGGCCGTCGTGCTCGTCGCCGAGATGCGCAGCTTCGATCAACCCGGCGGCGCCACGAACAGCCTGGCGCTTGGCGCCCTGAGCGTGCTCTACGTCGGCGGCTTGCTTGGAACCCTCGTCCAAGTGCGCCTGGTCCGCAGCGGCGGCTCGATCATCGGTCTCACGCCGCTGGCCACGATGATCGCCGCGGTCAAGCTGAGCGACACCTGCCAGTACTTCGTCGGCAAGTCGATCGGGCGCACGAAGCTCGCCCCCCGACTGAGCCCCGGCAAGACCTGGGAGGGGACCATAGGAGGAATCGGGCTCGCCGTGGCGATCGCGGCTTTGGGCTTTCCCGCGCTGGTCGCCGCAGCGAGCGGGGCGACCGCGGGAACGCCGCTCCGCTGGGCCGGCTTCACCCTGACCGTCGCCATCGCAGGACTGGTCGGCGACCTGGGCGAGTCGCTCCTCAAGCGAGACGCCGGGGTCAAGGACTCCAGCGATTGGCTCCCGGGGTTCGGCGGGGTGCTTGATCTGCTCGACTCTTTGCTGCTGGCGGCGCCGGTGGCGTATTTGTGGTGGGCCTGCGGCGGGATGTTGGCGACGGGGGGGTGAGCCAGGCGTTTTTGTGCCGCCGAGCCGAAAACATGCGTCGGCAAGGTGCGGCGATTGTGATCCCCCGCCCGCCACGCTCTGCAGATCGGAATGCCGCGGGGCCCCCGCCAAAGGCTCGCCCAATCGGCCGAATCGTCATAAACTGCGAGCATGCAACCGGTTACGCCCCCCGCGGCCGACTCCGGTGGCCTCGCAGCCCCCTGATTAGGTATAGTTTCACAAGCCCCCCGAGGGCCATGGACCTGCGTCCCCTTGGTCGCGAGCATCGCACGGGACCGCAGGCCCTTCCCCTGTCGACGGCCCGCCCGTCGCCCCACCGGATGATTGAAGCCTCGATTCCAGGCGGAAACGCCGAGGATCTCACGCTGCTCTTGGGCGCCAAGGATCTCCATATTCGGATGATCCGTGAACTCATCCCCGCGGCGCGCATTTCCACGCGCGACGGCAAGATCCTCGTCCAAGGGGACGAGGAAGCGGTCCTTAAGGCGACCGCCGTGCTTGAAGAGCTGCGCGGCGCCGTAGCCCGCGGACGGATGCTCGAGCCGCAGCAGGTCAGCGAGATCATCGGCCGCGTGACGGGATTGTCCGTTTCCCCGTCCTCCGCGGCGATCGACGTCCGCAACGGGCGGAAGATTCGCCCCCGCACCGCCGGCCAAGCCGAGTACGTCGAAGCGATCCGCAGCCACGACCTCGTGTTTTGCACCGGCCCCGCGGGGACCGGCAAGACGTACCTCGCCGTAGCAACCGCGGTCGAGGCGCTGCGCGAGCAGCGGATCCGCAAGATCGTGCTCGTGCGCCCCGCAGTCGAAGCGGGCGAAAGCCTCGGGTTTCTCCCCGGCGACCTGCAGGCGAAGATCAATCCCTATCTGCGTCCGCTGCTGGACGCGCTCCGCGAGATGTTCGACGCCGAGCAAGTCCGCCGCTACATGGACGACGACGTAATCGAGGTGGTGCCGTTGGCGTACATGCGCGGGCGCACTCTTAACAGCGCGTTCATCATCATGGACGAAGCGCAAAACACGACCGTCCCGCAGATGAAAATGTTTCTCACTCGCATGGGCGAAGGCTCGAAAGTGGTCGTCTCGGGCGACACGTCGCAGATCGATCTTCCCGCTCACGCCCGCAGCGGGTTGGTCGACGCCGTCGGACGCCTGCAGCATATCGTCGGCTACAAACTGGTCGTCCTGACGGGCGCCGACATCGTGCGGCATCGGCTGGTGCAAGAGATCGTCCGAGCATACGAAGACAAGTAACAGGCCGGCGGCAAGCAACCCGCGCTAGACAGCGACCGTCCCTCAGACCAGCATCCGGCCATTGGCCGATCGACGCTCCCCATGTCCGCTCCCTTGCAGAAACGAACTCGCCAGCAACGCGTCGCGGCGGTCGAATTGCCGCCCGGCATGTGGGCGACGCTGTGGGCCAATCTGCAGCGGGGCGGAGTCCTGCTGCGGTTGTCGCTGACTCTGTTCGCGGCTTTGTTCCTGTGGGGCTTCACGCGGGGATGGGATTTGCCGCTCGAGCATCGGGTGGGCGAAATCCCGGCCCGTGACGTGATCGCTCAGGTCGATTTCAGTCAACCCGATCCCCAGGCGACGCGCGAGGCCAAACAGAAGGCCCGCAAGCTTGCGATCGGCGTCTTCAACCAAGACGCCGAATCGCTCGTGCAGCTCCGGGCCCAACTGCGCAGCGAGATCGGCAAGCTGCTGGTGGCCGAAAGCTACGATCAAGTCGATCCTGACTTGTGGGACGACTTTCGTCCGACCCCCGCCGCGGGGACCCCGGACCCGACCGACGAGGAAGAAGCCGCCCAGTTCCAGCGATTCCGTGAAGCGTTCGCCGAGGAATCGGCCACCGAGCAGTTCTACGTGAAACTGGCCGAGGCGATGGCCCCGCTGGAGCAGTGGGGGCTCATCGAATCGCTCCCCCCCGACTACGACGCGAACGCCGAGAAGATCAACATCCGCGTCCCTGGCGCCGAGTCGGTGCTGGCGACCCGCAACACCTCGGACGTGCTGCTCAAGGAAGCGTCGGGACGACTGCAGCAGTCGCTGAACGAAAAGCTTCCTTCGCTGGAAATCGCCCAGCGCGTTTACGCCTGGTTGGCGAAGCGGCTGAAGCCCACGCTCACGCTGAACGCCGACGCAACCCGCGCCGCTCAAGACCTCGAAGCGGCCCGCACCCCCGAGCAGACCAAGCCCTACTTCGCCGGCAAGGACCTGCTCGCCAAGGGGGACGAACCGCTGACCGCCGAGAAGGTCGAACTGCTGGCCCTGGAACACCAGGCGCTGCTCGCCCAGCGCACGTTCGGGCAGAAGGTGCGCCGCACGATGGCCGTTCTGGGGATGTACGTCGCCTTGAGCACGCTGTGCGGGTTTTACTGCTCCCGTCGCGAGCACCGAGCCCTGGCCGATTTGTACCGCTTCTGCGTGCTGCTGGGCTTGTGGACGGCGACCGTCGCGATCGGCACGGTGCTGTGTCGACAAAGCTGGGGCGCCGACGTCATCCCGCTGCTTTTGTTCGGCATGATGATCGCCGTGGCGTATCAACAGGAGATGGCGTTGCTGTTGACCGCCTGCGCCACGCTGGCGATCGTCGTCGCCACGGGGCACGCGTTCCCCCAGGCCTTGGTGCTGGTGGCCACGTGCGCGGGGGCGATCCTCGTGCTGCGGCAGGTTCGCACCCGGTCGAAGCTGCTGACGGTCGGTTTCGCGGCGGCCGTCGTCGGGTTCTTCACGATGCTCGGGGTGGGCACGCTTTACTCCCAAGATCTCGCGCTCACGCTCCGTGACGCCTTCATGCTGATCGTGTGGTCCGTGATCGCCGGAGCGTTGATGACCGTGCTGTTGCCGACCGTGGAGAAAGTGTTCCAGGTTCAGACCGATCTGAGCCTGATCGAGTTGGGAGACCCCGCCCACGCGCTTCTGCAGGAACTGATTCGCCGGGCTCCCGGCACGTACAACCACTCGATCACCGTGGCTGCGCTGGCCGAGACCGCGGCCGAGGCGATTGGCGCCCGGGGCTTGCTGGTTCGCGTCGGGGCGTATTTCCACGACATCGGCAAGATGCTCAAGCCGGGCTACTTCATCGAGAACCAGTCGCATGGCGACAATCGGCACGACGCCCTCGTGCCGGCGATGAGCACGCTAGTGATCATTGCGCACGTGAAGGACGGCGCCGACCTCGCTCGCCAGAACAAGCTCCCCGAGTCGATCATCGACTTTATCCAGCAACACCACGGCACGACGCTGGTCGAGTACTTCTATCGCCGGGCGAGCGACAAGAAGAGCAAAGAGGATCCGGACGGCGGCGAGGTCGATGAAAGTTCGTTTCGCTACCCCGGCCCCAAGCCCCAATCGCGCGAGGCGGGCGTGCTGATGCTGGCCGACGCCGTGGAGAGCGCCAGCCGGGCGCTCAAGGAACCGACCCCGGCGCGGATTGAGGCGATCGTCGAGGAACTCTCCCGCAAGCGTCTGCTCGACGGGCAATTCGACGAGAGCGGTCTCACGCTGGAAGAAGTCCGCAAAATCGGCGACAGCTTGGTAAAATCGCTGACCGCCGTTTACCATGGCCGGGTCAAGTATCCCGATCAGGAGACGGCGTGACGGCCGCGCCGGCGCTGGAAACGATTCCCCTCCATGCCTGAAGACGCCCCCTTGCCTCTCGACGACCCGGAGCCTGCTCCGGGCAGCCTGACCGTCGAATTGGCCGTCGAAGTCGACGCTCCGCTGGACGAGTCCCGGTTGCGCGAAGCCGTGCGTGCCGCGTTCGACGAGGACGCCTACGACGACGCGGTCATCAGCGTCGCGATCGTCGACGATCCGACGATCCAGCGCCTCAATCGCCAGTATCTGGACCACGACTACGCGACCGACGTCCTCAGCTTTCCGCTGGTGGACGAGCCCCCGACGCGATTCGAGGGGCAGATCGTCGCGAGTCTCGAGACAGCCGTCGCGTGCGCCGCCGAGGCGGGCTGGAACGCCGACGACGAGTTGCTGCTGTACGTCGTCCATGGCGCCCTGCACCTCGCGGGACACGACGATCATGCTCCTGCCGCGAAGCGCCGCATGCTGGCGGCCGAGATCGCGGCGCTCGACCGGCTGGGGATCGAGCGCTCGCCGACCGACCTTCGCTGGCGCCCGGCCGACGGCGGAGTCGCCGAGAGTTCTGCGGAGGGCGACTGACCGGTGAACCCCTCGACGCTGTTTTGGATCTGTCTCAGCTCGCTGCTGGCCTCGGCGGCGGCGAACTTCGCCTACCGTGCGCTCAACAATTACTCCCGCCACGAGTTGGAGGAAGTCTGCCGCCGACGCGGGCGACCGCAGCGATTCAGCGAAATCCTCGAACTCGACGATCGGGTGGCCCTGGGAACCGAGATGATCGCCGCGCTGTTGAGCGGGCTGTCGGTCGTCTCGGCGCTCGCCTGGGCGCGGATCCGATTGGGATTCGCCCCCACCCAGTCGGCCGGGTCGCTGGTGCTGGCCGCCGGGGCCGTGGGACTGCTGCTGATCCTCGTGCGCACGTGGGCGCCTTCCGCAGCCACGCGGATCTACGGCGAGTCCTTTCTCGATCGGACTTGGCCGCTGTGGCGTGGCCTCGCCGCGGCGGCGACGCCGCTGGTCTTCTGCGCCCAGATGATCGACGCAGTGCTCCACCGCATTGCCGGACGGACTCGCAACCACGACGAGAGCGAAACCGTCGAGGAGGAGCTCCGGACGATCGTCACCGAGGGCCACCGCGCCGGGGTGCTCGAGGAGGACGCCCGCGAAATGATCGAAGGAGTCATCGATCTGGCCGACGCCGTGGTCTCGCAAATCATGACCCCGCGGACCGACATGCACATGGTCCAGGCCGACATGTCGTGGGACGACGTGATCGCCGAGGTGGTCCAGTCGGGGCACACGCGGATCCCGGTGTACGACAAGACGCGGGACGACATTATCGGGCTGCTGTACAGCAAAGACCTTCTGCCCGAGCTGGCGACCGGCGATCCCGCGGCGCGAACCCCGATCCGCGAAATCGTTCGCAAGCCGGTGTTCGTCCCCGAGACGAAACCGCTGGACGACCTGCTCGAGATGTTCCAGCAGATGCGAACCCACATCGCGATCGTGCTCGACGAGTACGGCGGCGTTTCGGGACTGGTCACGATCGAAGACGTGCTCGAGGAAATCGTCGGCGAGATCGACGACGAGTACGACCCCGAAACGGTCAGCGAGATCGAGCGAATCGACGAGGACACCTGCGAAGCGCTCGGCCGAGCCCACGTCGACGAGATCAATTCCGAACTTGGGCTCGAACTGCCCGAGGACGGCGATTACGACACGATCGGCGGGTTCGTCTTCTCGGAGTTGGGCCGCGTCCCTGCGCCAGGCGAGTCGCTCGTGTGGCAAAATCAGGTGCGGATCAGCGTGCTGGAAGCCTCGCGCCGCCGCATCGACCGCGTCCGTATCGAACGGCTGGGCGACGACCGCCGCGAAAGCGCGTAGCGGCCTGGCAAACGGGGGGACCGGCCCGCGGCCCAAGGCCGAGATCCCCCTGAACGTTGCGTTCCGTGAGCGCGATTGGCCGCTTTTTCACGGCGCTCTTGGCGTCCTTGGCGGTTCCCGTAAACTCGTCATTGCGTCCTCGCGTGCCGTCGCCTTTCTCTTGCCGCTTGCCATGCCTGTTCACGATCTTGTTCTCGGAACGACCAATGTCGGCAAGGCGCGCGAGCTGCGCGAGCTGTTGGAGCCGCACGGGTTCCGGGTGCGCACCTTGGGCGACCTCAGCGATTATCTCGACGTCGTCGAAGACGGGGCCCTGTTCGCCGACAACGCCCGGTTGAAGGCGACCCAGCAGGCGCGGCATTTGAATTCGTGGGTCATGGCCGACGACAGCGGCATCGAGATCGCGGCCCTCGCGGGACGGCCGGGGGTCCTCTCGGCCCGCTACGCCGGCCCGCAGGCGACCGACGCCGACAACAACGCCAAGGTCCTCGCGGAGCTGGCCGGGCTGCCCCCCGAGCGACGCGGGGCGCGATACGTTTGCCACATCACGGTCGCCGATCCGACCGGCGCCGTACGAGCCGAGGCGAGCGGCGAATGCCGCGGCCGGTTGCGCACCGCACCGACCGGCGCCAACGGCTTCGGCTACGACCCGCTGTTCGAGGTGATCGAGTACCACCGCACGTTCGGCGAACTCGGCTCGCACGTCAAGGCGGCCCTCAGCCACCGGGCCCGTGCCGTTCGCGGCATCGTGCCGCAACTGATCGCGATGGCCGAACGGGGCGAGTGGATCGCGCCCGCCGCCGTCTGACGCGTCGCTTCGCCGCCAACCGACCCGCGCAACAAAAGAGCCGCTTCGAGCAATGAAGTCTCGAAGCGGCTCAATGAACGAGTCCGACCGAATGAATGCCTGTAGTGTACGACTCGCCGCAACCGCGTCAACAAGTCGCCGAGAGCGCACCCAGGCCGTGCTGCGCCAGCGCACGCCACGGGGCCGCCGCCCCGCGCTGGGAACGACGTTAACTGCTTGTGCGAGTTGCCTTTGCATCGCGAGCGCGCACGCCGCAGGCCCTGCGGGGCTGGCCGACTGGATCGCCGCCAGCATGGGAGATCTTGCCCAAGTTTACACAGAGTTGCACCAGCGGCCCGAGCTCTCGTTCGCCGAGAAGGAGACCGCGGACCGGCTCGCCGGCGAGGTGCGGTCGCTGGGGTTCGAGACGACCGAGCAGGTCGGCGGCCATGGCGTCGTCGGCGTGCTCAAAAACGGCGCCGGGCCGACCGTGCTGCTGCGGGCCGACATGGATGCGCTGCCCGTCGCGGAAGAGACCGGGCTCCCCTACGCCTCGCGGGTCCGCACTCCCGACGAACGGGGCGCCGTCGTCGGCGTCATGCACGCCTGCGGGCATGACATGCACATGACGATCCACCTCGGCACGCTGCGGTATCTCGCGGCGCACAAGTCGCAGTGGAGCGGCACGCTGGTCGCCATGCTGCAGCCGGCCGAGGAACGAGGCGCCGGCGCCAAGGCGATGCTCGACGACGGGCTGTTCGTGCGGTTCCCGCGGCCCGACTTCGCCCTGGCGGTGCACGTCTCCGGCGACAAGCCGTGCGGGCAGATCGCCTATCGCACCGGATACGCCATGGCCAACGTCGACAGCGTCGACGTGACGATCCACGGTCGCGGCGGGCACGGCTCGGCGCCCGACACGACGATCGACCCGATCGTCATCGCCGCCCGGCTGGTGCTCGACCTGCAGACGATCGTTTCGCGCGAGATCAAGCCGATCGAGCCGGCGGTCGTCACCGTCGGCGCCATCCACGCGGGGACGAAGCACAACATCATCCCGGACTCCTGCAAGTTGCAGATCACCGTGCGCAGTTACGCCCCCCAAGTCCGCGAGCAACTCCTCGAAGCGATTCGCCGCAAGGCGAAGGCCGCCGCTGCCAGCGCCGCCGCGCCAGAACCCGACGTGCAGGTTTCCGAGGGGACCCCCGCGCTCTTCAACGACCCGCACCTTGCCGAGCGGGTGCTGCCGGCGGTGCGGCACGCGCTCGGCGCCGAGAACGTCGTCGAGGACGAGCCGTCGCTGGGGGGCGAGGACTTCGGCCGCCTCGGCGGGGCCGGGGCGCCGATCTTTATGATGCGGGTCGGCTCGGTCTCGCAGGAGCGGCTCGACGCGTACGCGCAGGAAGGGGGTCCGCCGTCGCTCCACTCGGCCAAGTACTGGCCCGACGTCGAACCGACGATCGCCGCCGGCGTGACGGCGCTTGCCAGCGCGGCGTTGGAACTGCTGCGACATGCGCGTTGACCCGGGATGCGGGACCGTAACTGGGGAGTTCGCTGGCGTCGCGACGGCGTGCATTCGTCGTCGCGGGAGAGTCGCGGGGGATTTTGCACTTTTGCCAAGCGGCAATACTACGAATTCGCCGAGCAAAACTCCGGGCGGCTGCTCGGTTGGATTGGCACTTATCTGGTTGCTCGCAAGCGACTTGCGCCCGACGCCTCGAGTCGCGCGCCCGTTGGTTTTGCAAGCAAAACTCGCGGACGGCGAGCAAAACCAAAGGCCGCCCGGGGGGCTGCTCTCTCCCCGTTGGTCGCCCGACGCGGCGTTCCCATTTCTTTTACACGACCGCGCGGCTCAATTTCCACCACAATCCGGCGGGAATACGAGCGAAACACCCAGGCATTTTTTTGAAGATTCTGGGCTCCCGCCGCTGTCCGATCGTCGTGGGCTATCGCACGTTGCGATAGCCCACGACTTTCGGACAGCGGCGTCGAGTTCAGCAGAATCCATTGTTGTTCGCACGCCGCATGGGTGCGTGGCTTCGCTCGGCCTTCTCAGCGGTCCTTGAGCCGCGGATCGAGGGCGTCGCGGAGGCCGTCGCCGAGGAAGTTGAGGGCGAGCAGCGTCGAGCCCAGCGCAAGGCTGGGGAACAGCACGAGCCACCAGTAGATTCGCACCGGGGTGATCACCTTGATCCCCTCGTTGGCCAACAGGCCCCATGAGACGTCGGGGGGGTCGACCCCCAGGCCGAGGAACGACAGGAACGCCTCGAACAGCATCACGCGCGGGATGGTGAGCGTCAGGTAGACCAAGACGACGCTCAGCACGTTGGGCAGCAAGTGGCGGAAGATGATCCGCGGCGCCCGGGCCCCCAGCGAGCGGGCCGCCTCGACGAAGTCCTGATGCTTCAGCGAAATGATCTGTCCCCGCACGACCCGGGCCATCGTGAGCCAATAGATCGCTCCGACCACGAGGTAAAACACGGTGATCTTGGTGATCCCCAGACTCCGCAAGCGTTCGGCGGTTCGCTCCTCGTTGAGCACCGTCAGGATGAAGATCACGACGAAGATGAACGGGATCGAGTACATGACGTCGACCAGCCGCATCATGACGTTGTCGAGTCGCCCGCCGAAGTACCCGCTCACGGCGCCGTAGGTGACCCCGATCGCCAGCGAGACGATCGTCGCCACGAGTCCGACCATCAGCGAGATCCGCGAGCCCCAGCAGGTGCGGCTCAAGAGGTCGCGTCCCAACAGGTCGCGTCCGCAGAGCGAGTTGAGTTGCCGATCGCCGAACAGGGCGTAGCGGGCGCGAACCATCCAGCGGCTGAGTCCCCCCAGCGGGGCGAATCCCGCTTTGCGGTAGGGGCCTTGGATCGTGTCCTCGATCTCGGCCGAGCGGCGATAGATCGCCCGCCGCGCGGCGAGTTCCGCCGCCTTGAACGGCTTGAGCCGGGCGGCCCGGTCCTCGGCCGACAGGGGGGCGCCGTTCGCGCCCTGCTCGTCGAGCCGTTGCTCCTGGGCGGCGACTTCGACCGCGGCGGCGATCACCCGGGCGTTGAGTTCCGGCAGGTCGCGTTTGAGCGCGGTCCGCAGGTCGGCGACCGCGGCCGGGGTCGCGGCGATCGCCTCGACGTCGAGCGCGAAGTCGTGCAGCCACAAGGGGGACGCGGTCGGAGCGGCGTACTGGTAGGCGACGTCGGTGTTGCCCGCATCGGGGGGCTGCAGCGGCAACAGCGGCGTGACGGTCGCCAACAGGACGACCCCGACGAGCGTCGCGAGCGAGGCCATCGCGACCCGATCGCGCCGCAACCGGCGCCACGCCTCCGCCCCCAGCGAGGCGCTGCGCGGCCGCTGTGCGGCGGCAGTCACGATTGTCGCGGAGGCAGACGGCACGGGAATTCACCAAAGCAGGCAAGCGGCGGACGAACAATTCGGGGGGTCGCGGGTCACTCGAGCTTCACCCGCGGGTCGAGCACTGCGTACGACAGATCGACCAGGAAGTTCATTGCATACAGCAGCATCGTGTAGAGCATGACCACGCCCATGGCGAGGGTGTAGTCCTTGTCGTACGCCGCGTTGACGAAGTAGCTGCCGATCCCCGGGATCGCGAAGATGCTTTCGACGACCAACGACCCGGTGAGGATCCCCGCCACGGCCGGGCCGAGAAACGACACGACCGGCAGCAAGGCGCCGCGGAGGGCGTGCACGAGGGCGACGCGCAACGGGCCGACCCCCTTGGCTCGGGCGGTGCGAATGTGGTCCTGCGAGAGGACGTCGAGCATGCTGGTGCGCGAGATGCGAGCCACGTACGCGGCGTAGGGGGCCCCCAGACAGAACGCGGGGAGGACCATCTGCCGGGGGCTTCCCCACCCGGCCGCCGGCAAGAGGGGCCACTCGAACACGAACAGGATGATGCACACCCCCGCGATCACGAAGTTGGGCAGCGCGATCCCCGCCGTAGCCGCCAGTCGCAGCGTGACGTCGGCCGCGGAACCCCGCCACAGGGCCGAGACCACCCCCGTCGCCAACCCCAACGTCACGGCGAGCGCGAGCGCCAACAGCCCCAGCGACGCCGAGATCGGCAACCCGCTGCCGATGATCTTGCCGACGGCGTAGTCCTTCTTCATCGAGTATCCGAAGTCGAGCGTCGCGACTCCCCGCAGCCCCGCGGCGTACTGTTTCCACAGGGGTTGATCGAGTCCGTATTTTTTCTCGAAGTTGCGCTTCACCTCGGGGGGGAGTTGCCGCTCGCCGTCGAAGGGTCCTCCGGGGACCGAGTGCATCAGCACGAACGATACCGTGAACACGGCCCACAGCGTCAGCACGAACCACCAGAGCCGGCGCACGCAAAAAGCGATCATCGGCGGCTCTCCAGGAAGTCATGGGGCGTCTCGCCGGAGCGATCAAGCCGCAGCGGCCACAACGGGTGGTAGTCCTGGATATTGTTGTGAAACCCGCGGACGTGCGGCTTCACGAGATTCTTCGACACGTAAAAAAACACGGGGATGATCGGCAGCTCGTCCATGAGCAACTCCTCCGCCTCGCGGAGGGCGGCAAGCCGCTTGGTCGGGTCGGGCTCGACTTTTGCGAGGTCGATCAAAGCGTCGTACTCGGGCCGGCCCCAGTTCGTGTTGTTCTGCTCGCCGCCGGCGACGAACAGGTCGAGAAACGTGTTGGGGTCGGCGTAATCGCCGATCCAGCCTTTGCGGCTGACGTCGAATCGCGATTGCCGCTGGCTTGCGAGGAACGAGCCCCACTCCTCGTTGCGACCTTTGACGACGATCCCCAGGTTGCGTTCCCACTGTTTGCGGACGACTTCGGCGATCAATTGGTGGGTCTCGTGCGTGTTGTAGGAGACCTCGAGTCGGGGAAAGCCGCGGCCCCCCGGGTAACCCGCCTCGGCGAGCAGTTGGCGGGCCGCCGCGGGGTCGTACCCCGGCGTTTCCGGCGGGTCGTACCCCGGCAAGCCCGGCGGGACGAGGCTGAGGGCCGGCTGTTCGCCGACCGCGAGAATCTTCGTGCAGATCTCCTCGCGATCAATCGCCATCGACAAGGCCCGACGGACCCGCACGTCGTCGAGCGGTTCGCGCCGGACGTTGAGCAAGTAGTAGTACGTGTTGAGCATCGGCGCCGGGTTGAGATCGTCCCGCGGCGGGTTCTCTTCCAGCATCACCCGCAAGGCGTTGGGGGGCGCTTCGTGGATCCAATCCGCCTCGCCGGTGAGATACAAATTCAGCGCCGTGTAGATCGAGTCGACTGCGAGCACGTCGACCGTTTCGAGCGCCACGTTGTCGCGATCCCAATACGTCTCGCTGCGAATCAGCCGGGTGCGATCTCGGTAGCGTCGAAACAACTGCCGATAAGGCCCGTTGGCGACCATGTTCTCGGCGTACGTCCACTGCGGCGAGCCGTGCCGTTCGACGCACGCCTGGTTCACGGGGAACAGCGGGTAGAAGCCCAACAAGGAGAGGAAGTACGACGTGGGGTTCTCCAGAGTCAGCCGCAGGGTCAGGTCGTCGAGGACCTCGACCCCGACATCGCGAAAGTCGATCAGAATCTGTCGACACCATCGCGCGCCCCTCGACGGGGGCTTCGCCGCTGCGGTCGAGTCGTCGGCGTAGCGAAACCGCTCCGTACGGCCGTCGATCTCGACCGCGTAGGTCCACCGCTGCCGATCGACATTCTCTCGCTCGGCAAGCTCGGCGAGTCGCTCGGCGTCGAGAATCTCGCCGCGACCGTCCTCGATCTGCACGAGCTTGCCCCGGAGCACTTCGCCCCGGACGGCGTTGCTGGCGTCCGTCGTCAGGTTCAATTCGACCTCGACCTGATCGCCAGGTCGCAACGCCGCGGCCGCTTCGCTGTAGCGTTTGCCGTTCTTGAGATACCAAGCCTGAAATGCATACTCGGCCGCGGTGCGCGGGTCGAGGAACCGCCGCAGGCTGTAAGCGTAGTCGCCGGCCGTGACGGGCGAGCCGTCCGACCACTTGGCGTCGGGCTGCAGGAAAAAGGTGTACTGCAGGCGGTCGTCGGAGATCTCCCACCGCCGGGCGCCGGAGGGGAGCGGCTCGAGCGTCCGGGGATGCCACCGGACGAGCCCTTCGAACAGGGCGTAGGCGAGTCTGCCTTCGGGCTGCCCCGTCACCAAAGCCGGGTCGAGGCTCTTGACCTCGGTCCCGTTGCAGAACGTAAAATCGGCCCGCGGCAGCGCGGTTCGCGTGAGCGACCACCCCAGCGCCGCCGCAAGCCCCGCGACGGCGGCAACGAGCAAGGCGATGTCGCGACGGCTGAACATGACGATTTGACGCGGCAGGACCCTGGCGAGCGGGTCGTGATACCATTTGCGGCCTTGGAAGGGCGATTGGGGTCGCAAGCGCAGCGGAGCCCCCAGGGGATCCGCTGGGGGCTCACTGCGTTCGACCCCAGCCACCCATCAATTTGGCAAATGGCATCACGACCTGGCGAGCGAAGCCCTAGCTTACCGCGACGGCCCTCCCCGACAAAAGGGCAGGCGACCGTTCGCCGGGAAAAACGCGCCTCCCCGAGCGGCGCCGGTCAGACCATGTTGATCGCTCGTGCAATCATGCTGCCGAGATCGTTCGCGCCGCGGCGCGAGTTCCGCTTCTTGGCCGTACGACGACAGAACGGGAACGATGATGGACTTTGAACACCAGCGCCACAAGCCCCCGCGGGCGTTGGCCCGACCGCGCGAGCTGTTGGTCGTGTGCGCCCCCTTGCGGAGCAACGTCAACTTGTCCCGGATCGTGCGCGCGGCCAGTTGTTGCGGCGTCGAACGGCTGATCTGCACGGGACCGGCGAAGCTCGACCGCAAGATCGCCCGCGACGGCGCCGACGCGATCACGATCGAATCGCATCGCACGCTCCCCCCGGTGCTGGTCGAGCTCAAACGGGCCGGCTATCGACTCGTCGGGCTCGAGCAGACCACTGGCAGCCAGGACCTCCACCACTACCGCTTCCAGCCGCGCACGGCGCTGGTGATCGGCAACGAACGGACCGGCCTCACGCCGGACCTGCTCGCCCCGTTGGACGACGTCGTCGAGATCCCGGTATGGGGCCTGCCGTACAGCTACAACGTCGCCACGGCCGCCACGATGGCGCTCTACGAATACTGCCGGCAGTTTCCCGACGGCTGACGACTCGCAGGTGACGGGAGTCGGCAGGATTCGGCGCGTTGCGACAGGTCGTGGCCCGCGCGCAGCGAAACGTCGGCCGTTCCTTGTGATTCAGCAGGTCACGCGCGCAACGCCCGCACCACGAGCGTCAGAATCGGCGCCGCGGCGGCACAGGCCGCGAACACGGTGAATCCCAGAGGCGGCTTCACGCGACGCAACCGGTAGACGACCGGCAGCAGGGCGAGCGACAACGCCCCGACGGCTGCGGCCGCAATCAGCAACAGATCGCGAAGCACCGGCAGCATCTTCGTCCCCGGGTTGGCGAGCCCCAGAAAGTGGGCCCCCGCGGCGCCCAACTCCGACAAGACCACGGTCGAGACGGTGACGGTCCAGGCGACGGTCGTCGCGTCGACCAACCGCGGCTCGGGGGGGAGCGCTGCCTGCCGCTTCGTGTCAGCCGTGCGGGCCTTGCGGTTGCGGGACCGGTCCTTGGATTTCGACATGGCGCGAGCGCGGGGCGCGAGGGGACGAACTGCAACGCCGACCGAAAGGGTCCGGTCGCGGCGCTTGTGCAGAATACGCCGGCGATCGTGCCGGCGGAAGACGGGACGCCGACGCGTGCGAGCCGGCAAACGGCAAGAGGGCGACGTATCTTTCAGATGGCCCCCGCGATTGTTCGCTGCGGGCTCGACGCTCGTCCCCCCTTCTCTTCGTCCGTACGGGTCGCCGGGAGACCTGTCGGTCGGCGCCCTGCAGATCCGCATGACGCATTCGAGTCGCCTCGTCCCCAGTGACGGCTCCGCCGGATGCGTCCCCCCGCCGTTGTGGGGGGACGTGCCGGAGGAGGTGCGTCTTCAGTTGGAACTGCTCGACGACGCCGTGTTCGCAGCGATCGACGGGTGCGCCGAATCGCTCCGACGAGCCGCGACGCTTTGGAAGCAGTCGGCCGCGACGCTCGATTGGCGACTCGTCGAGGAATCGCGTGAGCAGTATCTGCGGTACGCGGTCGACGTCACCCGCCAGTTCGAGTTCGCCCCCGAAGCCAGCCTGGACCGGATGCTCCACGCGATCGAGGTGATCGCCTTTCTGACCAAGGCCTGACCGGCGCGACGGCCTAGTGCTTTGTCACAGGCTAATTTTTGGGTTGGGGACGGCGCAACATCTCTCTCTGTCAACAGGTTGCGTCGTCCCCAACCCAAAAGACTCGAGTTGTCAAAGCACTAGTCCCGAAAGCCCGGGGACGGACTCGTTCCGGGGGGCGGATTTGCGGGGACTTGCGAAATCAGGTTGACTTCACGCCATCGCGGGAGCCAAACTACAGTGTCGGCGGACGCGTGCCGCACAGCGCGCCGTCGCCGGCCTTCGGTCAGGGGGGACCGAGTCCTTTTCTGCACTCAGCGCACGGTTTCGAGCGGTCGCGCGAACCAAACGAGCCAGGAGTCCGTCGCATGGGCATCCCGGTCAAGTGTCCCAACGGGCACGAGTTCAACGTCAAAGAGAAGTACGCCGGCAAGAAGGGGATCTGTCCCTTCTGCAAAGGCAAGAACGTCATTGTGCGCGTTCCCGACTCGCTCTCTTCGAAAGAAATCACCAAGGCCTTCGCCGAGGCGATCGCCGAGGAGACGCTCCGCGGCGTCAAACCGTCGAATTCCGATTCCTCGATCTTCGATGACGCGGCCGATCAGGCCGACAGCGCGAGCAACAGCCACCTGAGTTCATCGGTCGTGCGGCACAACATCCGCTGTCGCTGCGGCGAAAGCGTGCCGATGTGGTTCGCCAAGTGCCCGAAATGCGGCACGTTCATGGACCATCGCTGAGCGCCGCCGCTCAGGCCCCGACCGACAGATCCGCTCCCAGGGGAGGGAGCGCCTCTTCAAGCACGCCGCGGGCTCGGGGCCACGCGGCGACGGCCTCGAACGCCATCCAGCCTTGCAGCACGAGCACCCCCGTGCCGATCGAGGCGAGCAGGTACGACCCGTGCCGCCACCAGCCGGTGTCGGCGTTGAACAACTGCCAGCAGAGCGCCCAAGCGGGCATGATCACCATGACGATCATGGGGAGCACCGCAAACCAAATCGGTTTCCGCCGCCGCCACAGGTAGAACACGGTGACCATGAAGGCCATGCCGGCCAACAGTTGGTTCATGGCTCCGAACAACGGCCACAGGAACTGCCCCCCCGTGCCGTGGGGCGCCAGCTTGTCGCCGCTGCCGGGGCCGCGCATCATGGCCAGCCCCATCGCCAAGCTGACCACGACGGCCGTGGCGACGTACTTGTTGGCGAGCGTCTTGAGGCCGACGCTTGCGGCCAGTTCCTGAACGACGTAGCGTTCCAACCGGGTCGCCGTGTCGAGCGTCGTCGCCGCGAAGCAGGCGACCATCACCGCGATGACCGCGATGGCGTACCGCGGGGCGATCCCCAGGGCGCCCAGGAAGTTGGCCCCCCCGTCGACGAACGCTCCCACCATGTTGCCAAGCCGAAAGTCGGCCCAGTTGCCGTGGGGGTTGTAGCGGGCTTCCCAGGCCGCCTTGCCGAGGATCGGCTCCCCCGCGGCGTCGGCGGCCAAGGCGTACGAGCCGTCGGTTTGCCGCTCGAGATTCCCCATTCCCACCCCCGCGCAACAAGCCAGGATCACCACCACCGCCAGCGCTCCCTCGAGCAGCATGGATCCGTAGGCGACAAACTGGGCGTCGGTCTCGACGGCGATCTGCTTGCTGGTCGTGCCGCTGGAGACGAGGCAGTGAAACCCGCTGACCGCCCCGCAGGCGATCGTGATGAACAAAAACGGCCAGATGGGGGGCGCCCCGGCCGGCGCCGTCCGCGCAATCGCCGGCGCCGCCTCCGCCAAATCGGCGTTCCCTCCGAAGCTCGCCACGGCCAACCCGAGCACCAGCAGCACCAGCGCCACCACCAATTGATGACTGTTCACATAGTCGCGCGGCTGGAGCAACAGCCACACGGGAATCACCGACGCCACGAAGCAATAGGCGAACAGCAAACTCGTCCACACGACGACGGGATTGCCCAACAGCGGTCGCTCCGCTTCGTCCGGAAGCCAGTCGCGCAGGTTGATCGGCAGGTAATCGCATCCCACGATCACCGCAGCGTAAACGATGGCGAGCGCCCCGAGCGACGGCCACAGCAGATGCCCGCCCCGGCGATAGGTCCACCAGCCGATCCCCATCGCCAAGGGGAGCGAGATCCAGGCGCTCAGCACCGACTGCGGGTACATCGCAAAGATCGAGGCGATCACCTGCCCGAACACCGCCAGCACGACCGTCAGTGCGAAGAACAAGATGAGCAGGAACAGAAACTTCGTTCGCGGCGAGATCATCCGTCCCGCGATGTCGCCGACGGTTTGCCCCCGGTTGCGCAGGCTCACGACCAGGGCGCCGAAGTCGTGCACGGCGCCGATGAAAATCGACCCCAGCACCACCCACAACAAGGCGGGCAACCAACCCCAAAACACGGCGATCGCCGGCCCGACGATCGGCCCCGTGCCGGCGATGCTGGTGAAGTGGTGGCCGAAGATGACCTGCCGGTGGGTCGGCACGTAGTCGACGTCGTCGCGCAACTCGTGACTGGGAACGAGGGCCGCGGGGTCAAGCCCGAACACCCGGCGCGCCAACCACCGGCCGTACGTGTGGTACGCCACGAGGAACCCGACGAACGACCCGACCGCGACAAGAAGCGTCACCATGACGGCAGAAACTCGCTAGAACCGATATTCGACCGGCGCATCGAACAACTCCCATGCGCCTCCCTAAGATGTACCACAGGGGAGGCAGAGGTCGCAGAGGAGATGGTCGGAAAACTTTGAGGAACCGCCCCAATCAGACGCCGTGAACCGACCCCTGCGTTAAGGGAAGAAGGGGCTCGGGGAAGGAGAGCGGGCCTGCTCCGTCCCGGTCGTGCTCGCGGCGCCTCGGCGGCAAGTTCCAGGGCCTCGATCCGCATTCTCCAGCAGCTCTTGGACAGGGCCGCTGCGGGCATTCTCGCCAGCCCATCGGTCGCCCGCACGTCGAACCACCGAGTTTACGCCCTCCGGGGCCCCCCCTATAATTCCCGCTTTGCAGTTTTCGAGACTGGCCTGCATCAGGTGCAGGTCCGCCGTCGACCATCATCAGGAAGCAGAACAATCGTGGCAGAACACGTCGTGATCATAGGCAGCGGCCCCGCCGGGTGGACCGCCGCCATCTACGCCGCTCGGGCGAGCCTTAAGCCGCTCGTGTTCGAGGGCGCCGTCACTGAGGAAAACCGCCAGGACGGCACGCTCCCGCTGGGCCAGCTCGCCCTGACGACCGAAGTCGAGAATTTCCCCGGCTTCCCGGCCGGCGACCTGAGCGGGTTTCTCGCCACGTCGCTCGACGAGGAGCATCACTACCTCGCCGACATGCACCACAAGCAAGGGGTCTCGGGTCCTGAGCTGATGCACCTGATGCGCAAGCAGGCGACCAACTTCGGCGCCCGGGTGATCACCGACGACATTGTCGATCTCGACGTCGGCAGGAGGCCGTTCAAGATTCGCTCCGCCGGCGGCGAGGAGGTCGAGGCCCATGCCGTGATCATCGCCACCGGCGCCCGGGCGAACTACCTCGGGCTCGCGTCGGAGGACAAGTACAAGAACCGCGGCGTCAGCGCGTGCGCCGTGTGCGACGGCGCCCTCCCCCGCTTCCGCAACAAGCCGCTGGTGGTCGTCGGCGGCGGAGACAGCGCCTGTGAAGAGGCCGACTACCTGTCCAAATTCGCCAGCATGGTCCACATGATCCACCGCCGCGACGAGCTGCGGGCCTCGAAGGTCATGGCCGACCGCGTCCTCAAGAACCCCAAGATCACCGTCGAGTGGAACAGCGTCGTCGACGAAGTGCTCGGCAACGACAAGGACGGCGTCACCGGCGTGCGGCTCAAGAGCACGGCCGACGACTCGACCCGCGAGCTCGACGCCTGCGGCATGTTCGTGGCGATCGGCCACACGCCCAACACGCGGTTTCTGGAAGGCAAGATCGAGCTGACCGACAAGAAGTACGCCGTCTGGAAGGTCCCCTTCCGCACCCACACGAGCGTCGAAGGGGTGTTCGCCGCGGGGGACGTGGCGGACGACTACTTTCGCCAAGCGGTCACCGCCGCGGGCACAGGCTGCATGGCGGCGCTCGACGCCGAACGATGGCTGGCGGCGCAGGGGCTGTAGGAAGAAGCCCGGCGGACCACAACGCGCGACCTGCCCGCCCCGAGCCGGGAAGCGTAAGCTCCCGGAGCTTCCGCCGCGTCACTCAGGCAACGGCTTGTCCTTCGTCTCCGGCGCGAACGGCAGCACCGCCAGTCCCGCCAGAAAGATCACGCACATTGTGATCGCCGAGTAGCGTTCCATACCCGGCGAACCGTGGCTGCCGTACAATCCCGTGGCAAGCTGAGCGGAGAACAAGCTCCCCCCCGCCGCGGCGAAGCGCCCCAAGTTGTAGCAGAACGAAGTCCCCGTGCTCCTCAGCCGGCTGGGGAACAACTCGGGCAGGTAGATCGCAAAGCCCGCAAACAGCCCCAATTGGGCCGCGTACATCAAGGGCATCAGCACGTAGGCCTGCGCAGGGGTCGTCATCGTCCAGTACGCATAGACCGTGATCACCAGCGCCGCGGCAAATCCGACGGCGAACGCCATCCGGCGGCCGGTCGCCATGGCGAACTTGGTGAACAGCCACATCCCCGCCGCGGCGCCGAGCATCTGCACGATGTAGACGCCGCTCTTGGTCTTTTTCGAACGCGCGGCAACTTGGCCGTCGATTTCCTTCAGCACCGAACGAACCTCGTCGGCGTCGGCTCGAGCGGCCAATTGTTCGTTGCGGTCGGCTTCCTTCGCCCGGACGAGCTGCGCAAACCATTGGTCGTCCTCCGCGGCAATCGCTTCAATCTTCTCCTGCATTGCGGGTTCAGCGAGAATCTCAGTCTGGTAATGCTCGTTGTAGATGATCGACTGCAGGTCGATGGCGTACTCGCCGATCGCCCACAATCCGACCACGCCCGCCGAGGCGATGATCGTGCCGACCAGCAGATTCTTGCGCCACTTCGCCTCTTTGAGCAAATTGGCGTACGGCGCGATGATGGCGCCCTTGGGCAGCGTTCCCGCCTCCTTGGCGCGGAGCCACGGCTCGGGCTCCTTGAGCTTGCCGTAGATAAAAATGACCAACAGCGCCGGCAAGGCGCCGATGACGAACAGCCACCGCCACCCTTGCCCGGCTTCGATCGCACCTGCCGCTTCGAGCTTGGCGACCTGTTCGTAGCACAGCCCGGCGGTCACGTTCCCCACGGTCGACAGGATCTGCAGCAACCCCAGCGCCGGGACCCGTGCGGCGTCAGGAACCGTTTCGGCGATCAGGGCCACGGCCAACCCGAACACCCCGCCGATCCCGACTCCGGTCAGCAACCGAAACAGCGTGTAGTGAAACGTCGATTCGCTGAAATAATTCATCCCGGTGCAAATCGAGTAGATGAGCACCGTGATCGACAACATTCGCGCCCGGCCGTAACGGTCGCCCAAGGCCCCGAACACGACCCCGCCGATCCCCCACCCGACGAGAAACCAAGCGGTGACGTGCTTGCCCATCGCCTGGACCTCGCCGATCGGCGTCCCTTCGGGGGCCAGCGTCTTGAGCGCATCGATCCGCGACATCGAAAAGAGTCGCTGATCGAGACAATCGAAAAACCACGCCGCCGAGGCGATCGTGAACACGAACCAGTGATACCCGGTGAGCTGACGGTACCAGGGGAGCGACGCGGTCTCGGACATGGCCCGGAGGTCCTCTCGGATCAGAAAAGCGAGAACAGGCAAGCGGCGTGCAGGGGGATTCGGCCTGCAGCCCTCCAAAGGTAACGCAACGCCGCGGTCGTCGCGACCCGATTCTTTTCGCCCGGGCGCGAATTCGCGCTCGCCGCCGGTGCGGGTATCATGAGGGTCCAAGGCTGCCCGATCCTCGTGGCGGATTCGGCGACCCTCCCTTCCGAGGTTCAAGGATGATCATTCTTTCCGTGAAACAGGCGCGCCTTGCCGAGGCGATCGGCGCCCAGGCGACGGTTCGCGGCTGGGTCCGCACCCGTCGCGACTCCAAGGGGGGCTTCAGCTTCCTGGAACTGAACGACGGCAGCTGTCTTGCCAATCTGCAAGTGATCGCCGACGGCGGCCTCGCCAATTACGAATCGGAGGTGAAGCATCTCACCGCCGGCTGCAGCGTCTCAGTCCGCGGCGAGGTGAAACCCTCCGGCGGCCAGGGGCAAGCCACGGAGCTCCATGCCGCCGAGGTGGTCGTCCACGGCTGGGCCGATCCCGACGAGTACCCGCTCCAGAAAAAACGCCACTCGCTGGAGAAGCTCCGTGAGTGGGCCCACCTGCGTCCCCGCACCAACACGATCGGAGCCGTGATGCGGGTGCGCAATCAGGTCTGCCGGTCGATCCACGACTTCTTTCAGGAGGAAGGATTCCTGTACGTTCACACGCCGATCATCACCGCCAGCGACTGCGAAGGCGCGGGAGCGATGTTCCGCGTCAGCACGATCGACCCCGCCAATCCCCCGCGCAACGCCGCGGGGCAAGTCGATTACGCTCAGGACTTCTTCGAGCGCCCGAGCTACCTCACCGTGTCGGGGCAGCTCGAGGGAGAGATTTACGCGACCGCACTGGGCAAGATCTACACGTTCGGCCCGACGTTTCGCGCCGAGAACTCGAACACCTCGCGACACTTGGCCGAGTTCTGGATGGTCGAGCCCGAGGCGGCGTTTTTCGAGTTGACCGACAACATGGACCTTGCCGAACGGTTCCTCAAGCGGATCGTCGGCGACGTGCTGATCGAATGCGACGAGGACTTGCAGTTCTTCCACGAGCGGATCGACGACACGGTTCTCCCCGCGCTCGCCGCGGTCGCCGAGCGCCCCTTCGAGCGGCTCTCGTACTCCGACGCGATCGAACTGTTGGAGAAATCGGGCGAGAAGTTCGAGTTCCCCGTCGCCTGGGGAGCCGATCTGCAAGCCGAGCACGAACGTTATCTGACCGAAAAGAAGATTCAGGCGCCGGTGATCCTGCACGACTACCCGCGCACGATTAAGCCGTTCTATATGCGCGTGAACGACGACGACAAGACGGTGCGGGCGATGGACGTGCTCGTGCCGCGGGTCGGCGAGATCATCGGCGGAAGCCAACGCGAGGAGCGGCTGGACGTGCTGCAGGCGCGCATGGCCGAGCAGGGGCTCAACGAGACCGACTATTGGTGGTACCTCGACTTGCGGCGGTTCGGCACGGTCCCCCACTCCGGGTTCGGGCTGGGACTGGAACGAATGGTCCAGTTCGTCACTGGCATGGCCAACATCCGCGACGTGATCCCCTTCCCGCGCACCCCGGGAAACGCCGATTTTTAGAGTTGGCTGGATTCAGCGCGGGGAGCGCCAAAAACGCCAGGAGAGACACGAGCCGCGGGAAGCGCCACGGACCAAGCGCCAATGACGACGAGTCGCAGGACTCCCATTACGGCCCGACAGTCAACCTTCCCTGCTTCCGCGTCCTGCACGCTCACGGGGCAACGCCCCCAACCGTCCGCAACCTCAGAAGTCGTCGACGATGGCAAAGAAGAAGCCCGCAGCTCGCAAGCCCCCCGCTTCTCACGCGAAGCGCTACGCGCTGCACGTCATCACCGCCGCTACAGGGGACTTGCTCCAGCGGTTCGCCGCGGTCGCGGCGACGCAGTTTTCGGGGATCGAGTTCGAGGTCGTCGCCCACCGGCTCAAGAAGACCTTGGAAGAAGTCGCCGAGGCCTTGGCCGAGATTGATCCCAACCACGCGATCGTCATCCACGGCCTGGCCGACCCGAACGCCAAGCGGCTGGTCCGCAACACCTGCATCGTGCAGCGAATTCCCCATTTCGATGCGACGGGGCCGCTGATGAACTTCATCGCCGATTGCGTCGGTGCGCTCCCCGACAACGACGTCGGTCGGCTTCACCAAGTCGACGCGGCCTACCAAAAGCGGATCGCCGCGATGGAGTTCACCATCCAACACGACGACGGCCTGGGGCTCGACTCGCTGGCCGACGCCGAGATCGTGATCGTCGGGGTGAGCCGCGTCAGCAAAAGCCCTACGTCCCTCTACCTAGGCGCCCGCGGGTTCTGCACGGCGAACGTGTCGATCGCCCCCGAGGTGGGCTTCCCCAAGCAACTCGCCCGGGCCCGCAAGGGGCGCGTCGCGGCGCTGACGATGCAGCCCAAACGACTTCAGGAAATCCGCGCCCAGCGGGCCGAAGCCTTCGGCGTTCCAGGCGCCGCGTACGATCGGCTTGACGCGGTCATCCGCGAGGTCGCCGAGGCCGAGGCCGAGTATCGTCGCCGCAAGTACCCGATCATCGACGTCACATCCCTGACGATCGAACAAACGGCCGCCCGCATCCTCAATGAACTGGGCGTCGACGGCTGACCCCTCCCGGGCCGCGTTCTTTTCCGTCGACGAGATTCGACGACGCTCGCTGAACGAGACTCCCTCGCCGCGGCCTCAAGAAGCCTTCAGCGGCGCCGCCAGGGGAGAGGTGGGAATGTGGCGTTCCTCGACGTTGGCGACCACCTGGATCGCTTTGCGGCCCTTGAACTGGCCCGGAACGGCATGGAACTTCGGCTTTCCCTGAACGTACACCAGCATCGGTTCACGGACGTCCTTCTCGCTGGCGATGATGTCGCCGATCCGCAGTTCCAGCATGTCGCCCGTGGCGATGTGCGTCGCGGCCAGTTCCACGACCACCTCGACCGGCGCCTTGGCCAACGAGTCGCCGACCAACTGAATCGACTCGGCCGTCGGCGGGCGTTTGCTGTAACTCACCCAACTGTTGCTCGTGAGCTTGCTGCTGATCCGTTCGATCGAGTTGAACGGAATGCACAGATTGACCATCCCCCGGGTCTCGCCGATCGTCAGCTCGAAGCTGATCAGCACGACGACCTCGTTGGCGGGGATGATCTGCACGAGTTGGGGGTTGCTCTCCACGCGCTCGACGGTCAGATCGAGTTCAAGCACGTTCTCCCAGGCGACTTTCATTTCCTTGAGGAACAGCCCGGTCACGCGCCCGGCCAGCCGCAATTCGATTTCGGTCAGCGGCCGGCGAGCCGGGGGAGCGGAATGGGCCGACCCGCCCAACATCCGATCGATGATCGGAAACAACAGCGACGGGTTGATGTCGAGAATGAGCTGCCCCTCGAGGGGCGCTGCGTTGACTAGGTTGAAGCACGTCGGGTTCTCGAGACTGAACACGAACTCGCTGTACGTCAGTTGGTCGACGCTGGTGAGCTTCACCTCGACCATCGTTCGCAGCAATGCCGACAATGCGGCCCCGAAATTGCGGCCGAATCCCTCGTGCATCGTCTGCAAGGCGCGCATCTGCTCCTTGCCGACGCGTTCGGGACGCTTGAAGTCGTAGACGGTCACCTTCTCGCGCGTTCGCAGCGCCCCGGCCTGCGGCGCAGCCGGCGCATGCCCGGCGTCCGGCCCTTCCATCGCGCTGAGCAGACTTTCCACTTCAGCCTGACTTAGCAAGTCGCCTGCCATGACGCCTCCTGCGTGGGGGAGAGGCGAGCGAAGTGCGGGCGAAGTTCCGGGAAGAGCCGACGCTTGGTCCTCCCAGATCTCCGACCACTTGCCTCTCGCCCCTATCCTCTGACTTGTCCGTTTCCGTGGACGACGTACTTGTAACTGGTCAGTTCCTCGATGCCGCATGGGCCGCGAGCGTGGAACTTGTCGGTGCTGATGCCGATCTCGGCGCCCAGCCCGAACTCTCCGCCGTCGTTGAATCGCGTGCTGGCGTTGATCATGACCGCTGCGCTGTCGACCGCCGCGGCGAACCGCTCAGCCGCCGCCAGATCGTTGGTCACGATCGCCTCGGTGTGATGCGAACTGTAGCGATTCACGTGCGCGATCGCCGCCTCGACCGACGGAACGACGCATGCCGAGATGATCGGCCCCAGGAACTCGGCCCGGTAGTCGGCCTCGGTCGCGGGGGCGGCCCCCTCGACGAGTTCGCACACTCGGGCGTCGCCACGGATTTCCACGTCGTGGGCAGCGAGCGCTTGGGCCGCCAGCGGCAGAAACTCCGCCGCGACGTCGGCGTGCACAAGCAGCGACTCGGCCGCGTTGCAGACGCCCATCCGCTGGCACTTCGAGTTCACCAAAATGTCGCGAGCCATCGGCAAATCAGCCGCGGCGTCGACGTACACATGGCAGTTGCCGTCAAAGTGCTTGATGACCGGCATCTGCGCCTCGGCGACGACTCGGCGAATGAGCCCCTCGCCGCCGCGGGGGATCGCCACGTCGATCAACTCGGCCAATCCGAGGAAGTGCCCCACGGCCGCGCGATCGGTCGTCGCCACCAGTTGCACCGCGTCCGCGGGAAGACCCGTCTCGTCGGCAGCCTCGTGCAACAGCTCGATGATCGCCGTGCTCGAGCGGATCGCTTCCTTCCCCCCGCGCAAGATGACCGCGTTTCCGCCTTTGACGCAAATCGCCGCGGCGTCGGCCGTCACGTTGGGGCGCGACTCGTAGACAAAAAACACGACCCCCAGCGGAACGCGCACCTTGTTGATCACCAGCCCGTTGGGCCGCACGGTCGAGTCGATCACGCGACCCACAGGATCGGGCAGCAGCGCGACCGCCTCCAAGCCCGCCGCAATGTCCTCGATCCGGGCGGGAGTAAGCCGCAAGCGGTCGATTTGCGCGGCGGACAGACCGTACCCGGGCGCCGCTGCGAGGTCTTGTTCGTTCGCGGCGATAATCCGCTCGACCTGCTCGCGCACCAGCGCCGCCGAGCGCTGAAGCCAGGCGATCTTCGTCGCCCCGCCGATCGTCGTCAGCGCGGCACTGGCCTGTTTGGCGCGCTGGGCCGTCTCGCGGCAATACGCGGCGAGATCGGCGATCGGCTTCGGCGTGGCGGCGACAGGCATGACGGGCAAATTTCGGGGAGCGACGGACGGCGCGCGAGCGGAGTTTTCAACCCTGTAAGTATCGACGCCAAGCGAAGTTGGGTCAACGGCGGTTGTCGCCCAGCCCTCCCCCGCATGCGACGTATGCCAGCAGCGCCTCGCGGATCGGCCGCACGTCGTGAACCCGAATCACCTGCACTCCCTGGCCAGCGAGCGCCAGGGCCCCGCCGACGGTCGCCGCGGTGCGGTCCGCCTCCTTGTCGCCGATCAGCTTGCCCAGGAACCCTTTTCGCGAGTGCCCGACCAACAGCGGGCAGCCGAGTTCGTGGAATTGCCAGCACGCCGCCATCAGGGCGATGTTGTGCTCGTGGGTCTTGCCGAACCCGATCCCCGGATCGAGGCAGATCCGCTCCGGCACGATCCCCGCGGCCAACAGAGCGTCGCGTCGCTGCCGGAGATACGCGCGGATCTCTGCGATCACGTCCTCGTACTGCGGGTCGTCCTGCATCGTTTGCGGAGTTCCCCGCATGTGCATCGCACATACGCCGGCCCCGCTGTCGACGGCCAGCGGCAGCATCGCCGGATCGCCCGCGAGCCCCGTCACGTCGTTGACCGCCTCGGCGCCCGCGTCGAGAGCCGCCGCCGCGACGATCGCCTTGCTGGTGTCGATCGACACGGGAACGCCCGATTCGCGGACCAGCCGCTCGACGACCGGCGTCGTGCGGCGCAGCTCCTCGGCGGCGTCGACCGGGTCGGCGTACGGTCGCGTGCTTTCGCCCCCCACGTCGAGGAGATCGGCCCCGTCGGCCGCCAATTGCAACCCGCGGGCGACTGCCGCCTCGGGGTCGAAGAATTTCCCGCCGTCCGAAAAGCTGTCGGGGGTCGCGTTGACGATTCCCATCAACAGCGGCCGCGCGCCCCATTGCAACGTACGGGTGCGAAGCCGCCACAGGGTTGCGCGGCGAGCGAGGGCGGCGGTCCGGCTCAAGTCGTCCATGCCGCCAGCGTACCCTGCCGCGCGGCGGACGACCACGGCGTCACCACGGCTCTTCCATGGTCGCGACGATCTGCTCGGCCAGTCGCTGGATGGCCAATTGCTGTTGCGTGGCAATCGATTGCCCCGCCTCGGTGATCAGCGCCCCGGTCTGATTCATAGGGAGCAACCCCGGCGGAACCGCGATCGACGCCGGCGCCCCCAGCGGCGCCCGGCGGCGGTTGTACCACGTGACGTCCGCCCGGACGCTGAGTTCGATCGCGCGCGGATCGTCGTTCTGGTTTTCGACGATCACCTTTTTCACGTCCGAGACGATCCGCGCCGCCAGCACGCTGTCGGCGTCGGGCGTACCGACGACTTTGTAAGGGGTCTTCAACTCGATCTCTTTGATCACCGCCTCGGTCAACCGCTCGCCGAGATCGGGGCGAAAACTGTCCGATTCGATCATCGGCACATACACGGTCGACACGTCGGGGGCGTACAACGTTTCGTTTCCGACGCGATAAGTCGCACACCCGCCTCCCGTCGCCAGCACACAGGTCGCTGCGACGACTCCCGCACCGGCCCAACGCTTGCAGATTCGTGCTGCGCCGCGGCTGAACTCACCGCCGAATCGTCCCATTGCTCCCCTCCTGCGGCGGCGAGGCGATCTGCTGGACCCCTTCGTCGATCATCGGGATGTTGTTCAGCTTCCGCATCTCGTCGTTCTCGGGGAACAGGTTCACGATCGCCTCGAGCGGAGGCGTCGGCTTGTCGGGCTGTTCGCCCAGGGCCAGCAAACGATCCTTCGCCTTGCCGGCCAATTCCGACTCGGGGTACTTGTTCAGCACGTCCAGGTAGTACCGCTTCGCCGGGCCGTAGTGTTTGATGTTGTCGTAGTATTCGGCCATTCCGTATTCGCGCAAGGCGAGTTGCTTGGTGAGCTGCGATTGCACCTCGGCCAGCCGGGTGCGCTGGTCGTCGTTCAGTTTGTTGTTGAACTGCGACCGCAACTGTGCGACCAGCGTCTTCGCCTCGTCCAGCGGCGCCGAGTCGTAGTCAGGCCCCTGGTAGCGACGCAATTTGCACTGCAGTCCCAGCAGATGAGCCTCGAACTGGTGGGTGCTCCGCGGATACTCTTTCCGCAGCAGGTCGTAGTGGTAGTCGGCGTCGTTGTACCGGCCGCGCAAGAAATAGTTGTTCGCCATGGCCATCACCGCGTCGTCGGCCAACGGCCCCGTCGGATCGTTCAGGCGTATGTTCTCGTACGTCTTCACCGCCCGGCCGACGGTGTCGAACAACGGCCGCTTGTTGTCGATCATGTTCGGCGTCAGCGGCCAATCGTGATCGAACTTGTCGTATTCGTCCCAGTACCGAGCGATCGAGAACTGCCGCGTGATCGTTTTGTCGAGATGCGGCGAATTGGGGTACTTCTTGATCAGTTCTTCGTAGGCGTTGACCGCCTTGGGATACTTCGTCGCGAAGAAGTAGCACTCCGCCCGCTGGAACATCGCGTCCTGCTCCAGCGCCGTGTCCGGCGCTCGGGAGATCGCTTCGTTGAACTCCTTCGCCGCGTCGTTGTATTTCTTCTCGCGGAACAGCGCCTCGCCCCGGGCGTATGCCGCTTGGGCGAGTTGCTCGTTCGGCCCCAAGCCGATCTTCTCCTTCACCCCGGCGACCGTTTCCTGGAATTTGACGTCCCCGAGCAGGCTCGTGTTCTCCTTCTCCTGGTCGATTCGACGCGCGACGCGCGAGTTGATCGGGCGGCCGTCGCCGTCGAAGTACCCGTCCGTCCCGGCCACTTGATAGCCAGATCCGGGGACGAAGGTCGCCTTCTTCTTGTGCTTCTTCCACCACGCCTTCGTGCCGACCTGATTGGCGTCGGCCGAGAACGAGGGCATCGACGGACTCGGCAACCCCATGCTCGCGCAGCCCGCGGCCGCGGTTCCGGCCAAGGCGCACAGGACGAGGATCAGGCGAGTGTTTGGCATGAGGAGAATCTTGAGTCTGAAGTCGTGAGCCGGCAGCGGCGAACCTCACGGACGATGCCTTTTGAGCCGCGACCCCGCGAACGTCAATTCCGCGCGATCCGGGCGCTGACGCTGTCGTGCGGCACCTCGATCGCCTGGGGGATGATGTCGAACGGAATGTCGCCGAACGACTTGGGGTTGAACCCGTCGGCCGGTTTGCCGTGGCTGGTGAACCTCGAACTGAACTGCTGCTTGCTCAACTGCGTCAGCCGCATGACCTTGATCGCTTCCTGCTCGTTCTTCGGCTTCACCGGCTCGACCGACGCGAGGTTCGGCGTCGTCGCGCTGAAGGTCGCCATGATTCGCTGGGCCGTCTGGTCGTTGAGCACAATCTGCCCCGTTTCCGTACGTTGACCGTCGTTGAACGATCCGATCGTCACGTAGCTCTCGTGGCGGTCGTGCATGACGTACGCCTCCCAGCCCTTCTCCCGCAGCGCGAGCACGAGCCTGTTCGCCCGGGAGGCGGCCTGCACGAGCGGGTCCTTGTCGGTCGCCTGCCGCGTGCCGGCGGTCAGTTGCGGGGCGCCCTTGGCCCCGTCGAGCGCCGTCCGTCCGCGGAACGTCGCCACGCGGATCGAGTACTTGCCGGGGCACTCCATGAGCGAGTGCTTGACCTCGCGGTTCCACTTGGCGACTTCGGGGTCGATGGAACTCGGGACAAAGTACTCCCGCGGCAGCAGCGGGTTGCGAGTCATGAACGCATGGGACATCGGCCCCGCAGGAGCATGCTTGCCCAGTTGCCGCTTGGCCCGGGTGTAGAAGTCGCGGACCCCTGCCAGGGTCTGCGCCGTCTCCGTCGCGTCGACCGCCAGGGTCTTCGGCTGCATCGTCTTGACCTGATCGAGCAATTCCTGGGCGTCGGCGTCGTCGATCGCCGGGAATTCGCCCACGAGCACCGCGTGTTGCACCACTTCCTCGCCGCGCTGCAGTCGACGTTTCACCCGGCCGCCGTATTGGTTGATCCCGCGCCCGGCGTCCTCGCCGTCGAGGTCGAACGTCATGCCGTAGTAGTACGCCGGCAGGTTGTATCGCCCGCGCAGTTCCAGAACCAAATCGCGGGCCTGCTGTTCGCCGGTGTCGCCGGTGAACGCCGCGGCGAGAACCAGCCACGGGCCGTCGGTCTCCTTGAGCGCGTAATCCGCTTGGGGGTCGGCCTCGACCCGTTTGCGCGGCATGAGCTGCTTCCACAACGGCGGACCGGCCTGGGCCTCGGCCAGACACGTCCCCGCAACGGCCATCGCGAGGAAAGCGGCGATCGAACGCGAACCAGGGCGACGTCGGCAGGAGTTTGAGCGAGCCATGTTTGTTTGCACGCAATTCCGAGGAACGAGGACGATCTTCGCGCAGCGGTTGAGCCGGCGCGAACCTCTTGGGCGGCGAACCGTAGCAAAGCACATCGACTCCGCCTAGATCGATCGGCCCCGCCGTCGCGGGACGCACAGGGCGCGCAAACCGACCTCCCGGCGGCCGGCCGGGCCAAGATCCGCAGGCCCGACGCGAACTACCCGCGGCGCCATCGTGACGGTGGTATAATCTTCGGGGGCCAACCCGCCTTTTCTCGGCAGAACCGCAGTTCCGAACGCTACGCTGCGACGCCGTCAGCACTCTTACGAGGGGGAACCTTTCCATGACACGCAACTTCGAGCGATCCTTGGGATCGAAATTGCTGATCGCCGCTGCCTGCGCGGCGGCGTTGTTCGCCGCTCCGCGAGCCGTTTTTGCCCAGGATGCGGCGACTGCTAGCAAACCAGCCGATAAAGCCGCGACCGTCAAGCCGGCCGCGGAGAAACCGGCGGAGCCGAAGAAGGTCCGCCTCGCCCACATCGCAATCACCGGCTCGCTCCCCGAGTCGTCCGGCGAAATGTCGTTGTTCGGCGATCTAGGGGTCGATCTGCGCAAGATGATCGCTCGGCTCGATCAAGCCGCCGAGGACAAGGAGATCGCCGGCGTGATCCTGGCGATCGACGCCGGGATCGGCCGCGGCAAGGCCAACGAACTTCGCGACGCGATCAAGCGGACCCAGGCCGCGGGGAAGAAGGTCTACGCGCAGCTTGAATCGATCTCCGGTTCGCAATTCGTCGTCGCCGCGGCGTGCGACGAGATCGTCCTTCCCGAGTCGGGCATCGTGCTGATGCCGGCGATCCACGGCGAATTCGGGTTCTACAAGGACATGCTCGCCAAGATCGGCGTGGAGGCCGACTTCATCCACATGGGCGAAGCCAAGGGCGCCGCCGAGCCCTACACGCAGACCAAGTTC
This sequence comes from Pirellulales bacterium, assembly GCA_019636345.1. Lineage (NCBI taxonomy): Bacteria > Pseudomonadati > Planctomycetota > Planctomycetia > Pirellulales > Pirellulales bacterium. The sequence continues at coordinate 93,541 of JAHBXQ010000002.1, read as the reverse complement.
AGCGACGCGGTGCGCGAGAACTTGACCGCCCTGATCGACGACCTGCACGATCAGACGATCACCCAGATCGCCGCCGATCGGCACGTGAAGATCGACGTCGTCCGCGACGCGATCGACCGCTCGCTGCTGACCGCCAAACAAGCGAAGGAGCTGGGACTGGTCGATCGAATCGCCTACCCCGACGAGTTCCGCGGCGAGCTCGTCAAGGAGTACGACGCCGAGAAGCTCGTCTACGTCCTCAACTACGCCAAGACCAGGGTCGACGCCGACTTCTCCGGCCCGATGGGCATGATGAAGCTGTTTCAGACGATCCTCGGCGGCGCCGCGTCCGCCGATCGAGACGGCGGCCCGAAGCTGGCGATCGTCTACGCCGTCGGCGCCATCACCACCGGCAAGAGCGAGCAGGGCCTCGGCGGGTCGGCGATGGGCTCGACCACGATCGTCGAAGCCCTCGACGAGGCGGCCAAGGACGACAAAGTCAAAGCGATCGTCCTGCGGGTCGACAGCCCCGGCGGCTCGGCTTTGGCCAGCGACCTCATTTGGCGCAAGATTCAGACCATCGACAAGCCGGTCGTCGCCAGCATGGGCGACGTCGCCGCCAGCGGCGGGTATTACATCTCGATGGGCGCCGACCGCATCTTCGCCGAGCCGGGCACCGTGACCGGCTCGATCGGGGTCGTCGGCGGCAAGCTCTGCCTGGGAGGGCTGTATGACAAAATCGGCATGACGACCGAGACGATTGCCCGCGGCAAGAACAGCGGCATCTTCTCGACCACTCAGAAGTTCTCCGACAGCGAGCGCGAAGCCCTGCAAGCGATGATGGAGGACATTTACGACCAGTTCACCACCAAGGCGGCCGCGGGCCGCAAGATGGACGTCGCCCAGCTCAAGTCGCTCGCCGAGGGCCGCGTCTACACCGGACGCGTAGCGAAGCAGCACGGGCTGGTCGACGAGTTGGGGACGCTCAAGGACGCCATCGCCGCGGCGAAGCGACTGGGCGGGCTCGACCCCAACCAGAAAGTCCCCGCGGTCGTGCTCCCCAAGCCGACCAACCCGCTGGAGTCGCTGCTGGGGGCCGACATGGACCAACAGCGCGAGGCCTCGCTGCAAGCGATGCTGGCGGCGGTGCAAAGCCTGGCCCCGGAACTGTCGCGCCCGTTGGTCGAATCGCTCCAGTTGCGGCAAGTCTTCCGCGAACCTGTCGCGGCGATCTTGCCGTTTTGGTTTGAAATTCACTAACCGAGCCGTTTCTCGCTGATTTCAGGCGTGACGGCCGGGATTGCCGCGAAGCTCACGCCCCCAGCCCAGGCACGTCGCTTGGCTGGGGGCGTTGAAGGCGCCTGCGCCAGCCGCGCACTTGCAGGTCGTAACCTGTTTCGCGAGAGTATGTTGCGGCGCGATTCGGCAAGGATCCGGCGCCGGCTGAAAAAATCTTCGGGATTTCCGATCCCCCTCCCCGAACCTCTGGGCCGATCATTCTCTCTGTGCGATATCTGCGGTCCGCGGCTGGCGACCGGTCAGGATTTTCTTGACTCGACCGCCCCGGCACGCGAGACTTCAGGAAGCGACTTGGCGGGCGACTGCCCGCGAACCGCGCCGAGCGGCAGACCGCTGCCGCCGTTTTCCGTTCTCTCAGCCGCGCCTTGGGCGCCATGGCGAGGGTCATCATGCGTTCGATTAGCACGATCATCAGCAAGTTTGGCAAGAACAACGCTCGCTCGAGCGCCAAGCTGATTGTGCGGACGAACGGCGACCAATTCGCCTGGCAAGCGCCCCTCTATGCGCTACGGCGAGCCGCCATGCATGCCCTGGGTTTGAAATCCCTCGGCATGAGCGGCGTTCTGGTTCCGGTAACGACGCACGTTACCGGCGGGACGTGTTGCGAGCAGTCGCAGCATCGTCCCGGGCGACGCAATCAGATGCGTCGCTGCGTCATCGGCTAATCGCCGAGCTTGCACCGCGAGTTTCTCGCCAAGCTTCGACGAACGCCTGACGCAAACCAGGACGAGCGGCGCGCGATCGACACGCGCTTCGCTTCTCCAGCCTTCGCGTTTAGCTGTCTCCATTTTCCCTCGCGCCCGCCGCATTCGGTCGCGCGCAGGGACCAGCGCCCGAGAGAACCATGGCCTGCGAAGCCCCCGAATACCAAGCGCTCGATCTCGATTGGAACGAAACCCCGACCGCGGACTTGGTGACCGCCGCCCAGGCCGGCGACAGCGACGCCTTCGGCGCGCTCGTCGACCGGTTCGAGCGGATGGTCCACGGCGTCTGCTGGCAGCGGCTGCGCGACTACGCCGAGGTGCAGGAAGCCTCTCAGGAGGTCTTCATCAAGGCGTTCCAGAAGCTGGAGCAGCTCGAGGAGCCGGCCGCATTCCCCGGATGGTTGCGCTCGATCGCCGTGAGACAGTCGATCAACCGCTGCACCCGGCGACCGCCGTCGGTGGCGGTCGAACCGCAGACGCTCGAGTCGGTCGACGGCGAGTGGGAAGCGCCGCTCGCCTCGCTGTTGTCGCGCGAGCGGATCGATCAGCTCCACGAGGGACTCGATCGGTTGGCGAACCTCGACCGCAGCACGCTCGTGGCGTTTTACCTCGACGGCCAATCGTTGATCGAGATGAGCGATGCGTTCGCCGCCCCGGTGGGCACGATCAAGCGCCGACTCCACGTCGCCCGCAAGCGACTGGCGAAGGAGCTCGAGTGCCTGCAGGCGGTCTGAGAACCGGATCCGTGCGCGCTAGGCCGCAAGCGACCCGCTTGCGGCTTAGCGCCACGCCCGCCACGCGATCAGTCCCCACCCGAACAAAAACGCCAATCCCCCAAGCGGCGTGATCATCCCCAGCTTCCGCCACGCGTCGGGGCCCAGCGTCATCGCATAGAGCGATCCGCTGAAGAGGACGATTCCGACGATCAACGCCCAGGCGGCCGCATCGTACCGTCGCGTCGGATCGGCGACGCCCAACGCGCCGATGACGACGACGGCCAAGCCGTGAAACAAGTGGTACTTCACGCTCGTCTCAAACCAATCCGATCGTTGCGCAAGGTTCTCCGCGCGGCCTAATCGTCCGAGCAGATTGGTCAGGCCGTGGGCCCCGAAGGCGCCCAGCCCGACCCCGAGTCCCGCAAGCAGCGCTCCGGCGACGACCATCATTCGCGGCGACATGTCCTCTCCAAACTCGCTCTCGTCGGCGATCCCACAAAAAACCGCTGCGGCGATCCGACTGACGTCGAACCGCCGCAGCGGGGATTCTACCACAGCTTGTCGCGGAGAAGAACGTTACGGGGTGTTGATCCCGAGCCGCTCTTCCTCCTCCTCCTGGATGATGATGTGCGGCGTCACCATCATCATCAGGCTGTCGGTCTCGCGGCCGATGCCGACGTTGCGGAACAGTCGGTCGATGTACGGCAGCTTCGACAACAGCGGAATGCCGAACTCGTTGCGGCCCTCGCGCAGTCGCTTGATGCCGCCCAGCAGCACGGTGCCGCCGTCGGGGACGCTGACAGTCGTGCTGACCGAGATCACCTGGAACGTCGGCAACTGCACCGTGGTGCCGCTACGGGTTCTGGTCTCCGATTGCTGATTGTTCTCGTTGCCGCCGTCGTCGTTGGCGTCGGTCGTGTTGCTCGAGGTCGAGACCGACTCGGACCCCTCGAAGGTAAACTCGCGCACCTCGCCGATCGAGCTGAAGAACGGCACGAGCGTCAGTCGCACGTACTTGCGATCATTCGACACGACCGCCTGCACGCTCATCATCGTCCCTTCGGACAGCACGACGATGACCGGCTGTTGAGCCGCGGCGAACTCGCCGACGACCGGGATCACGCTGATCACGAACGGCACGAACGCCGAGTCGACTACCAAACCTTGCTGGCCGTTGAACAGCGTCACTTTGGGCGCCTGGAGCACATTGGCCCGGCGGTCGCCCTGGGCGGCGTTGATGACGAAGAAGGCTTCGATGTCGCTCAAGATCGCGAAGCCGAACGAACCGCCCGCGTCATCGCTGGGTTGACCGAACTGCGGCCGCGTGATGCCGAAGCTTCCTTGACGGAACGGCATGTCGAGGTCGACCGTGAATTCCGGATTCGGCCCGGCCGGAGTGCCGCTGATGCCCACCGTAGCGCTGGCTCGCGGCGGTTCGAACGAACTGCCCGTAAAGATCGCCCCGGGACGGTTCGGATTGGTCGAGAGCCCGGTGCCGTCTTCGATGTTGAAGTCGAAGTCGACGCCGATTCGCTCGAAGAAGCTGTCGGTGAGCCGGATGAATCGCACCTCAATCGTCACCTGCAGATCCTGCAGTCGGCGCAACTGCTCCAGGAGGTCGGCGATCTGCTCGTGGACCGGCTGCGTCTGGCTGATGACTAGGCTCAGGTTCGTGGGGAAGGGTTGGATTTCGCCTTCCCCCGTGCCGTTTTCCATCCAACTGTCATGAGCGACGGTCGAGGTGATCAGATCGATGAGCGAGTCGAAGTCCGCGCTGGCAGCGCCGCCCAAACCGCCGGGTCCGCTGCCGGACATGGCGTTGCCGGGGCTGCCCGGGGCGCCGAATTGCTGGGCGAGGACTCCGTTCTTCAGCGGCCCGGCGACCTGCCCGGGGCGATTCCCCGCGACGACCGCCACCGGCCCGCCTCCCATCATTCCGCCGCCCGGGCCGTAACCCATCGCAGCGTAGGCGTCGTTCAGCAGCCCCTGCAGACCAATGTTGTTCGTCGGCACGAAGTTGGGAATCGGAATCACCAAGTCGGCCACGTCGTACACCCGGACCTTGCGGTCTCCGGCGGCGATCTGGTCGCTGGTGATTTGCAGCACTTCGTTCTTGATCGTGTAGGTGAGGTGCAGCGGCGTCAGGATCAGCTTGAGCGCGCTCTTGAGCGAGATCTCCTGCGGCAAATTCAGCGTCACCTCGGTGTCCGTACGGACCCCTTCCTGGCTCATCCCCAGCGGGTCGAGCACGATGTTGATGCCCGCCAGCTCGGACAGTCCCTCGACCACCTGCGACAGCGGTGCGTCGATGTACTTGGGCAGCACGGGAGTTTGCAGTTTGCGCTCGATCTCGATCTCCCGCTCGCTGCGGCGATCCTGGCCGGAGTCGGCGCCCTTGCGCTTGACGATATCGTCCCACGAGGAACCGTAGGTGATCGGCGAGGTCGAATCGACCAGCGCTTCGCCCGCGGTCTTATGGATGTCTTCCATGACGCGAACAAAGCCGTCTTCCTTCTGGTTGCGGTATTCTTCCTGCTGCCTCAAGCGACGCACCGTCTTGGAGTGGAGCCACAACTGCTGGACGACCAGATCGTCGGGCGCCATGTCGTACAGCCGCTTGGCAATGACCTCGGCCTCGGCGTAGCGATGCTCGTCCATGAGCTTGTTGCACTCGTTGACCTGCGTCGCGATTCGCTGCTGGACCTGCACCTTGACGATCCGCTCGCGCTCGATGTCGTCGAGGATCGCCTTGTTGGTGGCGTTGAGCTCCAATTCGGATTTGTGATCCTTGATGTAGCGTTCGGTTTCGCTGAGACTCATGTCGACGCGGCGCAACAGTTGCTGCTGCATCCCGGCGTCGAGCTGCGAATCCTCGACCATCTTCCGCGCCTCGCGGAGGATTTCGAGCGACTTGGTCGGATCCTTCGTGCGGATCTTCTCCGCTTCGGACTGGCGTTTGCCGATCTCGGCCGACAATTGTCGGGCGGCGACCGTCTGGCCCGCGCTCGCCGCGTTCATGAGGTCGTCGCCGCCGCTCGCCGCGGCTCGTGGCGAGCTCGCCCCGCCGACGCCGACCGACAGCATCTGCAAGTGCCCCTGGAGCCGTTGCTGCGACAAGACGTCGAGTTGGTTGCGCCGCTGGTACGCGGCCTGGAACGACTCCAGGGCCCCGGCCCGATCACCAGCCCGGAGCGCCGCTTCCCCCGCTTCTAGCATGCTCAGCGCATCGCCGGTCAGAGGAGCCGCCAGCGGCTCGTCCTCCAGCGCCGGCAACGGTTGGATTTCTTCCGACTCGAACTGCGTCAGCTTCGTCGTCCCGTAGCGGTCGGAGGACGGCTGCGGCGCCGCCGACGGCTGCCGAACCGGGAGCTCGGCGCTCGCGGGGGCAACGGTCTGCAATTCCATCCGGGCGCGGGTCAGATCGGCCGCCAATTTGGCCGGTCGATCCTCCTGGGGGGCGAACTGTTCGTCCGGAACCCCCAGGGCGCTCGCCTGCGCCGCCAGCTGTTCCGCCTCGGTCAGATTCCCCGTGCGGAGCGCATTCCGGCTCGCCGCCAGGAGTTGCCGGGTCTGCTCCTTCGCCTCGGCCAATCCTTGGTCCCCTTGCGGTTGTTGCGGAGCCGCCGGAGGCGTCGACTTGCCGGCACGAAGTTGATCGATTCGAGCCAACACCAGCGCCGGCGTCAGCCCCCCGACCTTCGCGCGGGGGTCGAGTTGTCCCGCCTCGTGGGCCGTCCGATCGGCCGCAGCGAGATCGTTCCAACTTGCCAAGACGTCGGCCTGCGTCAGCAAGAAGCGAGCGTAGCTTTGCCGCCACGCCCCTTCGCTGCTGGGCGATTTCTTAAGTTCCCGGATCTGGGCCAGTTGCTCGATCGCTTCGGCGACCCGCTGCGGCGAGTCAAACCCGCTGTCAAACGACGCCCCGCTCGCTTGGGCCTGGGCGTGATGCTGTTGAGCTTGGGCCAGATCTCCGACCGACAGCGCCCGCCGCGCCGCAATCAGCGACTGCTCGGCCGCGTTCTTGGCATCGGACTGCTCGGGACCGGCGACCGCAGGAGCCGCAGCGCGGAACGGATTGCCCGTCCCGCCCAGTTGAGCGGCAACGTCGCCGCCGGCGGTCGGCTTGGCGGTCGCAGGCGCCTTGCCTCGCTGGTCGCGCATCGCGTCCAGGTCGCGCCGCAGCTTGGCCGGAGTGTCGCCGAAGTTCAGCATCGGGTACCGGACCCCCGAGCGTTCCGCCTCGCCGAGCAGCTTCTCGGCGGCGGCGAGATCGCCCGCTTGCATCGCGGCGCGGGCGCCGGCCAGGATTGCGTCGACCCCGTCGCGCGATTGCGGCGTCGGCTGGCTCGCTTGCTGTGCCGCAGCGAGTTGCGGGCCGACGATCGCGACCAGGGCGACGACGCAGTGAATGAACCCCTTCACGATGCTGCTCCTTTCGCGGCGCCCAATCGCGCCTGGGGAAACTCTCCGAGAATCGACGTCGCGACGAGTGTCGGGTGACGTGGGCATGGTCGATCTAACGCCTCAGGGCACTGGGAACGGTCGCGACGCCGGTGCGAGCGATCTCCGCGGGACTTACTTCCCCGCGCAGCGTCCGCGCCGGACGTCGATTCGGTCTGAAAAGCGGGGGGTTAAATACAAGTGCCCCGAGAGAGGGTCAAGGGCAGTCGCTGACCCCGAGGCAAATTTTTCACCCGGAAACGCCGCCCCCGGCGGGGAGAAATCCCCAGAAATACGCCGCGGCGCCGATGCTGGCGCCGCGCAAGACGCCGACGCTTCGGCTTTCCCTACTCGCAACGAAAGCCCCTACGGAAATCGTTCCTGGGGCCGCTTCCAAATGCAATCGGGCCTGCGCGCTCAAACCGACAACGGAGAGCCGGCGCTTCGTCAGTTCGATCCCAACGTCACCGGCACATCGACCTGACGCCCCTCGCGAATCACCGACAGCGTCACCGTGTCGCCCGGTTTGTATTCCCAGATCGTGTCCCGAAATTGCACCCCGGTCCGCATCGGCTTGCCGTCGACGGCGACGATCCGGTCGGCGCTCGAGCGATCGGTCGACGTCGTCCGATACACGACCCCGCCGATCCGGCGCTGCTCGACCTGCACCTGGAAACCGCGGAGCCCCGCCCGCTCGGCCGGGCCCCCTTCCGCGAGCTGCGCCACGACCAGCCCCGCGTTGGTCTCCATGACGTGCGTGATGCCGATGTCGGCCTTCACGACGCGACCGTGCTCGATGAGCTGCGGCAGGATCTGCTTGATGCGGTCGATGGGGATCGCGAACCCGACCCCCGTGTTCTCGCCCGTGCGGGTCGCGATTGCGACGCACATGCCGACCATCCGGGCGCTGCTGTCCAGAAGCGGTCCCCCGGAATTTCCGGGGTTCATCGCCGCATCGGTCTGGATCAGCGATTGCATGACTCGCCCCGCCACGCGGCTGGGCAAATTGCGATTGAGGCTCGAAATGATCCCCGAGGTCAGCGTTCCGTCCCACCCGAAGGGGTTCCCCAGCGCGTACACATGCTGCCCCACCCGCAATTGCTCGGACGAGCCGAACTGCACGGGAAACAACTCATCCGCAGGCGCGTCGATCTTGAGCACTGCGATATCTTGCTCTTTGTCACGGCCGACGAGCGTCGCCGGATAGACGTTGTTCGAGGCCAACGTGACGGCAATTTGCTGGGCGCCGTCGACCACGTGGTAGTTCGTGATGATGTGACCCTGACGATCGAGCACCGCCCCGGAGCCGGACCCCTCGGACGAGTGGGCCATGTGAAACAGGGGGTCCCGGGTCACGACCCGCGTGTCGATGTAGGCCACGCTGCGGTTGGCCGTCTCGTAGACCTGGATGTTTCTCCGCTCTTCGGGGGTCAGCTCGACCGGTTCCGCGACGAGGGGGACGGACCATGGCGCAGCGTCGGCCCCCGCTGCTCCGTTGGCCGGGCCGGAAGCGATCGCCGACTGGGCCCGAGCAGAGACGGTCGGGTCGGGGTCGACTCCGGCGCCGGCAATCCAGCCCCCGACGCCGACCCCCAACACGAAAAACAGGCCGGCAAATGCCGACATCCGCCGCCGACTCATGGCTCGCCGATCTCCCTGGAAAAATGAACGTGGCTGCGGCTTGCGCGCCAGCAGCGTTTGCTGCCGTCCCTACGAATCTCCCCCGATCCTGGTTCGCTGGCAATCCCCCGAGAGGCTTGCGGGCGGGTGCGATTGTCAGCCCGCCAGGGGGAACGCCCAGGCAATCGCCGCCAGCGACGTCAGCGTCGCCGCCAGCGACAGCGGCAACCCGACCTTGAGATAGTCCCGCGGCGAGTACCCCCCGGGCCCCATCACCATCAGGTTCGTTTGGTATCCGATCGGCGTGGCGAAGCTCAAACTCGCGGCCATGGTGACCGCAACGATGTACGCCCGCGGGTCGTAGTGCCCCTCGTTGGCCACGTTGACGCCGATCGTGATCATGATGCTGGCCACGGCGACGTTCGAGATCGCCTCGGTCAGCAATTGCGTCAGCACGTAGACGACCGCCAACAGGACGAAGGGTCGCCAAGCGGGGGTGAACCCGGCGGTCGACGCGACGCGGACCAGTTGCCCGGCGATCCAGCGGGCGGCGCCGCTTTCGTCGAGCGCCTGCCCCAGCCCCAGCGCCGCGCCGATGATCAACAACACCTGCCAATCGACGGCGCCCCGCGCGGCCGACGTGGTGAAGCAGCGCGTGCCGATCATCGCCAGCACCACCGCGATCGCCGCAATCGGCTTCACGTCGGCTTGCATGACGTTCCCCCACGGCAAGGCCCCCGGCGCCACGCTGCTGATCACCAGCCAGACGATCAAGGCCAGAAACAACAGCATCGCCAACAGCGCCCGATCGTGCCGCCGCGCCGTCGGCGCCCCGACTCGGCTCACCAAATAGAAATCGCGACTATGCCGGTGGGCGTCGACGAATTCAGGGCGCGTCTGCAACAACAGCGTATCCCCGGGTTCCAGGCGGATGGCGCCGATTTTGTTGCTCAGCCGTTCGCCGTTGCGGTGCACCGCGACGATCGCGGCGTTGTATCGTTGGCGAAAGTCGGCCTCCTTCACCGTCTGACCGATCAGCGGCGAGGTGCGAGACAGGACCGCCTCGGTCAATTGGCGCTGCACCCGATCCGCCGGGCGATGTTCGAAGCTGTCGTCCGCCGCGGGAACCAACCCGGGAATTCGCTCGAGATCGGCGATCGTCGAGACCACCCCGGTGAATACGAGATGATCGCCCGCGTGGACGCGATCGCCCGGCGAAACGGGAGTGATCGTCTCGCCGCTGCGGTCGATCTCGACCAGAAACAGCCCCGGCAGCGCCCGCAACCCCGCGTCCTGCACGCTCTTTCCGATCAGCGGACAGGAGGGAAGCACCGTCATGTCGACCAAGTAGTCGCGGCGATGTTCGTCGAACCGCTCGATCAAGTCGTCGCGCTCCGGCAGCAATCGGGGCGCGATCAGCAGCACATAGGCCGTCCCGATCAGCGCCACCGGCACGCCGACCTGCGTGACGTCGAACAACGACAACTCGCGAATCCGCTCCGGCTGGACGTTGGCGTAGCGCCCAGGATCGAGATCGACCAACTTGGCGTTGACCACCAGGGTCGTGCTCGTGCCGATCAGCGTGCACACCCCGCCCAAGATGGTCAGGTAACTCAAGGGCAACATGAGCCGCGACGGCGACACGCCTCGTCGCCGGCACCAGTCGACGACCACCGGGCCCATCATCGCCGCCAAGGGCGTGTTGAGCACAAAGGCCGACACGGGGGGGATCGTCAGCGCCAACCGCGTCAGGGCGCCCCGCTCGTTCGTGGCGCGACCGAGGAGTCGATTGCCCACCCAATCGAGGGCCCCCGTATTCCGCAATCCCGCCGACACGGCGAACAACGCGCCGATGAGGATCACGGCGCTGGAAGAAAACCCCGACAAGGCCTGTTTGGGAGTGATGACGCCGGTCAGGGTCACCACGACCAATCCGGAGAGGAACAACGCCTCGATCGGCGCCCGCCGTCGAAGTTGCATCGCCAGGAACACCCCGACGGTCGTCGCCAGGGCGATCACCCCCTCGGCGGAGAGCGAGATCAGCCCCAACGGCGCTTCGATCGTACCTGTGATGGTGAAGAGCACGGCGATCCCGGCGGCCGTCGGTGAGGGGGAAGCGTTGAGGATGATCCCCCGCCCCCGAACCCGCAAGTGCCCCGCCCCCGACTGTGGAAAGACTCCCCAGTCTCAGCCGGCCGGTCCGCGCGTCGCTGACCAGGGGCGTCCGTCGGCGCCTTCCCGCTTGCAACGGTCATCCGGGTCGCCCGGCCCGACGGCCCGACCGAGGCAGGGAGCGGCGCCCGTCCGGTCGGTTTCGCCCCGCGCCGCCCGGCAATCTGGCACTTTATTCTGGCTTGGGGGGGCGGATCAGCTTAAACTGGGAGAGGCCGGCGGTTTACGACAATTCACCGCCCGCTGAACAGGCATTCTCTGCGCGTGCCCGCGACTGCCGCTACCGGAACACGGCAGTTTGCGCACCGCTCGTTTTCCCACCGGATCGTTGCCATGTTGCTCCGTCGCTTCTCGATCGCTTGTCGCGTGAGTTGCGCCGCCCTCGTCGCGGTCGCGTCGTTGGAAGTCGCTCCGACCCTGGCGGCCGAGTCCGCCCGCCTCGTCCCCTTCCAACAAGGCGACGAGGCGTTCTACGCCCTGAGTCTGTCGGCCGACCTGCCGGCGACGGCCCACGAGCCGGCCGACGTCGTCGTGTTGTTCGACACCTCGGCCAGCCAGCAAGGCGCGTATCGCGAAACCGCGGTCGCCGCCCTCGAGTCGCTCGTCGGACAGCTTCGCAGCGGCGATCGGATTCGCGTTCTCGCCGTCGATCTGGAAGCGAAGCCGCTGGGCGAGGATTTCGTTCCCGCCTCGACCGAGACGGCCATAAGCGCCGCCGCGGCGATCCTGGCCCGCGAACCGCTCGGCTCGACCGACATGGTCGGTGCGCTCGACGCCGCCGCCAAGGCCTTTGAGAAATCCTCCGCCAAGCGCCGCGCGGTCGTCTACATCGGCGACGGCGTGAGCATGGCGAACCTGCTCGACGCCCCCACGCTGCGGCCCGTGGTCGAGCGGCTTCGAGCCGCTCAAATCCCGGTGAACAGCTACGCCATCGGCCCGCAGGTCGACGTTCCGCTCTTGGCGGTGCTCGCCAATCAAACGGGAGGCAATCTGTACGTCGCCGAACCGATGGTGTGGCAGGACGACGAAGCGGGAATCACCGACGCTCGCGCCCGGGACGAGAATCTCCGCAATGCCCAAATTGCGGGGCGCTCGCTGGCCGAATGGACTCGCGCCATGGTCGTCTGGCCGAAGTCGCAAAAGTTGCCCGCCGCGTTGGGTCGGACCTATCCCGCCGCCGTGCTCCCCTTGCGAAGCGATCGCGATACGATCGTCCTCGGCGAGACTGAGGATCAACTCGCAGGCAAGCTCGCGATCGAGGTGGTCGACGCCGCCGGCGTCCAGCACGTCTGGACAGTGACCCCCGAGGACTCGCACGCCGATCGGGCGTTCCTTGCCACGATCGTCGCGGAGGCACGCGGCGACGACGGGTTGTCGCTGCCGACCGTCGGGACCGCCGGACTCGCGGAAACGGCCCGCGTCATTGGCGCCAAAGTCGATCAACTCACGATGCTCGCCGAGCAGGCGGCCGCATCGGGCGACCGCAAGACCGCGGGCCGCATCATCAAAGCCGTGCTGCAGGCCGACCCGGGCAACATTCAGGCCCGCACGGTCCAGGCGATCGTCGAATCGGACGATCCGTTCGGGGCGCCGGTCGACTCGGGCGCCCCGGTTCCCGGCACGGTGCTCGAGGACGGCAGCGTCGTCGTCGAGTCCGCCGCCGAGCCGGCAACCGGAGACCAAGGCATCATCCTCGTCAATCCGCCGGCGGCCGAAGGCGTTGGCCCTGGCATCGCCGTCCCAAGCGGGCCCCGGGCCAGCTTGCTCGACGATCCCTCGCTGCTCAGCAACGTCCCGCAGGGGGGCGCCTTCCTGGACGAGGTGGAACAAGAGCGGCGCGTCTTCGCCCAGATGCTGCAAAAGGAGATCGAAAACGTCGTCATCGACGCCCGGCGCCGGATGCGGACCGAGCCGGCGCTGGTGATCCAGGATCTCAAGCTGCAACTCGACAACGTCAACAAGACGGCCAACATTGATCCGGCTCGCCGCGCCGAGTTGGTCGACAAGCTGCAAATCGCCATGAAAGAGGCTCGCCGCCAGTCGTCGCTTCTGGATGAACTGAACCGGCAAAAGCAGCAGGAACTGGCGGCGGCCCGCGAACGGCGGGTGCTCGACGATCGTCTCGCTCGCCGCATCGAGCGCGAGAAGCAGCTTATGGACCGTTTCAACGCGCTGATGGACGAACGCAAGTACGTCGAGGCCGAAGAAGTCGCCGCGATCGTCGAAGAAATCGACCCCGACGGCGTCACCGCTCGGATGGCGACGTTGTGGTCGCGTCACAAACGGCACCACTACCTGCAGCAAGTCGCCCGCTCGGCCCGGCACGCCGCGGCGTTCGACGCGATGTACCAGATCGAACTGTCCCACATCCCGTTCCCGGACAACCCGCCGATCATCTACCCCGAAGCGCAGATTTGGGAAGAGCTGAGCAATCGCCGCAAGAAGCGCTACGCCGCGGTGGACCTGAAAAGCCAGGGAGAGGCCGAGTCGCGGATCTACGATGCACTGCGCAAACCGCTGATCCAACCTCTGCAGTACATCGAAACGCCGCTCAACCAGATCACCGCCGCGATCTCGGACGACTACGAGATCCCGATCGTGTTCGATCGCACGGCCCTCGATGCGCTGGCCATCAGCCCCGAGGTGGAAATTTCCGTCGATTATTCGAACATCTCGCTCCGCTCGGCGCTCGAACTGATGCTCAAGGAGGTCGAGGACCTGACCTACATCATCGACAACGAAGTGCTGCTGATCACGTCTGAAGATGAAGCCGGGCAGCGGCTGCAGGTCAAAGTCTACCCGGTCGCCGACCTCGTGTTGCCGATTGAGCAGCTCGGCGGCGGCATGATGGGCGGCGGCATGATGGGCGGCGGCATGGGCGGCGGCATGGGCGGCGGCATGGGCGGCGGTATGGGGGGCGGAATGGGCGGCGGCATGGGAGGCATGGGTGGCGGCATGGGAGGCGGCGGCATGGGCGGCGGCGGCGGATTCTTCGCCGTGCCCGACGACGTCCAAATCCAACCTGCAACAGCTGCTCCCAAAACCCCGGACTCGGAAGCTGTTGCCGAGACGACTGGCAAAACCACCGTGCTCGCCAAGGGGATCGTCCTCGACGAATCGCTCGCCCCGGCCGAATTCTGGCAGCAGCAGTTCAGTTCCCAGCGGCTCGACCCGACCGCGGTCCGCCGTGCCGCCAAAACTCTCATGAGCAAAAATCGGTTCGACCAGGCGATCGCCCTGGTCCAGGCCGCGCTCCGCAACGGGCAACCTCAACCGTGGATGTACGAAACGCTGGGCATTGCCATGGAACTCGACGGGCGCCCGCAAATCGAGGTCGAGCGGGCCGTGATGTCGGCTTGCGACTTCAGCACCTCGCCCGATGAATTGATGCTGATCGCAGCGTACCTGTCCCACATCGGGCTCGATCAACGGGCGGTTGACGTGTACCGGCAGGTCGTCAAGGCGGCTCCGCTGAACTTCGAGGCGTACGCCTGCGGGTTGGCCGCGGCGCAACGGGCCGAGAATCCCGAGGGCATCCGCTGGGCTACTTTGGGCATTTTGCGCCAGGCGTGGCCGAGGGAGCAGGAAGCGGTCCAAACCGCGGCGGTACGAGCCGCCAAAGCCCTGGTCGACCAATACCGCGAGTCGGGCGACAACGAGACCCTCGCCGCCTATCAGCAGGAATTGGACGCGGCCCTCATCCGCGACTGCGTCGTCCGCGTCTCGTGGTCGGGCGAGGCCGACGTCGACCTGCTAGTCGAGGACCCCACCGGCGCCGTCTGCTCGCTGCAGCAGCAACGCACCGCCGGCGGCGGGGTTTGCCTGGGAGACTCCTACGCCAACTATGAACAGCCAAGCCCCGACGGCTTCAGCGAAACGTACGTCTGTTCGCAGGGCTTTGCCGGCGAGTACAAGGTGCGAGTTCGCAAAGTTTGGGGCGAGTTGGTCGCCGACAAGGTGGCCGTCGACGTCTATCTGAATTACCGCAGTCAAAACGAAAAGCACGAACGGCAGTTCATCCCCGTGGGGGACGACGACTCGGTCGTGCTGTTCACGCTGGAACAAGGTCGCCGGATCGAGCCCCTGGCGAATCAACAATTGGCTCAAGCCGTGTCGCGGCAAGAAGCCGTCGGCCGGGCCCTGCTCAGTCAGCAGTTGGGATCGCTCTCCGATCCGACCGTCGGCGGCAACAACAGCGGGTCGAATCTCGGACTCGGCCTGCGACGTCAGTTGGGACTGGCCCTTGGCGGGGCCGTCGGCTTCATGCCGATCATCCAGACGCTGCCCGACGGCACGACCATGCAGGCGCAAGCCGTGGTCTCGGCCGATCGCCGCTATGTTCGCATCACTGCGGCCCCCAACTTCTCGGGCATCGGCAACGTGACGACCTTCACGTTTTCCGGCGCCAGCCAGCAGGTTGGCGGCGGTGGCGCCGGCGGCGGCGCTGGCGGCATCGGCGGCGGGGGCGGGGGCGGCCTCGGCGGGGGGGGCGGCGGCCTCGGCGGATTCTAAGCTACGGCTCTGCCGGGCCCAATCGATTAGTTCCAAAGCGAGCGTTCTACATGAACGCTCGCTTTTTATGCGCCGAGTCGAGTTCCCGGCTTGGACACGGTTCATGCTGGGGGACAAGCACGTTTCAGGATTGCCTCTTGCGCGGGCGAATATGTGCATCGGTCCGCGCGCAAATCCCCACGTCCTTTCCCAGTTAGGCCCGGACGGCCGACCGCTGCAGCGCAACCAACTCGACGATGCCCCGTTTGGCAAGCGACAACATCGCCTGCAACTGTTCGTCGTCGAAGGTCGCCTCCTCGCCGGTCCCTTGGACCTCGACGAATCGCCCTGCGCCGGTCATGACGACGTTCATGTCCACTTCGGCGGCGAAGTCCTGCTCGTAGTCGAGATCCAACGCTGGCCGCCCTCCCACGACGCCGACGCTGACCGCGGCGACGCTGTCGCGAAGCGGAAGCTCTCCATCGGCGAAGGACTCGACCGCGGCGAGCGCCCGGGCGAGCGCCACGTACCCGCCGGTGATCGACGCCGTGCGGGTTCCGCCGTCCGCCTCAAGCACGTCGCAATCGATCGTGACTGTCCGCTCCCCCAGGGCGTCCAAGTCGATGATCGCCCGCAGGCTGCGGCCGATCAGCCGCTGGATTTCCGTCGTTCGGCCGTCGACCTTTCCGCTCCGTTCGCGAGGTTTGCGCGGGGCGGTGCTGCCCGGGAGCATGTTGTACTCGGCCGTGACCCAGCCGCGTCCCTGCCCTTTCATCCAGGGGGGAACCTCCTCGGCGACGCTCGCGGTGCACAGCACCGTGGTCCGGCCGGCGCCGACGATCACCCGCCCGAGCGCGGCGCCGTACGGAGCGGGTTCAATCGACCAACGGCGAAGGGCGTCGGCAGGGCGGTGGTCGTTCGGCATGCGCGGGACTTTCAACAGGGTAATACGGAAATCGCCGCAAGCGGCAGCCAGAGGGCTGACTGCCCCCGCTCGTCGGCGGGAGTCGCCCCTGGCTTCAGGACTGCGCCCCCAACAGCCACACGAGCACGCCCTTTTGCACATGCATGCGATTGGCCGCCTGCTCGACGACGATGCTGTAGGGACTGTCCATCACTTCGTCGGTCACTTCCTCGCCCCGACGGGCCGGCAAACAGTGCATGAACCGGGCCGCGCTCCCCGCGGCCTTCATCAACTCGCCGTTGACCTGGTAAGCGGCGAAGTCGGCCTTGCGTTGCGTCTGCTCGGCTTCCTGACCCATGCTCGCCCAGACGTCGGTGTACACGGCCGAGGCCCCGGCGACCGCTTCGCGGGGGTCGTGCGTCGCCAAGATCTTGGCGTCGGGCGCCGCGGCGCGGCACTCAGCGAGGAACTTTTCGTCGAACTCGTACCCAGGGGGAGTCGCCGCGGCGAACGACACTCCCAACAGCGCACAGGCCATGGCCAGGCTCCGCGACACGTTGTTCGCATCGCCGACCCACGCGATCTTCGCACCCTCCAGCGTGCCGAATTGCTCGCGGACCGTGAACACGTCGGCCAGCGCCTGGCAAGGGTGCGAACGGTCGGTCAAGCCGTTGATGACCGCGCAGGCAGCGTGCTTGGCGACCCCCTCGACGGTGGCGTGAGCCTTGGCCCGAACGACGATCACGTCGACCATCTCGCTCAACACGCGCGTGAAGTCGGCGATCGTTTCGCGCTTGCCGAACCCTGCATCGTCGCCGAGCATCAGGCTCGCCCCGCCGAGGTGGGTCATCCCCGCTTCGAAGCTGACCCGGGTCCGCAGCGACGGTTTTTCGAACAGCAATGCCATCACCCGCCCCGGCAACAACGGCTCGCGGACTCCTTCGCGATACTTCTGCTTCAGATCCGCGCTGATCGCGAAGATCCGCTGGATTTCCTTGGAGGTCAGATTGTCGACGGACAACAGATGTCGCATGGCGGGACTCTGAAAAACGGGGCAGACGATTCGCCACGGAGGACACGTGCGGAAAGCAGAAACGGGAAGTGCACGCGAAGACCCGCACTCGTTCCCAATCGCTCTCTCGGCTGTGCGTCTTCGGCGACCTCCGCGGTGACAGGAATGCGATTGAGTATTATGGCGTGTAGCTGCGCAGCGCGTCTGCGAGAATCGCGCACCCTTCGCGAACCTGATCGTCGGACAGCGTCATCGCCGGCAGCAGGCGGACGACCGTCCCCTGGGTCGCGTTGATCAGCAAGCGGCGTTCCAGGCACCGCTGGACGATCGGCGTGGCGTCGACGGCCAGTTCCAGTCCGATCATCAGGCCGATCTGCCGCAACTCGACCACGACCGGCAATTCGTCGACCAACGGGGCCAACTCGCGGCGGAACAGTTCGCCCAACTCGACGGTCCGTTTGAGAAGGCCTTCCTGCTCGATGGTTTCGATCGTGGCGATCCCCGCCCGAGCGGCCAGCGGGTTTCCGCCGAACGTCGCGGCGTGCATCCCGGGGCGCAAACTGGGGGCGAGCTCCTTCTTGCACAGCATCGCCGCCCCCGCGACGCCGCCGCAGAGGCTCTTGGCGAGCGTCATCACGTCGGGCGTGACGCCGAAGTGCTGGTAGGCGAACCAACGTCCCGTGCGGCCGCAGCCGGCTTGGACTTCATCGAAGACCAGCACCAACTCGCGCTCGTCGGCGATTGCGCGCAGCCCTTCGAGGAACCCGGGGGGAGCGATGCGGATGCCCCCTTCCCCCTGGATCGGCTCGACCAGGATCGCGCACGTTTCGTCGTCGACTTTCGCCCGCACCGCGTCGAGATCGCCGAAGGGGCAATACATGAACCCGGGCGCCAGCGGGCCGATCCCCTCGTGGTATTTCGGCTGGGCCGTGGCGCTGGTGGCGCCGTAGGTTCGACCGTGAAAGCCCCCCTCGAAGGTGACGATCTTGTACTTGTGCTTGGGGGTGTGGAGTCGGGCGAGCTTGATGGCCGCTTCGTTCGCCTCGGCCCCTGAGTTGCAGAAGAACGCCTTGCCGCCGAACGAGCGTTCGCTGAGCAGCTTGGCCCACCGCCCCTGGGCTTCCATGTGCCAACTGTTGGGGACGTGGATCAGCTCGGCGACCTGCTCCTGCACGGCCGCGACGACTGCCGGCGGACAGTGCCCCAACAGATTGCAGCCCCAGCCGGGAAAGAAGTCGAGATACTGGTTCCCCTGATCGTCCCAGACGAGCGAGTTCTCCCCCCGCACGAGCGAGATCTCGTACCGGCGGTAGTTGGGGATCACGTACTCCTCGAACAATGCGGCGGTTTCAGGCGACATGCTGGCGGCGGCGACGGACACACGACACTCCAGGTCGGAAAGGGACTGACGCAGCGGCGACAAGGACGCAGAGCGCGACGCTCCGCGTTCATCCTGCGTCTTTGCGTAAGCGTATTGAAATCAGGAACGGTTGTTGGGAAGACGCCAGGTCGTTCACGCAGGTTCGGCCACCAGTTCGGTGCCGACGCCGCGATTGGTGTAGATTTCCAACAGCAGCGAGTGGCGCAGGCGGCCGTCGATGATGTGGATCTTTCGTACCCCGCGGCTGAGCGTTTCCAGGCACGCTTCGACCTTGGGGATCATGCCGCTTTCGATGCTGCCGTCGGCGATCAGGGCGCGGGCTTCGCCGGCGGTAAGCGAATGAATGAGCGACTCCGGGTCGTCCTTGTCGCGGCGCACGCCGTTCACGTCGCTCAAGAAGACCAGCTTTTCGGCCCCGACCGCCTGGGCGACGGCCGTCGCAGCGGTGTCGGCGTTGACGTTGAGCCGCTCGCCCGAGTCGGTCTCGCACATCGAGGGGATCACCGGCACTTGGCCGGCGAAGGTGAGGTTGTCGAGCACCTCGCGATTGACCCGCGTCACGGTCCCCACGGCGCCGAGGTCGACGGACGCACCGTCGGGGCCGGAGAGCGTCAGCCGCTCGCCGAACAGGACATTGTTGTTCGCGGGGCCGGCGAAGTTAAGCGGCATCGCCCGCCCGCCGAACTCCTCGATCCGCGCGGCGATCGATTCATTGATCTCGCCGGCGAGCACCCTCTCGACGATCGCAAGGGTCGCCTCGTCGGTGTAGCGACGGCCCTGGATGAACCGGGCTTCGATCTTCGCCTCGGCCATCGCGCGGGTGATCGCCGCCCCGCCGCCGTGGACGATGATCGGCCGCATGCCGACGGTCTCCATGAACACGATGTCCACCAGCAGGTTGGCCAGGGCTTCGGGCTCCTCCATGACCGAACCGCCGAGCTTGATGACGGTCACCTTGTCGCGGAACTCGCGAATCCAGCCCATCGCCTCGATGAGCACGGCAGCCTTTTCAATCGCGTCTTGCAAGGGTGCGAACCTCCGCGAGGGGCGGGACCGGGGCGGCGCGGCGGCGAGAACGGCAGGCACGGCGACGACCAAGGGGAAACGAAGCGGAATCAATCGAATCCCGTAGTTTACGGCCCGTGCAATCGGGGGGAAAGGAGTGCCCGGGCGGGGTCTGGGCCGATCCGTTGTTCCAACGGACGAGCGGCACGGCCTCGACGGTCCGCCGTCGTGGCCATGACTTCCCGACACGTCCCATGCCCACGCGGACGAGGGCATGGCGCCCCGGGGAAGACTGATCGGGCCGGACACTGACGGCTTAGCGGTAGAATCCCCGCCCCGCATCTGGCAAGATAACTCGCCGCGAATCTGCCTTTCCCCCTCTCCGCCGCACTACTTTTCTCCCGCTATGCCCTCCCTCCCCGTCATGGCCGTCGTCCTCGCCGCCGGGAAGGGGACGCGGATGAAATCGGACCTTCCGAAGGTGCTTGTCCCGGCCCGCGGCCGGCCGATGGTTCGCTACGTGATCGACGCCCTCCGGGCGGCGGGGGTCGGGCGGATCGTCGTCGTCGTCGGCTACCGAGCCGAGTTGGTTCGGCAGGAATTGGCCGACGTGCCGGGGATCGAGTTCGCCGACCAAACCGAGCAGCTCGGCACGGGGCACGCCGTGATGACGTGTCGCCGGCAACTTGCCGAGCACGCCGGCCCGGTGGTGATCGTCACTGGGGACTCGCCCCTGCTCCAGGCGACGTCGGTGGAGAAGCTGCTCGACGAGATGGACCGTCGCAGCGCCGCCTGCGTGCTGGGGACGATCGAAAAGGACGACCCCGCGGGGTTTGGCCGCATCGTCCGCGACGCGGCGGGCCGGTTCACTGCGATCGTCGAGGAAAAGGACGCGACCGACTCGCAGCGGGCGATCCGCGAGATCAACGCCAGCACGTACGTCTTCGACGCCGCGGCGCTCCTTGGCGCCCTCGACCAACTGACGGCCGACAACGCCCAGGCCGAGTACTACGTGACCGATTGCCCCGCGATCCTGCTGGCCGAGGGCCGCACGGTGCTGGCGTTGCCGGCCTTGGCGCCGTGCGAAGCGTTGAGCGTCAATCGCGGGGAAGATTTGCCGGCGGTGGAGGCGGCGCTCGCCGAGTTGGGTTATGCTGCGGGAAGCGCCGACTGATTCGTCGTGCGGCCTAAGGAATTGGCCGACTGGTGCGGCGCCCGCCGCGAACAATATTGCCCGACAACTGGCCTCGGACCTCTCGCCCCTCGTCATGACTGACCTGAAGCTCTTCAGCGGCAACGCCAACAAAGTCCTCAGCCGGCAAATCGCCGACTATTTGGGCGTGCCGCTCGGGCAGGTTTCGCTCGGACAGTTCCCCGACGGCGAGATCTCCTGCAAAATCAACGAGGATATCCGCGGCCGGGACGTGTACCTGCTGCAGCCGACCTGTCCGCCGGTCAACGACAATCTGATGCAACTGCTCGTGCTGATCGACAGTTGCAAGCGGGCGAGCGCCGAGCGGGTGACCGCCGTGCTCCCCTACTTCGGCTACGCCCGGCAGGATCGCAAAGACGAAGGGCGGGTTCCGATCACCGCCAAGCTGGTCGCCAATCTGATCACCCGCGCCGGCGCCGACCGGGTGCTGACGATGGACCTGCACGCAGCCCAGATCCAGGGGTTCTTCGACGTGCCGGTCGATCATCTCTACGCGGCCCCAGTGCTCAATCAGCACTTCATCGGGATGAATATCGCGCAGGAGGACATGGTGATCGTCAGCCCCGACGAGGGGAGCATCAAACGGGCCCTGGGGCACGCCAAGCGGCTCGGGGGGACGATGGCGATCATCGACAAACGCCGGGTCAGCCCCGAGCGGACCGTTCAGGCGAACATCTTGGGGGGCGACGTGAAAGGAAAGATCGCCCTGATGTTCGACGACATGATCAGCACGGCTGGCTCGATCCGCGGCGCCGCGCAAGTGCTGCACGACCACGGGGTCCGGGAGATCCACGTGGGGGTCACTCACGCCGTGCTGTGCGGCAACGCGATGGACAACCTACGCTCGGCGAACCTGTCGAGCCTGATCTGTACGGACTCGATCCCGCTCAACGAGGATCAAATTCTGCCCCAAACGAAGATCTTGAGCGTGGCCCCCCTGCTGGGCGAGGCGATCAAGCGGATCCACCGCAACGAATCGGTCAGCGGCCTCTTCCGCTAACAGGGCTTGGCTTGGCGGACCCGCCTTCCTGCCGGACGCTTGCGGCCTAGCCCCCCACTTCCCGCAATCCCCCGCGTTTACCGAACCGGCCCCCCTGAGGCCGACCTTCGGGAATTCCGCGGCCCCGGGGTTGAAAAGCAGCGGGAATCGGGCAAAATCAGGGATTCTCCCCTTCGAGCAGGGCGAGAGCTGGGGTCCGACCGCCGGCACTCGCTCGAATTGCGCTCGCACCGAACACGTCCGCTTCTGCGACCGAACATGACCGAAATTCTGCACGTTGAAAATCGCACCACCACGGGCAAGCGGCGGAACCGCCGGATGCGCGACGCCGGCCAGCTTCCCGCGATCCTGTACGGCCACCGCGAAGAACCGGTGAGCCTCACGCTGAAGGTCGAGGAAATGGCCGCCGCGTTGCGGCATGGCGTTCACCTAGTGGAGCTCGCCGGCGCCGCCAGCGGGCAGGCCTTGCTGCAAGACGTTCAGTGGGACGTGTTCCAGCAACACGTCCTGCACGTCGACCTGCTGCGGGTCGACGCCAGCGAGCGGATCACCGTCGAGGTGCCGATTCACACCCGTGGCGAATCGCCGGGCGTGCTTAACGGCGGCCTGCTCGAGCATCACCTCCACTCAATCGAAATCGAAACGTCCCCCGTGGCGATCCCCGACGTCCTGCACGTCAACATCAACCACCTGGGCATCGGTCAAGAACTGCGCGTCTCGGACATCATCGACATGCCCGCCGGCGCCGTGCCGCAGTGCGAGCCGACCAGCATCGTGGTCGCCTGCGTCATGCCGGGCGCCGAGGTCGAAGCGGAACCGGCCGTCGCCGGCGCCGTGGAGCCCGAGGTCATCGGCAAGGCCGAGAAGGAGGCCGCGGAGGAGTAGTCCCTCGCCGACTTGCCCTGGATCGCCGACCGAGCGGCGGTGCGATCCGGTCGCCCTGTCACGGGAGTTTCGCGTCCCATGAAACTCATCGTCGGCCTGGGCAATCCCGGCAAGAAGTACGACGGGACGCGACACAACGTCGGGTTTGAGGTGCTCGACCGCTTGGCGGCCGAGTCGCTGGCCGACCCGCCGCAAAACAGATTCGACGGCGCCGTCCGGCAATGTCGAATCGGGAGCGAGTCGGTCCTGCTGCTCGCCCCGCACACGTACATGAATCTGAGCGGCGGCAGCGTCCTGGCGGCCGTCGACTTTTACAAACTGGCTCCGGCGGACTTGCTGGTCGTTTGCGACGACTTCAACCTGCCGGTCGGATCCCTTCGGCTTCGCCCCCGCGGAACCGAGGGGGGGCAACGCGGATTGGCCGACGTCATTCGCCGGCTGGGCACGAACGAGTTCGCCCGGCTGCGGATCGGCATCGGCCCGGTCCCCGAGCGGTGGAACCCGGCCGATTTCGTGCTGGGCAAGTTCACCGCCGACGAACGCCCCGAGATGGATTTACAGGTCGCCCGCGCGGTCGACGCAGCCAAGTGCTGGGCGACCGCCGGCGTGGACGAGGCCATGTGCCGCTTCAACGGCGCCGGTCCCTGACTCGCTCAGGCGCGGCTCGATGATGCGAGCAAGACGCCGCGAGCAAATCGACGATAAGAAGTCACGAGTGCACGAGAAACACACGCGGTTGCGATCCCTGCGGACGATGGCGACCCACCACCCCGGCCTGACGGTTGCGCAGCCGTCGGCCCCCGATTACGGAGCACGTTGCTTTGGCTGAGAATATTGGCGTTTACGAAGGGATGTTCATCCTCGACTCGAACCGCTTCGCCCGCGAGCGTGACAAGCTCGCCAAGGAGGTCGAAGGGCTGATCGAGGCGATCGGCGGCGACATCGAAGTCAGCCGGCTGTGGGAAGAGCGTCGGCTGGCCTATCCGATCAACGGACAGCGCAAGGGCGCCTACTGGCTGATCTACTTCCGGGCCCCGACCGGGAAGATCACCGAACTGACGCGGGCCTGCGAGATCAACGACTCGATCCTTCGGCAGTTGTTCGTCCGGTTGCCCCACCAGTTGGTCGAGCCGATCCTGGCCCACGCCAAGGGCGAGCCGCTGTCCGAAGCTCCGGTCGAGGAAGGCGAACCCGTCGGGGCCGGCGCCTAGCTCCCCCCCGAGAAGCCGGCCCTGTCGCTGCAGCGGCTCAAGAAACGCTTGCAGCCCGGCGGCGAGCCTGCTAACCTAGGGGCACTGCGGTACATCCGTTCACTACCGCCGCCCGATCCGAATTGCGGAGCCCAACGCCATGGCCAGCTTCAACCGCGTCATTCTCGTCGGCAATCTGACCCGTGATCCCGAGCTGCGGTACATCTCCAGCGGGACCGCCGTGTCGGAGATTTCGCTGGCGGTCAACGAACGGGTCAAGCGGAACGAGCAGTGGGTCAACGAAGTCCACTACATCGATGTCACCCTCTGGGGGCGGACCGCCGAGGTGGCCAACGAATACTTGAGCAAGGGCTCGCCGGTGCTGATCGAAGGCCGGCTCAAGCAGGACCGCTGGGAGAAAGACGGGCAGAAATTCAGTAAACTGCGCGTCACCGGCGACAAGATGGAGATGCTTAGCGGCCGCGAAGGCGGCGGGGGAGGAGGCCGCGGCGCCGGTACCAGCGCCCGGTCGAGCCAACCGCGAGCCGAGGCGTACGACTCCGGCCCGGACGACGATTACGGCCAGCACGCCCCTGCCGGCCCCCCGGACGACGAAATTCCGTTCTAAAATCCACGACAAATCGCTGACGCGCGTCGCTCGCGCGGCCCCCGGGGCTGCTCGTTCTGACGATCAACCGATTCATTCACCCACGTTCGCCCCGCGGGGCCCTGTTGCCATGAAGACCAAGACTCGCCCCGATCACAAGCGTCTCCCCGTCGGGTCCCACGGCGGCGTCGAACTGCTGCTCATCCACTCGGTCGAGGATCTCGGCAAGCAGGGCGAGGTCGTCGAGGTGCGCCGCGGTTACGCCCTCAACTATCTGCTGCCGCAAGGGTTGGCGACGATCGCCACGGACCACCACAAGCGGATGGTCGAGAAGCACCGCGCCAAGCTGCAGGAGATCGAGAAATCCCGCCAAGCCGGCCTCCGCAAGGAAGCCGCCGAGATCGCCAAGCAGAGCGTCACGATCGAAGCGAACGCCACCGAGGACGGTCACCTGTACGGCAGCGTCGGCGCCAACGACATCGTCGCCGCGTTGCGGAAGAACGACGTCCACCTGCACGCCGACCAGATTCGCCTGGAAGGCCCGCTCAAGGAATTGGGCCTCTACACGGTCAAGTTCCGCCTCTCCAGCGAGGTCGAGGGCGAGCTCAAAGTCTGGGTCGTCCCGCAAGTCGGCGCCAACTGACGCATCCCGGCAGTGATGCCGGGGAAGGGGCGGCTGGGTGCGTCGCGCAACCCGGCCCTGGCGCCGGTCGTAACAGGTTTTCCCGAGTCGGAATCTCGATTTCGCCGCTGCCAGAGGGCGTATTCCGAGCGATTCTCTCTCGGCCGGTTGCGTCCCCTCCTCGATCCGCCACAATCCACGCAATCGCCGCGCTCGTCGACGACGGGCGCGGCGATTTGTTTTCCACCGCCAGCGCGAAGGAGCGAGCGACATGGCCGAGCGAAACGGAGGACGCGGCGGACAAACGACCGGCGGAGACGAGCCGTCGATCCATCGGCAATTGCCCCACGCGCTCGAGTCGGAACGGGCCGTGCTGGGGAGCATTCTGCTCCTGCCCGAGGTGTTCGACGAAGTCGCGCTCGTGATGCACGCGCACGACTTTTACGACGACGCCAATCGGACGATCTTCGAGCACCTGCTCGAAATGCACAACGGCGGCGAGCAAATCGACCTCATGCTGCTGGTCGAGCGACTCCGCAAGGCGGGGGTCTACGAGGCGATCGGCGGCGCCGCCTACCTGGCCGAGCTCGGCAAGCAGGTTCCCACCGCGGCTCACGCCGAGTACTACGCCAAGATCGTCGCCGACAAGTCGATCCTCCGCTCGCTGATCCTGGCGGGGACCGACATCGCCAACGATGCGTACAACTCGACGGCCGAAACCCGCGACGTGCTCGCCAAGGCCGAGGAGCGCGTGTTCGGCATCCTCGACCAGCGCGGCGGGGGGCAGCTGGCGACCATCAGCGACGTGCTGCAGGAATCGCTCGACCGGATCGCGGCCCGGATGGACCAGCAACACGCCTTCGGCGGCCTGGAGACCGGCTTCGACGATTACGACCAGATGACCGGCGGGCTGCAGAAATCGGAACTGATCATCCTGGCGGCCCGGCCAAGCATGGGCAAGACGGCGCTGGCGATGAACATGGCCGAGCACGTCGTGCTGCAGCTCCGCCAGCCGGTGCTGTTCGTCAGTTTGGAAATGGCTGCGATCGAGTTGGGGGACCGGCTGTTGTGCAGCGTGGCGGGGGTCAACGGCCACCGGCTTCGCAACGGCACGATCACCCAGGAGGAACGCCGCAAGCTGGTCGAAGCGGCGGGCGAGTTGAGCCAGGCGCCGCTCCACATCGACGACTCTCCCAGCCGAACGATGACGGAAATCGCCGCCCAGGCCCGGCGGCTCAAGAAACGCGAGGGGCTGTCGCTGATCGTGATCGACTACCTGCAGCTTATCGAACCGGACAACGCCCGCGATCCGCGGCAGGAGCAAGTGTCGAAGATCGCTCGGCGGCTCAAGGGACTGGCCCGCGAGCTCGACGTGCCTGTGCTCTGCCTCGCGCAGCTCAACCGGCAGGTGGAAGCGTCGCGCGACAACAAACCGCAGCTCAGCCACCTGCGCGAATCGGGCGCCATCGAGCAGGACGCCGACGTCGTGATGTTCGTCCACCGTGAGGAGTACTACCAGTCGAACGAGGAAGATCGCGAGCGGGTCCGCGGCGAGGCCGATCTCTTGGTCCGCAAGCAGCGCAACGGCCCCACGGGCGACGTGAAGCTGACGTGGATTCACGAACTGACTCGCTTCCGCAACTTCTCGCACAAACCGTACGCCGAGTTCGTCGGCGACAGCGGCGGCTTCAACTGACTTGTCGCCACCCTCGCGCCGGCCTCCCCGGCGCCGGCGGCTGAACGGCGCCAGCATCCGGGCGGCCCCGCGCACTCCGCTTTCTCGACGTGCGCCTGTCCGCCAATCTGCCTTGTGGGTCCTGGGCCGATCGGCTATTCCTTCGCCGCCATTCGGCCGGCGGGCGCAGTTGCGCGCCTGCGCCGCACCACGGAATTCGCACTTTTCTTGACGAAACCACCTGGCGACGTGCCCATGCAGCCGCTTGTCTCTCGGCAGAATGCACCCGACGGTTGGCGCCTGGCGGCGTCGCTGCTGTTGGCGTTAACCGGCTGCGGGCTGGCCGCTGCGCAAGAGTCGCTCCCCCGCCCTCCCCTGGCGGGCGAGGGGATCGAGGAGGTCGCCGCCCCCGAGGCGGACTACTCCGGGCAGGAATTGGTGGTCGAAGTCCGAATCGTCGGCAACGACACGGTCCCCACGGCCAAGGTCGAGGGCCAGCTCACGACCCGCGCCGGGCGACCGTTCGACATTGCCGTCGTCAATCGCGACGTCCGGCGGCTGGCGAACGTCGGCTGGTTCGTCGACGTCAAGCCCAAGAGCGTCAAGACGCCCCAAGGCCGGATTGTCGTATTCGAGGTGACCGAGCGGCCCACGATTCGCTATGTCGAGTACATCGGCAACAACCGCTTCAGCGACAAGACGCTCGGCAAGCAAACGCTGCTGAAGGTCGGCGGGTCGGTCGATCCGCAGTCGGTGCAGGAAGGGCGCCGCAAGATCCGCGAGTACTACCAGGGCAAGGGCTACAACAACGTCCAGGTCACCGTGCTCGAAGGGAGCCAGGTGAAGGACAAAGGGGTCGTCTATCTGATCAACGAAGGCGCCGCCCAGAAGATTCAGAAAGTCGAATTCGTCGGCAATGAATTCGTCAGCGCCGGGCGGCTCCGCAAGGCGGTGGTCAAAAGCAAGCCCCCGATCCTGATGATGTTCAAGGGTTACGTCGACCTGGAGAAGATCCAGGCCGACGTCGACGTGCTCACCGCCTATTACCGCTCGTACGGCTACTTCCAGGCCCGCGTGGGGCGGAAGATCGAGTACGACGAAGCGAACAAGTGGGCCGTGTTGACGTTCGTCATCAACGAAGGGCCGCGTTACAACGTCCGCAACGTCCGGTTCAACGGCAACAGCAAGTTCGACGGCGTCGCGATGACCGAGCAGGCCAAGGTGCAGGACGGCCAGCCGTTCGAGCAAGCCAAGATGCGCGAGACCGCCGACTGGCTCCAGGAGCTTTACGGCAGCCGCGGGTACGTGTTCGCCGACGTGAAACCCGAGACCATCTTCCTGGAGGAGCCGGGGCAGGTCGATCTCGTGTACCACATCGAGGAAGGAAAACAGTGGCGCGTGGGGCGGATCTTCGTTCACATCGGGGGAGACAATCCTCACACGCGGATCCAAACGGCGCTCAATCGCGTGACGCTGCGCCCCGGCGAGATCATGGACATCCGCGAGCTCAAAGCGAGCGAACGGCGACTCCAGGCGAGCAGCCTCTACCACGTCGACGCCGCGACCGGGCAGAAGCCCAAGATCACCTACAAGATTCCCGAAGAGTACGACCTGGCCGCCGCGGAGTACTCCGGGGGGATGCGGGGCCAGAGCGTCGCCTCGGCCGAGCCGTTTCCCGCGACGCCCGTGCTGCCGCCGCCGAGCGCCGCGGAGTTGACCGCACCGACTCAGGCGCCGGTCTACGCCGCTGCTCCCGCCGCCGTCCCTCGTCCGGCGCCTGACGGGGCCGACATGCACGTCTTCTGCGACGACTTTGAGCATTATTTGCGGTGGGTCGAAGCCGAAGAAACGGAATCGGACATGCCTGCGACGTCGCCGAGCGTCGTCGTGCCGGCGAGTTACGAATCGCCCGCGGCCCCCCAGCCGCGACCGACGTCGTTGCCGCCGACAGCGACCGAACCGATCTTCCGAGGGCAGAGCCCCGTCACCGCTCCGCGGACCGATCTGTTCTGGGTGCAGCCGCGAACGGCGTATCACCCGACGACCCCGCAGCCGCAACAGCAGGCTCCGCAAGCGGCTGCGGCGCAGTCGCCGGCGCACCGTCCCCCGGCCACCAACACGACGGCGTGGCACGACTCGCCCCCGCCCGCCCAGCCGCAGTACGCCCCCGGGGCCTACTCGCAGTTCGCGGCGCCGGCGCAGTATGGCCTCTACGACCAAGCTCCGATGGCCGCCCCGACTTCGCCGACGGCCCCGACATGGCCTGCGGCCCCCTCGATCCAAGCCCCGGCAAACCAGTTCGCCGCGAACCCGGCTCCGTTCGCGCCAGTCGTCGCAAACACAGCCGGCGGGGGGAATCCCTACCAGCAAGTCCGCGGGCAGAGCCCCGCCCCTGCCGCGCAAGGGGCGTACACGCAACTCGGCGGCGGCGCTCAACAGCCGCAAAACGCCTATACCGCGGTCGCCGGGGGGCAAAGCGTACAACCGACGGGCCCCTCCTCGGCGCCGATTTACTACGACCCGCAGGTGCAGCCGGCCCAATACTCGTCGCAGATCAATCCCCCCGCGGGATCGATCTCGCCGACGCCGCTCTCGCCGCAGGGGCCGCTGCCCGGCTACATCCTGTTTCCCGACGGGCGTTACGGCCCGGCCGGGCAACCCTATTCCGACCAAGCAGTCGACATCTTCATCGAAGGGACCGAAACGCAGACCGGGCGCCTGCAGATGGGCGTGGGGGTCAACTCGGACGCGGGGGTCGTGGGCAACTTCGTCATCGACGAACGAAATTTTAACTGGCGGCGTTGGCCAAGCAGCTTTGAAGACGTCCGCAACGGCACGGCATTCCGCGGCGACGGACAGCGATTGCGCATCGAGGCCTCGCCCGGCAGCCAGGTGAACCGCTACCTGATCAGCTTCACGCAGCCCTATTTCCTCGATCGGCCGATCATCCTCGGCTTGAGCGGGTCGTTCTTCGATCGCCGCTACCGCGACTGGGACGAGCAACGGCTAGGGGGTCGCGTCTCGCTGGGATACCAGTGGGTTGAGCGCGACTTGTCGGCGTCGCTCACTTACCGCGGCGAGAACGTCAACATCCACGATCCCTCGGTGCCGCTGGGAACCTTGCAGGACCTGGACGACGTGCTGGGCGACAACGCCATCCACGGCTTCGGGGTCACGGTCATCAACGACACCCGCGACAACGCGTTCCTGCCGACGCAGGGCTACTACGCCCAAATCACCGGCGAGCAGGTCATCGGCACGTTCGACTACCCGCGCGTCATCGCCGATTTTCGCAAGTACTGGATGATCACCGAACGGCCCGACCACTCGGGGCGGCAGGTGCTCAGTTACAGCACGACGGTCGGTTACACGGGAACCCACACGCCGATTTTCGAGCGGTTCTTCGCCGGCGGTTTCGCGACGATGCGCGGGTTCGACTTCCGCGGGGCGTCGCCGATTCGCAGCAACGTCGAGGTGGGCGGCGACTTCCAGTGGCTCAACAGCGTGCAGTACCTGTTCCCAATCACCGCCGACGACATGCTGCACGGGGTCGTGTTCTGCGACTTCGGCACGGTCGAGGAGACGGTGACGATCAAGGACTTCCGCGTCGCCCCGGGCGCGGGCCTGCGGATCACGGTCCCGGCGATGGGCCCGGCGCCGATCGCGCTCGACTTCGCCTGGGCCGTCAACGAGGCCGCGTTCGACGACAAGCAGGTTTTCAGCTTCAGCGTCGGCTTCTCGCGGTAAGCGGTCCTCGCGCGCGGAGCATCATGAACCGAGGCTCGCCGACGATCCGGAGGCCGCTGGCCTCCGGTTAGAACTTGCGCGCGAGTCGGCTCACGAGCGAATTCACCGCTCGCGGGGCGGTTCGTGTCGGCGCCGGCGATAGCGGCGACTCGCTCGGCGCAAAATCGCCTGCTCTTCCTCCGAGAGCTTGTCGAACGTCGTCGCCGTGAGCCGCGCCAGGATGTCGTCGACCCGGGCGTCCTCAAGGTCCTCGCGCTGCCGACGTTTGCGATCGATCGTCTCTTCCTGCCGCTGTTGCAGGTGTTCGACGAGCACCGCCTCGCGATCCTCCTCGGGCTGGGGTTGCAGCCAGAGCGATTCGTCGAGTTGCAACTGCTCGATATCGAGCCCCACGTCATATCGCCGCTGCCGGCTGAGTCGATTTCCGCCGTAGAGCAGCACGACCGACAACACGCTCAGCGGGAACCACGCCGGCACGACCTCGCCCAGCGTCTGATGCTGCAGCACCACGGCCAACAGCGCCGTGCCGGCCGCGGCGCCGAGGGCGAAGTGCGACATCGCCGCGGTGGCGCTCGCCCGCCCCACCAGCGGCCACAACAGCCCGCGCAACAGTTCGGCGCCGTCCAGGGGGGGAGCAGGCACAAGATTCACAAGCAAGAGCCAAGCGTTGATCCACACCGCCAACTGCAGCGCCAACACCAGTCGCGACCCGCCGCCGTCGAGTTCCGGTGCGAACAACGACAACAGCCCCAGCACTTCGACCCGGCCGAGCGCCACCAGCGCACACGCCGCGGCGACGATCATTCCCAGAAAGGCGGTCGGCCCGGCAAGCGCCGTCACCAGATGTGCCGGCGGATCGGCCGGCAGATGAGGTTGAGCCAGTCCCCCGGTCGGCGCCAGGACAATCATGTGAGTTCGGCCGCCGACGCGACTGGCTGCGACCATTCGCGCCCCCTCGTGGACGGCGACGCTCGCCAACCAGACCCCGACGGCGACCAATCCCTCGCCGGCCGTGAACAGCCCGCTCACCGTCGCGGCCAGCATGACCGCAAGCGCCAACAGCGGAAAGTGAATGTGGAGCCGGACTTCACAGCCCTGCCAACGGCCGAGCCGCAAACTCCAACTGCTGGTGAGGGCGCCGTACATGATTCGCCGCGGGGGTCAGCGTGCGCGACAATGCCTGAGACTGCTTTGGGAAAAGGCCCGACCGCGTTCCGCCCGCACCCGGCCATCGACCGGCCGCGAGGCCGGATAGGCGCAAGCGACCGTCAGGCTTTATCGTATCAATCGGCCTATTTTCAAGCAAACAGTTCGGCCGCTTGGTCGGGAAAACGCGGGCGTTTTCCCGGACCCCGGCAGGACGCGGCAGCGTGCCTGGGATCGCGGCGAAGCCCCCCATTTTCCAACCGAGGGGTCGCATCACTTGCAGAACGGAGCAACCGTGCCAGGCAAAGTGCTTCTCGAGACCTCCCGCTTCACGGTGGTCGAACTCGAACAGGACTCCCCCGCAGGACCCGCCCGGCGGCAGGTCGTGCTCCACCCGGGCGCGGTGACGATCGTTCCGATGGTCGACGACGACCGAGTCTGTCTCATCCGCAACGAGCGCGTCGCGGTCGGCAAGACGCTTGTGGAACTGCCGGCGGGGACTCTCGAACCGGACGAACCTCCGGCCGTCACGGCCGAGCGCGAACTGCAGGAGGAAACCGGCTACGTCGCACAAGCGTGGCGCAAACTGCCGGGGTTCTTCATGTCCCCCGGCATCTTGCGCGAACGAATGCACGTATTCGTCGCCGAGGGCCTCGCCCCCGGTCCGACGGCCCGCGAGGCGGGCGAGAACATTGAAAACCTCGTCGTCCCGTGGGACGAGGCGCTCGCGATGATCGACCGCGGCGAGATCGAGGACGCGAAGACGATCGCGGCGCTGTTGGTGTGGGACCGCATGCGTCGGGCCCGGGGGGCCTGTTCCTAGCGCTAAGGCGCAGGTTATCTCTTGGGTAGGGGCCGGCGAAACAGCTCTCTCAGCCAACTGGGTGCGTCGTCCCCAACCCAATCGACTCGAGCTGACAAAGCGCTCGTGCGATGGGACTGCATGCTCATGCCCGCAGCGGGTTCCGAGACAACACCCGCTCCAGCTCCGCGCGGGAGCCCCAGTTGCTGCAGCGTTCGTAGTGCCAGCGGCGGCCGGTGGGGACGAGAGTCGGGTCGCACGGCCAGGGGGTGAACGGATCGTAGCCGAGTTCCGTGGCGAGTCGCGACGAGTCGAGCGCCACGTTCCCCGCGCGGGGGGGGATCGGTCCCGCGTCGCGTCTCATGCAGCCGTGCAGCAGGTGCGGATCGTAGCCGCCGACGCGGTTGACGATCTGCGCGATCTCGTACAGCGACAACCGCTGTGGGCCGCCGGCGTGGTAGAGCCCGGCCAGATCGCTCGCCAGCAGCCGCTCGAACAGGGGATTCAGGCAGTCGGTGTACGTCGGCGTGCGAACCTCGTCGTAGTACAACGTCGCCGGCCGGCCTTTGGCGAATCGCGACTGGATCCAATCGATCGCCCCCGCGTGGCCGTTGAAGCTCACCCCCATCGGCAGCGAGATTCGCACCACGCACGCCCGCGGCAGGAAATCGGCCACGATCTGTTCGGCCGCCGACATCGTCTTGCCGTACACCGTCACGGGGTCGGGGCGATCGTCCTCGCGATAGTCCCCCCCGTCGCGCCCGGCGAAGACCAGATCGATCGACAGGTGCACCAATCGCACGTCGCGCTCGGCGATGATCGAGGCGAGGTTCACGAGCCCTTCGACGTTCGTGCGATGAGCCAAGCGGGGGTCGAGTTCGCACGCCCGCAGGGCGCAATTGCCGGCGCAGTTCAGCACGCTGCGAAACCGCCGCTTGTCGAACAGCCGGAGCAGGCCGGGTCGATCTTCGGCATCGCAGGCGACGATCCCGGGCCCGCGCAACCGCCAGTTGTCGGCCTGCCGAATGCCGACGACCTGCCCCGGGTAGCGCGCGGCAAAATAAGCGAGCGCGTTGTACCCGGCGACGCCGGCGACGCCGGTGATCAACAGCGGCAGGGAAATCGGAGCGTGGTCGTCGCCCATCGGGTCGATCGCACGAGAGAGAACCAAAGTGCACGAAAAAAGGCCGCAACTCCCCGCAGAAGGCGAGTTGCGGCCACGAAGCTGCATCAAGTCGGGCCGACAGGATTCGAACCTGCGACCTTTTGACCCCCAGTCAAACGCGCTAGCCAGACTGCGCCACGGCCCGAGATCTCAACATGCTGGCGCCCCGCGGGGGGACGGCGCGGCAAGGCCGGCGGCGCCCGGGCGAGGAACCGTGCCGACCGGCGTGCTTGGGGGCCCGGTCGGCAGTCCCGCAGTATAGTGGGCCAGACGGCGCCCGGCAATTGGCGGTTTTTCCACGGGCAGCGATGCCGTTTGCGGGGCCGGGAACTCGACTGGGAACTCGCTTTGTTCGACCCCGGCCACCCTGTCGAGGAGTCGTGAACCAACGCCTATTCTCGTCATGACATCGGGAATCGAGGCGGCGTCGGCACGCTAGCAGACGCCGCCTTTGACTCCGTTCTCCCATGGCGTTCTCGGCGTCCTGGGCAGTTCACAATTTTCGCACGCAGCAACTCGTCTTGACCGAATCGGGGCCCTGGACCACATTCGCCGCTGGTCGAGGGAATTCGGCGATGGACCCTCGCAAGTGAATCGAACTGCGCCTCACACCGCGCCGGCGAGCGTTTGCTGTCGTTCGGGCAGCTTCGGCCGTTGGGAACGGCCTGCCCCGGCGCCCTTGTTTCCTTTCCCGCAATGGAGTGTCACGAATGAAACGAGACATCGACCTCGCCCGGCAGTTGCTGCTGGACATCGAGAACCGCGGCATCGACTGCTCGGTGAGCGTGCTGCGGACCGGTCCCAATCAGGAGGCCGAGGAGCGGATTCGCTACCACCTGCGGTTGCTGATCGACGGGGGATTGCTCAAAGAGATCGACCGCACCGCGAACAACGTTCCCTGCGTTCGGCTGACGCACGACGGGCACGAGCTGCTCGAGCTGTCGCGTCATGAAGGGCGGTGGCGCGAAGCGAAGTGGATCTGCCA
This sequence comes from Pirellulales bacterium, assembly GCA_019636345.1. NCBI lineage: Bacteria > Pseudomonadati > Planctomycetota > Planctomycetia > Pirellulales > Pirellulales bacterium. Next base: position 58,781 of record JAHBXQ010000002.1, on the reverse strand, counting down.
GGAACGAACCGGCGGGCTGTCGCTGGCTGTCGTGCGGACGATTCTGGTGCGACTGGCGCTCGCCGCCGGTCGGCCGCTGTCGCGGCGGCGTTATTATCCGGCGGGGCGTCCCGCGGCGGATGTTTATTCCACTGCGCGCCCTGCATATCGCTTTGAACCCTGGCGGCACGAGGTGCGCGAGTGGACCGACGCCGACGAGGCGTACCTGCCGCGGTGGCGAACCGATCGTCGCGACGCATACTACGCCGGCGGCTACGCCAACGGGTACTGCCGCAACGGGATCGACGTAGACGGCGACGGCGTCGTGGATTTTGAGTTTGAAGCGACGCTGCCGGATTACTTGATCTAGCTGCGGCTCCGTGGGGCTAACGGTCCAGACCTGGGAGGGGCTTGCGCCCCATAAGTTCGAAGCTGCAATGTTGAGGATTCGACCGGCGGCGGCGATGGGTGCATCGTCGTCGCCGGTTTTTCTCGTTGCGATACCCGCCAGACGATGCCGCGGAGAGCGGCATGGCGAGATGTCCGAGAATTAGAACTCGATTACCATTCCGTCGACGCCGATTTCGACGGCGGGGAAGATCGATTTCACGGCGTCGAGCCCCAACTCGGCGTCGTCGCCCAGCACCGGGTTGATGTGCACGAGAAGGAGCCGGCCGACCTGGGCCTTGGCGGCCACCTGCAGCACGGGGGTCAGGCAACTGTGCCCGGTAAGTTCCGCCTGCTCCTCGTTGCCGTCGGCGAAGTAGCATTCGTGGATCAACAAGTCCACGCCGCGGATCTTCTCGACGTACAGCGCCTCGGGGTCGGCGATCGTGTCGGTCACGTACGCCAGCGACCGGTCGGGCCAGTCGATGCGATACCCGACCGCTCCCCCGGGGTGTCGTAGCGGGAACCAAGTCAGTTTGGCGCCGTCGGCCAGCCGCACCTCGGGATCAAGCGGAATGAGGTCCCCCGGCGGGGTCACCGGGAACAAGAGCGGGGCGAGCAAGTGCTCGCGAATCGCCGCCAGTTTGTCGGGCTCGGCGTGGATCTGCACCCGCTTCAGCTTGCGAGATCCGAGCACGTCGAACAAAAACGTCACCCCCATCACGTGGTCGAGATGGGCGTGCGTCAGGAATACGTCGAGCGAATCGGTCTGCAGGTGATCGGCCACGCGGTACATGCCGGTCCCCGCGTCAAGCACCACGCCCAGTTCGGGCAGCATGAAGCACGCCGTCTGACGACGGTCGCACGGGTGATAGCCGGTCGTCCCAAGCAAGACAAGTTTCATGAGAATTCTGCGACCGCGGTGGACCCTGCAGCTATTGTAGTTGGCGATTCGGGATCGATCTACGCCGCTCGGAGACGGGGACCTTGGGGCAATTGGACCGTGAAAATCCCGGACTTTGCCGCGGGGGACGAGACGAACGGGACGCGAGGTTATGAGCTTCGCCTCGTCTAAAGAAACTGGGGAGGATTTGGGGCGCTCGCGGGAGAGATGCACGATCGGGCGAATGACCTTTCTTGGAAGTGGGTCCAGGCATGCTCACGGTGCGAAACTTTCAGGGGACTTGGTCTTGGTCCGCGAGCCAATCCCCCGTTTCAGCACACGGTTGGGGGAGCGATCTCGTGCGTCGACGCGTGCAGGTCGCAAAGCCTGCGGAAAATTGAATCCGCAACGCGGTGACATCCGAACCCCCTGAGCCCCTCAGCAGGAGCCCCCTCTCAAAGCGTCGAAAAGGCCAGTTGACGACCTGCTGAATTTTACGGTTGGGCCGAAACGGGCAGCGGGCCCCGAAGTCTTCGCCCAGCTGAACCCCGAGTTGACTGCCCCGGTCGCGACCATTTCGCGGCGTTCGATCACCCTGCTCGAGCCATTCATGCGTATCGCCGTCGTCGGAGCTGGAGTGAGCGGTTTGACGGCGGCCCGGCTTCTTGCCGCGCATCACGATGTGACGCTGTTCGAGGCGGGCGCTTCGCTCGGGGGACACGCCCAAACGGTCGACTTCGTCGCCTACGACCGTCCGCTGGCCGCCGACGTGGGGTTCATGGTCTTCAACGACCGGACCTATCCCAATTTTCTGCGGTTGCTGCGGCTGCTGGGGATCTCGCCCCAGGCGAGCGACATGAGTTTCGCGGTTCGCAGCGACGGCGAGGACTTCGAGTACCAAGGGAGCTCGCTCGACGGGCTGTTCGCCCAGCGAGGCAATCTGCTCCGCCCGCGATTCTGGCGGATGCTGGCCGATATCTTGCGATTCAACCGGCGCGCACGGCAGGCGGATCCGACGGCTGGGGTCACGCTGCTCGAGTTCGTCGACTCGTGCGGCGTCGGAGACTGCTTCTGGCGCCACTACCTCCTGCCGATGACCGCGGCCATTTGGTCGGCCCCGGCCGAGGACGTCGCCGCATTCCCGGCGGCGTTCTTGCTGCGGTTCTTCCAAAATCACGGTCTTTTAGATTTGCGGAATCGGCCGCAGTGGATGACGGTCCCCGGAGGTTCGCGACGATACGTCGAAGCCCTTGCGAGGCCTCTGACCGCCGCCGGGCGAGTGCGTGTCGAGACGCCCGTCGAGCGCGTTGTGCGAGCCGGGAACGGCGTCGAGATCACGCCCCAAGGGGGCGACCCCGAGCGTTTCGACGGAGCAGTCCTGGCGACTCATGCCCCGCAGACGCTGGCGATGCTTGCCGACGCGACCCCCGACGAGCGGAACGCTTTGTCTGCCTTTCCCTATCATCCGAACCGCGCTGTCCTGCACACCGACGCAAGCTTCTTGCCGAGGCGCCGTCGTGCCTGGGCGAGTTGGAACTATCTGGCGACCGGCGACCCGCGACGTCCGGTCGCGGTGACCTACGACCTCAATCGCTTGCAGCGCCTCGGCGCCCCGGGGCCGATCTGCTTGACGCTCAACCCGCCCCGCGAGGTCGCCCCCGAGCACTATCTCGCCGAGTTCTCCTTCGCGCACCCGCTGTATACTCATGAGTCGCTTGCGGCCCAGGCCCGGCACGACTCGCTCCACGCCGACGGTCGGGTCGTATTCGCCGGGGCTTATTGGGGGAGCGGCTTCCACGAGGACGGCGTCACCAGCGCCCTGACGGCATGTCGCCGCTGGGGCGTTTTCCTCGACGATTTCACCTCATGCACAGTTGCCTCTACCGCGGAACGGTCCTCCACGCTCGTCGCGGCGCCGTAACCCACCGGTTTCGCTACCCTGCGGCGATGGCGTACCTCGATCTCGAAGAGGTCGATTCGCTGGCGCGGCGAAGCTGGTTGTTCTCGACGGCCCGGTTCGCGCCGGCGAGCTTTCGGACCGAGGATCACTCTCCAAAGCTTTTGGGAGCGTGCTCGCCCGCAGAACTCGCCGGCGCGGTGCGGCGTTATGCCGGACAGGCGCTAAGTCGGGAACTCCCCCCCGGCCCGGTGCGGGTCTTGACGCAATTACGACACTTCGGGCAGTTTTTCAGTCCGCTGAATCTGTTCTTCTGCGGCCAGCGAACAAGCGAGCAGCCGACCGCAGTCGTCGCCGAGGTGAGCAACACCCCGTGGAACGAACGCCGGCTGTACGTGTTGGACTTCATCGATCAGCGAGAACCCGCCGACCGAGTGAACGCCAGCGCAGAACTGCGGTTTCGCCACCGCAAGGACTTCCATGTCTCGCCGTTTATGGACCTGGCCGCCGACTACTGCTGGAGGGTGACATTGCCCGGCGAGCGACTGCGAGTGGCGATTCGCAGCGTCGCCGCGGACCGACCCCCGTTCACCGCCGCCTTGAACTTGGAGCGAATCCCTTGGAACGACTGGCGGCTAGCGACTCAGTTGGCAAGATTCCCCGTCTCCGGCCTGCAGACGCTTGGCGCGATCTATTGGCAGGCGTTTCGATTGTGGAAGAAACGATGTCGGTACTACCCCCATCCCCGCAATGCGACTCCCGCGAATGCACCCCGTCGGCCGGCGACGCCTCGACGGATGTGAACCATGGGCGGTCGCGGCGCCAGGCGCAGTCGAGCGACCGCTTCTTCGGCGCACCGCACACCGCGTCGCAGTTGTCGCTCGTCGATCGAGTCGCGCGGCGGGCCGTGCTCGCCGCCTTGAATTCGCCGTCGGGCTCCGCAGTGCGTCTGCGCGACGAGCAGGGCGAGACACTCTGCGGCGCTGACCGCGACGCTGCCGCCGAGTTGACCGTCGTCGACCCGAGGTTTTGGCGGTCGACCGCTTCGCGCGGCAATCTGGGGTTCGCCGAGGCGTATCTCGCCGGGTGGTGGACGACGCCCGACCTCCTGCCGCTGCTGACGACGCTCGCCGGCGCAGCTGCCGAGCCGCGTCGGTTCGGCCCGGGTTCGCTCGCAGCAACGTTCGGCAACTTCGCATTGCGACTCGCTCGCCGCAACACCCGCCGCGGCAGTCGCGCCAACATTCACGCTCACTACGATCTCAGCAACGAGTTTTTCGCGACGCTGCTCGATCCGTCGATGACTTACTCGTGCGGCCTGTTCGAGTCGCCGCAGACCGATCTTGCCGCGGCGCAATCCGCCAAGTACGAGCGCATTTGTCGGCTGCTGGATCTCTCCCCCCGGGACCATGTCGCCGAGATCGGCTGCGGCTGGGGCGGGTTCGCCGAGTACGCGGCGACGAACTTTGGCTGCCGCGTAACAGGGATAACGATCTCGCGCGAGCAACTGGAATTCGCCCAACGTCGGATCGCCCGCGCGAGGCTCGGCGACCGGGTCGAGTTGCGATTCTGCGACTATCGCGACTTTCACGGGCGATTCGACAAGCTCGTTTCGATCGAGATGATCGAAGCTGTGGGACACGAGTACCTCGGCGGGTTCTTTGCCAAGTGCAGCGAACTGCTCAAACCCGCCGGAAAAATGGCGCTGCAGGCGATCACGATCCCCGATCAGCGTTACGACGGCTATCGACGCCGCGTCGACTACATCCAGAAGTACGTCTTCCCCGGAGGACACCTCCCCTCGCTCGGGGCGATCCACCGGGCGCTCGGGCGACGAACCGATCTGCGGCTCGTCGAGTGCGTCGATTTTGCGGGGGACTACGCCCGGACGCTGGTCGCCTGGCGGGAGCGTTTCTTCGCCGCCCGCGAGCGGATCGCCGAGCTGGGATTTGACGACCGGTTCGTGAGGACCTGGGACTACTACTTGTGTTATTGCGCCGCGGGATTCGCCCGGCGGTTGATCGGGCTGGCGCAGATCGCGCTGGCCAAACCAGACGCCCGTTGAGCGCCGCGGCATGCCCTCCGTCTCCGACACCCTCGTTCCTCTCGCAATCGGCCTGTGCGCCGCGTCAGCGGGAATGACCGCTCTGTGGGTCGTTCAACGGCGCACCGAAAACGCGGGCATCGTCGACCTAGCGTGGTCTGGAACGATCGGCGTACTGGCGGTTTTCTACGCCTCATGGCCGGCAGGGGAGCCGTGGCTGCGGGCGGTCGTCGCCGGGATGCTCGGCGCTTGGTCGCTGCGGCTTACCGCTTACTTGTATCGCCGCGTCGTGGGCCATCCCGAGGAAGGACGCTATCGCACCCTGCGCGCCAATTGGGGGGCCAACGCCGATCGCAAGCTGTTCTGGTTCTTCCAAATGCAAGCCGTGGCGGCGTGGGCGTTCGCCGGCAACGCGCTGGCCGTGGCCCGTTCGCCCGAGCCCCCCGCGGCGTGGCTGATTGCGATCGCCGTCGCGACCTGGGCGATCGGCCTCGGCGGCGCTGCAGCCGCCGATCGCCAGTTGGCGGCGTTCAAGCGCGACCCGGCCCGCGACGGCAAGACCTGCCGCCGCGGCCTGTGGCGATACTCGCGGCATCCCAATTACTTCTTCGAGTGGCTCCACTGGTGCAGCTACGCGCCGCTCGCCGGGGCTTCGCCGGGGTGGTGGGTCCCCGTGGCAATCGCCGGGGGACTGCTGTACCTGCTGCTGTTCGTCACCGGCATTCCGCCGACTGAACGCCAAGCCCTCGCCACCCGCGGGGAGGAATATCGCGAGTACCAGCGCACCACCAGCGCATTCGTGCCGTGGTTTCCACGCCGTTCCGGCCGCTGAATCGGTTCCCCAAACGCATTGTCTGGCTCGTTCGCGTCGCCCCGATCTCAGGACCGTTCCTATGTTGATTGAACTTGCCGAACGACGCGTGGTTCCCGATCGAGCCGTAAGGACGGGAATTCGTCGGCTGCTGGCCGAGCGGTTGCGGACCGAGCGGCTCCATGCCGCGAGCAGCGACCGGCTCGTCCGACTCCGCGAGCAATTTGCCGCAGGGCCGATCGCCGAGGCGACCGACGCCGCACGGGCACAGCACTACGAGGCGCCGACCGAGCTGTTTCAGCACATGCTCGGCCCGCGGCTGAAATACAGCGGCTGCCTGTGGGAACCCGGGACGGCCAACCTCGCTGCGGCCGAGGAGGCAATGCTCGCCCTCACGTCTCGCCGCGCGGAACTTGCCGACGGGCAGCGGATCCTGGACCTGGGGTGCGGCTGGGGGTCGCTGTCGCTGTGGCTCGCCGAGCAGTACCCCGGCGCCGAGATCGTCGCCGTCTCGAACAGCCGCACGCAGCACGAGTTCGTCCTGCAACAGGCCCGGGATCGGGGACTGTCAAACCTCGTCCATCACGTCGGCAACGTCGCCGACCTGTGTCGCCCTGAACCTAAACGCCTCGGCGGAGCCTCGGACTCCCGGACTCTTTGGCACACTCTGGGGCAATTCGATCGAATCGTCTCGGTCGAGATGTTCGAGCACCTGCGGAACGTCGATGCACTGCTTTGCGGAATCGGCCCGCTGTTGGCTGACGACGGGCGGCTGCTGGTCCATATCTTCTGCCATCGCGAGTTGTTCTACCGGTTCGTCGATGCCGGGACGAGCGATTGGATGGCCCGCCACTTTTTTACCGGCGGGGCGATGCCGCCGGCCGACTTGTTCGAGCACGTCGCGGGGCCGTTTGAGTTGCTCCAGCGGTGGGACGTCCCCGGCACGCACTACGCTCGCACCTGCCGAGCATGGCTGGAGAATCTCGACGAGCGGCGCGACGACGTCGTTTCACGTTTCACAAAGGACATGTCCCGCGCCGCGGCGCAGCGACAGCGGCAACGCTGGCGGATGTTCGTCATGGCGTGCGAGGAACTGTTCGCCTGGGACGCGGGGCGCGAGTGGCTGGTGACGCACCACTTGCTGGCGAAGTCGGCTCGCAGCTAGCACGAGCGCTTTGGCACAGGCTAAGTTTCGGGCGGACAACGCGCTAGCCCGCGGTGGTCCTCTGCGGCAGAATCGCGTAAACTGGCGGGACGTTGGTCGCGATTTCGCGCCCGCTCGCCAGATTCGTCATCCCGCGGAGCGTCGTCATGCCGGTGCCGTTGTTCTCTGATCGCTGGGCGTCGCTCGCGATCGCCGCTTGTCTGGCCGCGGGGACGGCTCGGGGCGACCAACCGACCGTCAATCCGACTCTGCCGCGAACGGCCATCGAGCCGGCGCCCGTCTCGCCGTATGAGCCGAGCGCGACCGAACCCGAGGTGCAGGAGGCATGGCGGAAGCTCGCCCCCGCCGAGGCCGAGTTGCTGATGAAAGTGCAGCGGCAACTCGGCGGACCGTTGGTGGATCAGGTGATGCCTCTCGACCCGCCCCCCGCGACCCCGCGACCGACGACCCGTCGCGATGCGTCCGCTGCCGAACGACCTCCCGCACCGGCGCCACTTGCACGTCACGATCTGCAACATGTTCGCGTCCTCCGCGATGCGGCCCGCCGTACCGACGAGTCCGCCGCGCGGATGGAAGATCTCGGCCTGTACGCCCAGGCCGATCAGGCGCGCGAGCTCGCCACGCGATTGCGGCTGGACGCCCGGGGGCTGGCGGGAGCCGATCCCCAATTGCGGCCGGCGCCGGCAGTCGGTCGCACGTTCCCCTCCGGAACGGGTATGGGACAAGGTTGGCCGGGCCAGGCAGCTCCCGTCCTCATCCCCGCTCTCCAGGAGGTCCCGAGGTTGACGCCCGACGCCGCCGCGACGCTGGTCGAGTAACGCCCCCAGCCGGGGAAAATACGACGCCAACTGGGTGAACCCGAAGCCGCCGTCTCCGGTTCGTCTCGTGTCGGCGGCTTGCCACAGGTCGGGCCGGCCGGATAAACTGTACGAGTCGTGACGCTTGCTGACCGTCGCCCGGTTGGAGTCCTACCATGGCGGCAAGGCTGCGGCGCTCCCCTCGCTTCGACGGGGAGGGATGCCCCGCACCTCTTTGATCGGCGCCTCCGCCGTTCGCTTGCCGTCGCTCACGACTAAACGCATGTTCACTAATCGCTCGTGCGGCGCCTCCTCGCGACCCGCTTCGGGCGAATGTCATTTCCCTTCCTTCGTTTGATGGAGCGTGCCGCCGTGGCTCAAGTTGAAACCGAACGCCTGCCGTACAAGGTCCTCGATTGCAGTCCCGAGCAGTTCGAGAAGCTCGCCAAGTGGGGCCGGCAAGAGATCGAGCTTGCCGAGAACGAAATGCCGGGCCTGATGGCCCTGCGCAAGAAATACGGCGCCTCGAAGCCGCTCGCCGGCGCGCGGGTCGCCGGCTGTCTCCACATGACGATCCAGACCGCCGTGTTGATCGAGACCCTTGCCGAGCTTGGCGCCGAGGTGACCTGGAGCAGCTGCAACATCTTCAGCACCCAGGATCACGCCGCCTGCGCGATCGCCAAGGCGGGGATTCCGGTCTACGCCTGGAAGGGGATGACCGAGCAAGAGTTCGACTGGTGCATCGAGCAGACGCTGTTCTTCCCCGGCGGCGAGCCGCTCAACATGATCCTCGACGACGGCGGCGATCTGACCGCCATGGTCCACAACAAGTACCCCGAGTTGTTGGAGAACATCAAGGGCCTGTCGGAAGAGACGACCACGGGGGTCCACCGGCTCTACCAAATGCATGAGCGCGGCGAGTTGAAAGTCCCCGCGATCAACGTCAACGACTCGTGCACGAAGAGCAAGTTCGACAACCTCTACGGCTGCCGCGAATCGCTGGCCGACGGCATCAAGCGGGCGACCGACGTGATGATCGCCGGCAAGGTGGTCGTCGTCGCCGGTTACGGCGACGTGGGCAAGGGCTCGGCCCACTCGATGAAGGCCCTCGGCGCTCGGGTGCTCGTCACCGAGATCGATCCGATCAACGCCCTGCAAGCCGCCATGGAAGGGTACGAAGTGACCACCATGGAGGAGGCCGCCTCGCAGGGCGATCTCTTCGTCACCACGACCGGCTGCCGCGACATCATCACCGGCGAGCACATCAAGCAGATGAAGAACGACGCGATCGTCTGCAACATCGGCCACTTCGACCTGGAGATCGACATGGCCTGGATCAACGGCGAGGTGAAGGCGGGCCGCGCGACCAAAGATCGGATCAAGCCGGCCGAGGTCGGGGCGGTCGACAAGTACACCTTCAAGGACAGCGGCCGGTCGATCCTGGTGTTGGCCGAAGGGCGGCTGGTGAACCTCGGCTGCGCGACCGGCCACCCGTCGTTCGTCATGAGCGCGAGCTTCACCAACCAGGTGCTCGCCCAACTGGCCCTGTGGCAACACCCCGAGGAGTACCCGCTGGGGGTCCACGTCCTGCCCAAGGTGCTCGACGAAGAGGTCGCCCGGCTTCACCTCGGCAAACTAGGGGTCAAGCTCACCAAGCTCACCCCGAAGCAGGCCGACTACCTCGGCATCCCCGCCGAGGGGCCGTTCAAGCCGGACTACTACCGGTATTGATTGGCGCGTTCCGGCCGAGTGACGCGATCCCCCGGTCGTAATCGGCGGGATTGTCAACCGCAACGTCCAATCCAGCCGCCTGCGCCTAGCGCCGGCGGCTGTTTTTTTTTGCGCCTGCGGAGAGGTCGCGTCGTCGCATTCAGGGGATTCAAGGCGGAGGGCGTCTCGCTTAGACTATCCGGTCTTGCTCGCTTCGTGGCGCCCTCGGTTCGCGACGGGCGTCAAGCTGCACAAGCGATGTGAGTTCGGGGCGTGGGCCCCGGTCTTGAACCACGGTCCCTCCGACTTCTTACCTCTCCGCCCCCCATGCCCGACATCGTCGCCTTTCGCGGTATCCGTTACGACCTTGGTCACGTCGGTTCGCTGTCGGACGTCATCGCGCCGCCGTACGACGTCATCGACCCCGCGCTCCAAGAGGAGTTGTACAAGAAACACCCCGCGGGGGTCGTGCGGCTGATCCTCAACCGGGACGAGCCGGGGGACGACGAGTCGAGCAACCGCTACACCCGCGCCGCTAGGTTTCTCAAGCAGTGGCAGCGCGAGGGGGTGCTGTTCACCGAGGGGGCGCCGGCGATCTACGTCTATCACCAGACGTTCGACGAGGGAGGCCAGACCTTCACCCGCCGCGGCTTCATGGCCCGCGTGCGGCTCGAGAAGTTCGGCGAGGGGAACATCCATCCCCACGAAGAGACCCACGGAGGCGCCAAGGCCGACCGGTTCAATCTATGGAACGCCTGCCGGGCGAACCTCAGCCAAATCTTCGGCCTGTACCCCGACGACGCGAACGAAGCGCAAAGTATCCTCGAAGCGGCGATCATCGGCGTCACCCCGCTCGAGGCGACCGACCACCTGGGGGTCGTCCACCGCATTTGGCCGGTGAGCGACGTAAGCGTCATCACCCAGGTCACTAAGGCGATGGGGGGGCGGCCGGTTTACATCGCCGACGGGCACCATCGCTACGAGACGGCGCTCAACCTGCGCGACCACGTCGCCGCAGAGTACGCCGCCGCAGGCAAGCCGTTCGACGGCGAGCATCCGGCGAACTTCGTCCTGATGATGTGCGTATCCATGAGCGATCCCGGGATGTTGGTGCTGCCGACGCACCGGTTGTTCCGCGGCGTGCCGGCCCTCACGGCGGGCGAACTGACCGCGAAGCTCGGGAACTGCTTCACGACCGAACCCGCCGGACACTGCCCCGACCGGGCGCTCACGCTGTGGGAGGAAATCGAGACCGAGGGCCAGCAGGGGACCTTTGGGTTCTACACGGCCGAGGACGACGCCTGGACCCTGGCCCGAATCACTCCCGCCGGGCTGGCGAAGATGGCCGAGATCTCGACCGACCACTGCGCCGACTGGCAGGGTCTGGGGGTGAGTCTGCTCCACCGCTTGGTCGTGGACACGCTGTTGGACCTTCCGAATCTGCCGGCGCCCAAGTACCTGCGGGCGCTGGCCGAGGCGCCGGCAAGTCTCCGCGAGGGGGACTCGGCGGGGCGCGATCTTACTGGCCAGGAGGGGAGCGGAGGTCGATTCAACTTGGCCGCCCTGGTGATGCCTGCCACCGTCGACCACATCCGCGCGATCTCCAACGCCGGCGAACGGATGCCGGCCAAGAGCACCTACTTCTACCCCAAGCTCCTCAGCGGCTTGGTGCTCAACCCGATCGAGTGATCCTGCACCGGCAGGATCGAGGAGGCGAGCTGCGGCGCCCCCGCCCGCGGCGCGCCTTGGGAAATCCTCCCTCGCCGTTCCAGCCCCCATCGCATGTTTCCCGTGAAACGCATTGGGTAAACTGCGTCTCCGGCGCGGCAGGCGCAGCTTAAGCGTTCCACGTGAAACACGACGCAGGGGAAGTCTCGGCAGTTTGTTCCACGTGGAACGGCTCGCTCGCGGCGCAACTGCCGTTGGGTGGGGGCGGGGGGAATCCTACAATCCCCGCCGCTCCGGGAGCTGACGCTCACCGGCTCGGAAGAGACTGCATGTCGATCTTGGGCTCCTCCGAGCCGAGACGCGTCGGCGCTCGGAGTCGCGCACCCCGCAGCCCACGCCTCCCCTCCTCCTACTACGCCTCCCCCATGCCCCGCGTCATTTGCGTCGCCAATCAGAAGGGGGGGGTCGGCAAGACGACGACCGCGCTCAACTTGGCGTGCGCCGTCGCCATCGCGGGACGCAAGACCCTGCTTGTGGATCTCGACCCGCAGTGCAATGCGACCACGGGGCTAGGTCAGCAACCGACGCCGCGACACGCGCTTGTCGAATCGCGCCCGCTGCGGGAATCGTTCGTCGAGACCTATCAGCCCAACCTGTGGCTCTTGCCGGGGGCCCGCAGCTTCGAGGACGTCGATGCGCTGGCCAACTCGAGCGACTCGCGCAGCCTGATGCTGGCGACCCATCTGGCGGGCAGCCTGGGGTCGTTCGACGCGGTGCTTATCGACTGCCCCCCCTCGCTCGGGGCGCTCACCCGCACCGCGCTCGCCAGCGCCAGCGAGGTGCTGATGCCGATCCAATGCGAGTACTTCGCCATGGAAGGGCTCACGCAGATGATCGAGGTAATCCGACAGGTGATCGGCCGGACGAATAGCCGATTAGAGTTCGGGGGGATCCTTCTCACCATGCACGACCCCGCGCTGGAACTGACCGCCGAGGTCGATCGCGACGTTCGCGACTTTTTTGGGGACATCGTCTATCAAACTGTGATTCCACGGGACGTGGCCGTCAGCGAATCGCCGAGTCACGGACGCTCGGTGATCGACTACGCCCCCCGTTCGCGGGGCGCGCGAGCCTACGTGGAACTGTGCCAGGAGGTGCTGGAGCGTGTCTAATCAACGACGTCTGGGACGCGGGTTGGAGGCTTTGTTGGGCCGGTCGTTCGAGGCGCCGCCGGCGAACGAGCCGATCCCGCCGAGCTACGTGATCGATTCGATCGGGTCGCCTTCGACGCCGCCGCCGAGCGATCTCACCCGCAGCGACGACGGCCAGCAGTGGCTGCCGCTCGAGGCGATCGATCGCAACCCCTACCAGCCCCGGACGCAGTTCGACGAAGCCGAGATCGCCGACCTGTGCGACAGCATCCGTACGCACGGCTTTCTGCAGCCGATCGTGGTGCGGGCCTACGCCGGTCGGTATCAAATCATCGCCGGCGAGCGCCGCTTGCGCGCCGCGCAGATGGCTGGCTGGGAGCGCGTGCCGATCCTAGTGAAGCAGGTCGCCGATCGCGAGATGGCCGAGTTGGCGATCGTCGAAAACATCCAGCGCAAGGATCTCAACGCGATCGAAAAGGCGACCTCGTTCCAGCGCTATCTGGAGGAGTACCAGTGCACGCAGGAGGAGCTCGCCTCGCGCCTGAACATCGACCGCTCGACCGTGGCCAACCTGGTCCGCCTGCTGGAGCTGCCGAGCGAAGTGAAGCGCATGATCGGCGAAGGCGCCATCAGCGCCGGCCACGCCCGCGCGCTGTTGCCGCTGGGGGACGAGGGAGAGCAGATCGCCTTCGCCCTGCGAATCGCCAAGGAGTCGCTGTCGGTCCGCGCGACCGAGCAGCAGGTGCAGGACCTCATCCGCAATCTCGACGGCGGGCTCTCCGTGGTCGACTCTGAGGGAAACAGCCGCCCCGCGCCGGTGCAGCCGAGCCAACACGTTCGCGACCTCGAGGAACAACTGCGGCTCGCCCTGGGGACAAAGGTCGAGTTGAAGCAGTCGGCCAAGGGCAAAGGTCGGATCACGATCCACTTCGCGAGCCACGAGGAGTTCGACCGCCTGCGGGCGATCCTCAACCAACAAAGCGCGGGCGGCGCAACGCAGGTCGGCTGACGAGGCGCCCAGGCGATTCTTTGCCGACCAATGAACAACCGAGGGACGCGGACGGAACGCCGATCGAGGCGGATTCATCCGCGTCCCTCGGCGTTTCTCCATGATTGGCGCACGGACGCTGCTTGGCCGCCGCCGGCGGGCGATTGCCGCCGAGCCCGCGGGGGTTTACGATAACGCCACCTGGGCGCCCGCGCGGCGCCCGACCCGCGGGGCGTGGCGCAGTCTGGCTAGCGCGACTGCTTTGGGAGCAGTAGGTCGCAGGTTCGAATCCTGTCGCCCCGACTTGGTCATGATGTCTTGCAAAGCGGCCAGTGGCCGCCTCTGGACACGAGCATCGGCGCCCCCTTGGCGGGGCGACTTCTCAATCGCACTCTCTTCGCTTCACTTGCCCGCAGGACTCACCTATGTTTCGTGTCTGGCTCGTCCTCGTTCTCGCTCTGGCCGCACCTGCGTTCGCCCAGCCGGCGGCTCCGCCGGAGCAGGAGCGTGCGAACCGACCAAGACCGTTCGGGGGGCCGATCGTGCTCAACGCCGACGACGTGCCGGCGTTCCCGGCGCCGCCGGACGGGTTCGACAGGCCGCGCGACGACGTGCCCCATGGCCAAGTCGAGATGATCGAGTACGACTCGAAAACGGTCGGCGCCGTGCGAAAGATGCAGGTCTACACGCCGCCTGGGTACGCCAAGGAGCGGAAATATCCCGTGCTCTATCTGCTGCACGGCATCGGCGGCGACGAGACCGAGTGGCGGCGGTTCGCCCAGCCGGAGGTGTTGCTCGACAATCTGATCGCCGACGACAAGGCGGTCCCCATGATCGTGGTGATGCCCAACGGCCGCGCCCAAAAGAACGATCGGGCCGAGGGGAACGTCTTCGCCTCGGCGGGGGCGTTCGCCGTGTTCGAACGCGATCTCTTGAACGACGTCATTCCGGCGATCGAGGCGCGGTACGGCGTCGTCGCCGACCGCGAGCATCGGGCCCTGGCCGGGCTGTCGATGGGGGGAGGACAGTCGCTCAACTTCGGCTTGGCGAACCTCGACACGTTCGGCTGGGTCGGCGGGTTCTCCTCGGCGCCGAACACGAAGAAGCCCGCTGAGCTCTTGCCCGACCCGGCCGCGGCCAAGAAGCTGAAGCTGCTGTGGCTGTCGTGCGGCGACAAGGACGGACTGATCCGCATCAGCCAGGACGTGCATGCGCATCTCAGCGAGCACGACGTCCCCCACGTCTGGCACGTGACCTCGCACGGGCACGACCCGCCGGAGTGGAAGCAGGCGTTGTACTGGTTCGTGCAGAAGCTGTTCCGGACCGGGGACTGACGAACCGGCGATTCCCGTTGGGAATGGAGGCTTTGCACGGACGGCAGCCGGGTCAGCCGAGCGTTTTGGCGTGGGCCACGAGTTGGTCGAGCGCCTTGCCCCAGCCTTCGTGGAAGCCCATCGCTTCATGTCGCTCGCGGCTGGCGGGATCCCTATGGAGCGCGGTCGCGATATAGCGGGTCCCCAGTTCGTGGGGCTCCAGTTCGATGATCGCGGTCATCGCCACGGGATCGTTCGACACGTCGCGGGGCCGGAACCCCGGGTCGAGCGCGCTGGTCCAGGACAAGCGACGATTCTCGACGATTTCCAGATAACAGCCGACGTTGGGGAACTCCTGCCCCTCGGGGGATCGCATGGTCGTGGCGAACGCCCCGCCGGGACGGAGATCGATCTCGCAGGCGACTGTCTGCCATGGCGCCGGGGTGAACCACTTCACGACATGCTCGGGCCGAGTCCAGGCGAGCCAGACGAGTTCGGGGGGAACGTCGACGACCCGTTCGAGAACTAGGTCGAGATCGGGGTTGATCGGAAGCATAAGCCGCTTTCCTTGTGACGGACTGTCGGACGAAAGGGATCGAGGCGGATTCGCGGTTCCAGGGTTTGCTACGCCCCGAGCGATTCGAGCAGCGTCTCGAGTCGGTTCATCGACTCGCGAGCCCCCGAGTCCATGCCGGAGTAGAGGTGGCCGTCGCGGGACTCGCGATTGAGATGCTTGACCGTGCACGTGGCGATCGTCAGGCCGTCGCGCTCCTCCAGTTCGATCGTCTCGACCGCGGGAAAGTCGCGGATCATGTCGACGTCGTAGACGAACGTGTAGACGAGTCGCTCGGGAGCGACGATCTGGAGGTACTCGCCTTTGAACGGATGTTCGCGCCCCCCCGGCTCTCGCTGGACGTAGCGCCACTGGCCGCCGACGCGGACGTCCATTTCGCAAACGGTCATTTCGAACGCCCCGCAGCCCCACCAGTTGCGAACGTGCTCCGCCTTGGTCATTGCCTCGAACACCAACTCCCGCGGCGCGGCCAGCACGCGAGTGATCCGCACCTCCTCGTCCGAGGGGAGCGTGATGAGAAACCGATTGTCGAGCGAAGGCCGCGGTTCGACCTGCTGACAGAGTCGGCCGAGGGTTTGCCGACCTCCTTCCAGGGCATGGTACTTCTCCTCGACGCGCTCGCGTTCGGCGCGCGAGGCGAAGCGGGATCGGAGGGTCGTTTCGGTCCCGAATTTCGTCTCCTCGAACGTGACGACCGTGCGGAACTTGACGTCGTCGTGATCCCCTTCGCCCGAGTGCCGGTAGGCGATGCGGCGGTTCGTCTTGATCTCGTCGAACTCGACGAGGTTCGGATAGTCGGCGCCGTCGGGGCCGTGCATCGTGTAGCGCCACCTGCCCCCGGGGCGAAAGTCCCACTCGCTGGTCGTCGTCGTGAACCCGTCGGGGCCCCACCACTGGACGATCGCCTGGGGATCGCTCCACGCGGCGAACACGGCGTCCGCCGGCGCGGCCACGGTGCGCCGCACGACCATGTCGCGTTCGAGATCGACGCCGTCCCCCGCCATTGCGGCGACATGCTCGGCCAGGCAATCGAGCGACGAATTCCAGCCCCCCTCGACGCCCAGGCGGAGATGCTTCGCGCGATCTTCGAGGCTCTCATGGACCATCGTAATCGTCAGCTTCGTGAGTCCGTCCCCCAGGTCGTCCAGCGCGTAGGTCGTGACGATCGTCCCCGGCAGGTCGCCGCCATGGACCTGCCTGAACTCGTCGTCGAAGTCGTCGGACGTCGTGTAGCGCTCCGGGGGGACAACGTCGCTGAAGACGCCGGTCGCAGGAAAATGTTTGCCGTCGGGGCTGTGCATGACGTACCGCCACTCGCCGCCGGGACGCAGGTCGAGCTTCTCGACCGTGGCCGTAAACCCGCGCGGCCCCCACCAGGCGGCGACGTGCTCGGGCTGGGTGAGGGCCTGCCACACCAGCGCCCTCGGGGCCGAGAAGACGCGGGTGATCACGATCGCCAGCGGATCGGCAGGCTCAGTCCGGCTGGTCGGGGTCGGTTGGTTCGCTGCGGTCGTCATCGGTCTTCGCTTCCGCTTGGGCCTTGAGTTGATGGAGATAGTCTTCCAGGCGATCGAGGCGGTCCTCCCACAGGTCGCGGTAGGTCTCGATCCAGGCGACGGCGTCTTTGAGGGGCTGGGGGGCGAGTTGGCAGGGCCGAGTCTGTGCGACCCGGGAACGGGTGATCAGCCCGGCCCTCTGGAGCACCTTGAGGTGCTTCGTCACAGCCGGCAGGCTGATCTCGAACGGCTCGGCGAGTTGCGAGACGGTCGCCTCGCCCGACGCCAACCGAGCGAGGATCGCCCGCCGGGTCGGATCGGCCAGGGCAGAAAAAACGTCGCTGAGGGGGTCGGTGACAGTCATATAACCAATCAGTTAATTAACTAATCGGTAAAATACTAACTCGTCTGCAGCCGGTCAAGCGAAATCTGGATGAAACGCCTGGCGCGCTGGCCTCAGGCCAGCTCGTCGACGATCGTTCGACCGATCTCCAGCGCCGAGGTTGCCGCGGGGGACGGGGCGTTGAGCACATTGACGATCGCCCCCTGGCGTTCGATAAGAAAGTCGTCCACGAGCGAGCCGTCGCGGGCGACCGCCTGAGCGCGGATCCCGGCGGGCGCCGATTCCAGATCGCCGACTTCAATCTCGGGGACCAATCGCTTGAGAGCGCGGACGAAGGCTCGCTTGCTCGCGCTCCGCCACATCTCGCCCGCACCCGTGCGCCAATACTTGGCCGCGAGCCGCAGGAAGCCCGGGTAGGTAAGCGACTCGGCGAGATCGTACGGATTGATCGAAAATCTCGAGTAGCCCTCGCGCGCAAACGCGAGCACGGCGTTCGGGCCGCACTCGATGCTGCCGTCGATCATCCGCGTGAAGTGGACCCCCAGGAAGGGAAATGCAGGGTCGGGGGTCGGGTAGATCAGGTTCTTCACCAGGCGGTGCGCCGACGGCTTCAGCAGAAAGTACTCGCCGCGAAAGGGGATGATTTTCACGCCCGGTCGATGGCCGCCGAGTTTGGCGACGCGGTCGCAGTACAACCCGGCGCAGTTGACGACGCAACTGGCCGCCACGTCGCCGCGGGTCGTGAACGCCGTGACGCCTCCGTTGTGCTCAATCGCGACGACGCGCTCTCCCGTGCGAACCTCGCCCCCCGCTTCGCGGACCCGTTGGGCCAACCGTTCGCAGACGGCGACGTAGTCGACGATCCCCGTCTCGGGAACGTGGATCGCCGCGACTCCTGCGGCATGGGGTTCCAGCTCGCGCAAGCGCGCGGCGTCGACCATCTCGCAGCGGA
This sequence comes from Pirellulales bacterium, assembly GCA_019636345.1. Classification (NCBI taxonomy): domain Bacteria; kingdom Pseudomonadati; phylum Planctomycetota; class Planctomycetia; order Pirellulales; species Pirellulales bacterium. Next base: position 40,623 of record JAHBXQ010000002.1, on the reverse strand, counting down.
CGCCGTTGGCTTGCCCGCGCTGAAGGATTCCGTCCAACCGGGGCCGTTCCGTGTCGTCGACGGCGACGATCACCTTGCCGCAGACGTCGAAGGGGATCCCCTCGGCGGCGCAGAACTCCTCCATGGCCCGCTTCCCCTCGCGGCAGTTGCGGGCCTTGAGCGAGCCGGGTTTGTAGTAGATGCCCGAGTGGAGCACTCCCGAGTTGCGACCCGTTTGGTGGGCGGCCAGCGTCGGCTCCTTCTCGATCACGGCCAACGATCGCCCGGGAAACCGCTGCAGATAGCGATACGCCGTCGCCAACCCCACGATGCCGCCGCCGACGACGGCCAGATCAAATCGGTCCTGCGACGGGGTCATACGAAGCTCAAGGGACTGGCGGGGCTGAAATCAGAGCAGTCGCGGATGAACGCCGATCGAGCGGATGCACGCGGAGCGACGACGAAGAGGCCAAGAGGCCGACGGCAAGACCAATGCGAATCGACCCCACGCACAGACCGCGTCTCGCCGCCCCATCCGCGTTCCCCCGTGTCCCGTTTCCCCGCTCAGTAGTTGAGACCGTTCTTGCGGACGTGGACCATCGGCGCCGCGTCGCCGGCATGTCCGCGAACGACGCGGGCAAGAAAGATCCGGTGGTCGCCGCTGTCGACGTGGGAAGCGGGCTCGCATTCGAGATGGGCGATCGCCTCGGCCAAAATTGGCACGCCGCGTCCGCAGGGGCGGACGGCGACCCCTTCGAACGCCGGGGCGTCGGGCTCGAACCCCTTGCCGAAGTGCTTGAGGAACTGGGTTTGCCCCTCGCCGACGACGTTGATCACGAACGGCTGACCCTCGGCGAGCCAATCGGCGACGTAACGACCGTTTCGCACGGCGACGCTGATCATCGGCGGCTCAAACCCGGCCTGCATGACCCAACTGGCGAGCATGCCGGTCGCCCGGGCGCCGGCGCCAGCGGTCAGAACGTAAATGCCGCTGGGAATCCGCCCCAGGGCGGCGACGACGCCGTCGTTGGCCATGAACGCTGCTCCGTCGAGTTTTCTGAAATCGTGCTGTTATCGCTGAATCGGTCGCCCGAGCTTCGACTCGACGCTGTCGACCTTCGACTGCAGCCGCCCGGAGCAGCCCTTGCGGAAATCAAGCTTGGCGGTGCAAGTCACCCGGTCCGAGGACTCGGCGACCCGCTCCATGCACTGCTGCATGAGGGCGAGCACTTGGCCGAGTTCCCCCTCGACAATGGTTCCCATCGCGTGGACTTCGTACGCCAAACCCGACTGGTCGACGAGGTCGACGCACTGAGCGACGTATTGGCTGACCCCCTCGCCGAGTCCCATCGGGACGATGCTCATTTCCAAGAGGACCATCGCAGCGCCTTACGAGCGGATTGAGCGCCGCGGCGATCGGCGGCGCTAAGTTCAAGTCAGGACTGATTTTAGTGCCTGTGCGGAGCAAGGTCGAGCGGGCGCCGGCGCCCAGCCAGATTCGGGCGGCGAACGGAGAATCGTCGCGCGAGTCCCAAATGACGTGACGATTCGTCCGCAAACCGCGACTCGCCCCACAGTGCTAGCGATGCCGGCGCGTGGAGCTTTTCGCTCAGCAACTCGCCCTTCGCGGCAAACCGTCGATTGCGTACCCTTTGGCGCCCTCGCGAGCCGCGAGGGGCAGGCTTGCCGCTGAGATCGCTCGATCATGCCGACATCGCGCCTCCTGTTTCGCTATGCCGCCGCTGCCGTTGCGGTCGGGGAATTCATCGCCGCTTCGGCGTCGGGTCAAACCGTTTCGCCGACCTGGACCCCCTATCGCAACGAATCGGTCCGCGAGCTTCCCGAACCGCCCTCTGCGCCCGCAAGCAACTCGCCGGGGCCGACCCCCGCTGCGGCTCAGTACGCGCAGTACCTCGCCGAGTCCCCCTTGGAAACGGAGATCACCGCGGTCGACCTTGCCGATCCGCGGTGCCGACTCGTAGGCGTGGCGGACTCGCCAATGCTCGTCATGCCGATCGATTACGACTCGAACCCGGCGAATTGGCAGTGGCGCCTCTTGCCGGCCGACGTGATCTGGAGTTCCTACTGGGCGGGAGCCCATGAACCGCGGATCGGCGCCGCGTGGTATTCCGAGCGAACCACCGGGGCGTCGCTGCTCGACGCGACCCTCGGCGGCCGGGCGTCGCTGGTGCGGTACGGGACCGAGGGGGGAGGCCGACGCCCCAACGGCTGGGAACTGCAGGTCGAGGGCGCCGCCATCCCGCGGCTCAATTTCAACGAGAACTGGGACCTCGAGGCAACCGACTTCCGCATCGGGGCGCCGCTCGTCTACGGGCGCGACAACTGGCAGTGGAAGCTCTCGTACTACCATCTCAGCTCGCACATGGGCGATGAATTCGCGATTCGCGAAGGGGCGCTCGCTCAGCGAATCAACTTCAGCCGCGACGCCCTCGCCACGGCGATCGCATTCTACCCGCTCCCTGCGTGGCGATGGTACGCCGAGGCGGCGTGGGCGTTTCACTACGACGGCGGGTCCGAGCCGTGGGAATTCCAGTTCGGCGTCGACGTCGCCGAGCCCGGCCCGACGGGGCCTGCGGGCACGCCGTTCATCGCGGTCAACGGTCATTTGCGCGAGGAGCACAACTTCGGCGGAAACGTCGTCGCCCAGGCCGGGTGGCTGTGGCGCGGCCCGCAGATGAAGGTCCTGCGGATCGGGGCCCACTACTACAACGGCAAGAGTTCCCAATTCGAGTTCTTCGATCGCTTCGAGCATCAAATCGGCGGCGGCGTGTGGTACGACTTCTGAAGCTGCGCGAGGCAGCCGCCGTCAACCGCTCCCCGGACGGCTGTTCGCTGCGGTGGTGAGCGTTTAGAATGCCCCGGATGAGCAGCGCGGGGGGACAATATCGACTGTTTTGGCGAGAGTTTCGCCGCACGTTCGCCACGACGGGGGCCGTGCTCCCCAGCGGCCGGGCGTTGTGCCGGGCCCTCGCGTCGCACGTCGCCGATCCCGGCCCCGCGCAAGTCCCGCGACGAATCCTTGAAGTCGGCCCCGGCACGGGGGTCGCCACCGAAGAGATCATCGCCCGGCTCGGGCCACACGATTCGCTGGACTTGGTCGAGCTCAACGACCGCTTCGTGGCGATGCTGCACGAGCGACTCCGGCGCGAGCTGCGCTGGCAGGCCGTCGCCTCGCGCGTCGAGATCCACCATCGCCCGGTGCAAGATCTGGCAGCGGACGCGAAGTACGACGCGATCGTCTCGGGATTGCCGCTGAACAATTTTCCGGTCGAGCTTGTGGCGAGCATCTTCGCCAAACTGCGCGAGTTGGCCGCGCCGGGGGCGACGCTCAGCTTTTTCGAGTACGTCGCGGTGCGCAAGGCGAAATCGCTGGTTTGCCGGCGCGAAGAACGGCTCCGGCTGGCAGGAGTCGAGCAGACGATCGCCGCGGCACAAAAACAGTGGGGATTCGATCGCCAGTGCGTGCTGACGAACGTGCCGCCGGCATGGGTTCATCACTTTCGATTCGCATAAGCGCGCGAATCGCGGGGAGCGATGCGCCGGGGGCGCCCCGGTTCGCTGCCGCCATTCGCCATCGCCATTCACCCTCTCTTTGCAATGCCGCTGATTCTTGCCATCGAAAGCACGTGCGACGAGACGGCCGCAGCGGTTGTGCGCGACGACCGAACCGTGTTGTCGTCGGTCGTCGCGACGCAGGAGAAGCTGCACGAGCAGTTCGGCGGGGTCGTTCCCGAGATCGCTTCGCGGGCCCATATCGAGCGAATTCTGCCTGTCATCCAGCAGGCCCTCGCCAAAGCGGGCGTGACGCTTGCCGATCTTGACGCGGTCGCGGTGGCGCATCGCCCGGGGCTCGCGGGGTCGCTGCTGGTGGGACTCATGGCCGCCAAGACGCTCGCCCTCGCGCTCGACGTGCCTTTGATCGGCGTGGACCACCTGCAGGCCCATATCTACGCCTGCCGAATGGCCGCCGGGCGTGACGTCTTTCCGTGCGTGGGGCTGATCGTCAGCGGCGGGCATTCGACGCTGTACCGGTGCCAGGGGCCGCTCGATTTCACCCCGTTGGGAGGGACGATCGACGATGCGGCCGGCGAAGCGTTCGACAAAGTGGCGAGCATGCTGGGACTGGGGTTCCCTGGCGGGCCGGCGCTCGAGCGTGCGGCCAAACAGGGCGATCCGAACCGCTTCCGTCTTCCGCGGCCCCTCTTGGACGACGCCAGTCGGCTCGATTTCAGCTTCAGCGGTCTGAAGACCTCGGTGCGGTACCAGCTGTTCGGCCCCGGCAAACCGACGCTCGCCTCCGCGGAAATCGACCCGCAAGTCGCCGCCGACATGGCCGCCGGCGCGCAGACGGCGATCCTTGACTGTCTGATCGGCAAGACGCGACTGGCCTTAGTGCGAACGGGCTATGATCGTCTCTGCGTCGGCGGCGGGGTCACCGCCAACGGCGCGTTTCGCGACCGGCTGGCGGAACTGGCGGCTGAGATGCAGATCGAGCTGTTCATCCCCCCGTTCGCACTGTGCACCGACAACGCCGCGATGGGGGCGATCGCGGTTGAACGATTCCTTGCGGATCAGTTCGACGATCTCGATCTCGACATCAACGCCGGCCTGCAGCGCGCGTAGCGGCGGGCAGGTTGCAAGCAACGGCCGGCGCGAAAAAAAACGCGGCCCGGGATTGCTCCCGAACCGCGTCTGGGTCTTGTCGGTCAGGTCGCGTTGACTGCCCTACTGCAGGCCCATCGCTGCGCGTTGGCACGAGGGGCAATAACCGGGGCTGTTCACGGCCGACGAGGGCTGCAGCGCCCCGTCGCCGCGGAAATAGCTCGTCTGCACCACGGCGGCGGAGCGAAGTCCAAGCTGATGCTTCTCGAGCGCCGACTTGAATTCCGCGGCGGACGGCTGACCGGCTTGCTTGTGCAGCACGACCGATCCGCTCTTGTCGATGATCGCCACGTGGGGCAGTTGCTTGGCGCGGAACGACTCGGCGACCTGCTTGCCGTACGAAGTCGTCGCATCGACGCGACACAGGTCGTACTTGGAAAGCAGCTTGTCGCTCGCCGCGGCGAGCACGTCGTCGTCGAGCGCCTTCTCCTCGTCGCGGGGCGATTCAAGAACCACCAACAGCGGCCGCTCGTCGCGGCGGGTCGCTTCCAGCGCCTGGCCGTAGTCGCTGATCCATTGCAGTTTGCCGGAGGAATGCGACGCCCCGACGAATTTTGGAGAGTCGGACGCCACAGCCACGACCATGGTCAACGCAGCCAAAAACTGAACCATTCCACAAACTCCTTGTGCAGTGCTTACACGCGCCGGCGAGGGGTTGCGACCGGCCTGAGACAATTCGTGCCGCCATGGCGGCCGGCGTGTGTTCGCGAAAGGTGAGACAGAATCGATCGTCGCTCGGCCCGGGTCAGCCTGAGTTGCAGGCGAGGCCAAGATCGTCCGTGAGCTTCTGTCAGGTCAGGAAGGAAAGTTGACGGAGGGAACGCGTCTCAGGCGTTGCCGTGCGAGCCGTCGCACGGGGTCTTGGTTCGCGAGACGATTCCCGCGAACTCGGTGCGAATGTAGCCGCATGATCGCGAGTCGCAAGGGGCCGGAGAGTTCCGCAACTCACATGCCGCAAAGCGCCGCAACGGGTCGGCGCCATGACGACGCTCGTTGGCTTGATGATCGCAAGTGGCGTGATTTCTGCGGGTTACAACAACTGGACAGTGTGAGTTCAGCGGCAAACAATCGCGCGCGAACTTGCCTAGCTTCTCTAGAATCGCGAAAAAAACGCCGCGATTTTGCGGAGATTCGGCCGCCCAATTCGCACTTCAGTTGCGGCAAACGCCGTCCAAATCACATCTCGCAGGGAGTTGACAAGCGCCGTAAGCGATTGTTCGCGCTCGGGCTTGTGATGCAGGCGCGGCGAGTCCTCGTCGCGCAGGGCGTATTGGGTTAATCCCACCACCACGACTGTTCGTCGCCGACGACGTCGGGCTGCATGCGCGAAGTCGCCTTCTCCGCGAGCGCCGTCGCCTCGCCCGCGGGAGCCGGGACGATCGACGCTTGAGTGACGGGGTTCACCCACACTCCGCCGCTCACTCCGGCAATCACGTGGCGCCGGGCGATCGTGCGATGATTGACGACCGTCTCGACCGATCGAGGCGTCGTCACCCGCGGCAAGCGCAACCGCTCGGGGTCGGCCAGCAAACCCGGCGTCCAGCCCGAGCGGACGAGCAGCCCCTCGCGCTCGACGACCGCCAGCGCCAAGGCGAGTTCAAATACCCGCTCCATCTCGGCGTAGACGGGGTACTTGGCGGCAAGCGCCGCGAACTCTCGCGTAAACGCCCGCGCGAACCCGCCGGTCAGGTCGTCGGAAATGCCCGTGTGGATCCGCTCGCCGCGGGCGGCCAACAGTTCGTTCTCGCTTAGCACCTCGACGCACTGTTCAGGGAGCGCGTAGGCGGTGCGGTCGGGCGTCGTCGCGACCTGGCAAGCCGGCATCGAGAACCACCACCGGATGACGGTCATCGCGGGCGGCCGCCCGTCGGGGCCCAGTTGCACGGTCGACAGGTAGCTGGGAACTCCGGGAACCCCCTGCGCAAGCCCCATGCCGACGAGCTTCATGTGGTAATCGGCCGCCAGCAGCAGCCGGGCGACGCGGGTCGAGGCCTCGATGCTGTAGAACTCGACGTCCTGCTCGCCCAGCGCATCGCGGAGCCCGCGAAGCCACTCCCCACGCCCGCCCGCCGGGAGCGGCGCCGTCGACGTGCGAGCCAGGAAATCCTGCGTCGCAGCGAGAGCTTCCTGGCGGGGAACAATCGAGCAACCAAACGCCTTCGCTCCCTCGAGATGGTTTCGTCGCAGGAGCGTGAGCAAATCGTCCAGCCGCACGAGGGGCCGAGCCGTGTCCGCGGCGACGAGGGCGCCCCGTTCGACGCGCCAATCCCCCGCCGGCCCGGCGAGCAGGAGGTCTCCGGACTCGGGCTCGACGACGATGTAAGCGATGCGCCGCAAACCGGCGAGCGTCAGCATCGCCGGATCGAGCGGCTGGCCGCGAGCTTGCCGGGCAGCGATCGCGCGCTCCAAACGCGGCAGCGACACGAAGCGGAGCTCGCTGGGGCGTCGCGCGGCAGCGGCGGGGTCGTCCTCATCCGGCCGCGTCAAGGGTCTTTCTTCGGCGATGCTGCGTGCGGTTGCGGCTCGACCGGCCACGCGTTCAAGCTGGTCGTTGCGCCGCTCGCCTCGATCGAGGCGCAGGGCCCCGGCCGCGTCGATGTAGACGCCATTGGGAAACGCTTGGATCTCGCCCTCGCCGGTGCCGTTCTCCATCCACGTGTCGCGTTGGACGGTGGAGGTGATCAACTCGATCAGCGAATCGAAATCGGCGCTTGCCGCACCCCCGCCGGCGTCTAGCGAGCTTTGGTTCGACGGCCCGCCGCCGTCGCCGGGTGCGGCGTGAGCCGTAACAAGGACAAGATTGGCGACGCACGCAGCGAGGAAGGAGAGGAATCGCCGGATCCTCGTCTGCCGTCGAATGCGAAGGTCTGCGGTTTCGGTGAGCGACGGCATCGTCTCGCCTCCTCGTTCGGCGACAGGCGGTTGCGTATCCGGGCCGTTGGGGAGTCGGCCGGTTTCGACAGGAGGAATTGTCCCGCGCCCGGGAGCCGGCGTCCAACGAAAAAAATGGCCGCGCTCAAAACCGCTTCCGGCGCGCAAAAAAAGACGGCCTCGCGCTGATGATGCAGCGAGGCCGTCTTGATCGTCACAATCGTCGTTCGTCGCCTGAGCCAGCCGCGTTGGCGACGAGTTTCGCTCGGGCTCAGTTGCAGCCGCACGAGGGCTCGACGGCGCAACCGCACGAGGCTTCGCAACCGCAGCTGACTTCGCAGCAGCAGCAAGCCTTGCGAGCGGCCCGACGGGCCTTCAGCTTGGCGAACAAGCAGCACTTGGGGGCGCAGCAATCGCAGCACGAGTCACAGCAACCGCAGCTCGGCTCGCAGCACGAGTCGGCGCAACCGCAGCTCGGCTCGGCGGCACAACCGCACGAGGGCTCAGCGGCGCAACCGCACGAAACTTCGCAACCGCAGCACGGCTCGCAGCAGCACGCCTTGCGGGCGGCCCGGCGGGCCTTCATCTTGGCGAACAAGCCGCACTTGGGAGCGCAGCAGTCGCAGCAGGGATCACAACACGACATCGCACAGCCGCAGCTCGGCTCGCAAGCCATCGCGCAGCCGCAGGCGGGCTCGCTGGCACAGCCGCAGCCAAAGAACGCATTTGCGTTCCCGGCAAAGGCCAGCGCGAGGGCCAGCGACAACAGGGAGGAACGGACCATCGGGAGGCTCCTTAACAGAAAGGGAAACACGTTTTGCCGCAGCGTCGGTGTCCGAGCGTCTCGCTCGCGCCTCACACGGATTGGGATGGCGCCGATGCGATGACGGAACGCTCGCCCCGCTCGACTGGGCGGCTAACACTCGTTGCGTCATCAGCAGTATCGAGCGTGCTAGCGGCGCCCCTTCACTAGATTCGCTAAATCCCCGAGGCGATAATGTCGATGGAGTCAGCTTGAGACTCTTTTGCCGGTTGTGAGGAAGAATGCTCGCTCGCGGAGCATGGCGAACAACGCGACCAGCGCGAATGCGCGGGCCGAGGACGGCGAGATCCCCGCATTGATCCGCGGAGGCTTCGGCGGGGCCGCAGCACAGTTCAGCCGGCGAGGGCTCGGACGCCGGCGGCTGCAGCCGCTTGCTGGACCAAGCCGTGGACGAAATCGAGCTTCGCGACGACCGGCGGCGACACGACTTCGGGGACGAGATCCGAGAGGCCCATGGTTCGGTTGACCTCGTTCAGCAGCACGCCTGCTCGCTGATACGCGGAAAGAACCGCCGCCAAGCTCTGCATGGTCGAGGGGACGAGGTGCGGAATTTGCCACGCGAGCGTGTCGAGCACAGCCCGCATGTCGAGGTAAAAGCCGAACGTCTCGGCAAAGTCCTCCCAGGGGTGAGCCGCGGCGTAGCGACTGATGTACCGGGTCTGCCAGTCCTTGGGAGGGCCGTTTTCGTGATACTGATCGAGCGCCTCGGCGTACGGCGGCCGCTCGAAGTCGCCGAAGACCTCGCAGAATGCGCCTAGGGCCGGTGCCTGCTCGACCTCGCGCATCCAAAAAAAGTGCCCGAATTCGTGCCGCATGTGGCCGATGAGGGTTCGTTGCGGTTCACGGAACCTCTGCCGGGCGACTTCGCGCTTGACGGGGTCGGTCTCCGCGAGATTGACCGTGATCACCCCGTCGGCGTGGCCGGTGACGACGTGTTCGCGCGGCGTATCGGCAAGAAACCGGAACCGCAACGGCGGCTCAGCGGACAACCGCTCGGCGGAATAGCCGATGGTTCGCAGCTCGTCCAAGAGCCGCCGTTTGGCCGCTTCGAGCCGGGCCCAGGCCGCCACCGCCGTCGGATTCGTGGCGTCGGGAATGTCGGTCGTCAGTTGGCAACTGCTGCAGAGAGACGAATCGGGAGCCTGCTCATTTGCCAGGAAGCCGTTGCACACGTCGTAGGCAATTCGGTCGCCGCACGGCGAGAGGTTCGCCCGGCAATCCTCGTAGGAGCATTGCCCCGCGTCGGTCGGAACGGTCAGCCGATGGCAGGCATCGCACCACCCGGCGGTACGGCCGCAGGAGCCGCAGAAGCGGTTCTCGAAGAACAGGGTCTGCCCGCAAAGACAAGGATAAGTTCGCATGGCCCGCACGCTTGTGAGGATCCCGAAAAGCTCGCCGCCGCCGGTTCGCCGCGAGCGAACTCGGCGTCATCCCGGGCGTTATGCGAATTCTGGGCCAAGACCAGCACTCGGTCGCCTGCCCGTCGTCCCTCGCTTGCCTGGGGTTCGATCTGGAGGACGGTCACTCGACTCGGGCGTCAAGCAAGACCAGGTCGTTGAACCGGTCGACGTCGCGGCGGCCGACCCAGGCGATTCCCCGCAGGAGCAGCAAGCGGAACGCGGGGTCGTCGAAGGTCCAGGCGTAGTGCCCGGGAATCGAGACGAACACCCGCCCACGACCGCGCTCGACCGTCCAAAACAGCGGCTGAGGCCGGCCGTCCTCCTCGCCGGTCCCCAACAGATTGAGTCGGGCCGGGTCTCCTGTGAGTTGCCAATACGATTCGTCGACCCAATTGATGCGATCGAAATTCCGTGCGATCGGATGATTTTTTCCCGGCGAGAAGTCGACCGCCAGCGGGCCGTGGCGATACTTGATTCCTCCCCCCAGCGACGCCAAGCCGATTCGCTTGGCAAACTCCTCCTGTCCGCCGCGTCCGTCGACGGCCCAGTGGATGTAGACGCACCCGCCGCCGCGGGCGAGGAACGGGTCGATCGCCGCGGCTCGAATGTCGTCCCACCGGCCCCGCTGGTAGAACACCAACACGTCGGCCTTGTCGATCTGCTCGGCCGCGGGAAACTCCCACGCCGTGTCGACCGTCGTCGCGGCAGCCGCGCGGGGAAGCATCCGCTGCCAGGTCTTCTGCCACGCCGGGTAATCGTGCTCGCCGGCATCGTGGTCTTTTTCGCCGGCGACGAGCACGACACGCAACGGTTTCTCCTCGGTCGTCGCGACCGCATCGTCGCCCGTCGGTTTGGCAAGCAACCGCTCGACCGCAGCCCGCGACATCGGCGGCGGAGGCACGTCCTCGTCCGAGTAGGTCGGCATGCGAAACGATGCGTCGCCCGCCGCATCGTCGCCGCAGGCGGGCGTGCCACGGCAGACGGACAACACGCACGTCGCAGTCAGCGCAGCCAGCACCAAAACCATGCATTTCATGAGAGCAGCCTCGAGGGACGCCGCCGAACCGGCGGGGCGGGGACAAGCGAACCTCGATTATAACGCCTGGCGCCACGTTGGCATCCGGGGCGGGTTCGCCAAGGAAATGTCGCCATGAACTGCAACTGGATCAAGATGCTCCGAAGATCGAGAACGCGAGCGTCACGATCGCCGCGCCAAGCAGATTGAGCACGAACCCGGCGCGTGCCATCTCGGCGAGCGTCACCCGCCCGCTGCCGAACACGATCGCGTTGGGAGGGGTCGCCACCGGCAACATGAACGCGAAGCTGGCGCTGATCGCCGCAGGGGCCATCAGCAGCCGCGGCTCGAGCCCCGCTCCGACGGCGACCGCCGCCAGGATGGGCATCAGCAGGCTTGCAATCGCCGTGTTGCTGGTCACCTCGGTCAGGAACGTCACCACCAGACATATCGCCCCGATCAAGAGCGGCAAAGGCAGCGTCGCCCAGCGACCCAGACTGCCGCCGATCGCGGCGCTGAGGCCCGACGAGGCGAACGCCTCGGCAATGACGATGCCGCTGCTGAACAGCAAGATCACCCCCCAGGGGATCGAACCGGCAGTCTCCCAGTCGAGCAGCCGCCCGCCCCGACCGTTGGGAATGACGAACATCGTCACCACGGCCAACAGCGCCACGCTGGCGTCCGACGCCTCGGGCAGGCGAAGCCACTCCCGCCATCCGCCGTAGGGTTCGGTCCGCGTGATCCACAACAGCGCCGTCACGGCGAACACCGTAAGCGTGCGGACCTCCTCGGGGCGCCACGGACCCGGCTCGGGCAACTCCAGCGCGAGTCGCTTCGGCAAACCGCGCGACAACCACCATGCCGCCAGCGGCGTCATCACCGCCACAATGGGCAGCGCATCGCTCATCCACGACAGGAACGACGCCTCGCGACCTGTCGCCGCGTGATACGCCTCCATGAAAATCAAATTCGGCGGCGTGCCGACCGGCGTGCCGATCCCCCCAATGCTTGCGGCGTAGGCGGTCCCCAGCATCATCGCGACCCCGACGCGACGATCTGCGGTCCCCTCGACCGCGGCGATCGCGATCGGCAGCATCATCAGCGCCGTCGCCACGTTCGAGATCCACATGCTCAGCGCCGCGCTGGCGACCATGAACCCCAGGACAAGCCGCAAGGTGCTGTCGCCGCCGACGAGGCGGACCATCCTGAGCGCGATCCGGCGATGAGCCCCGCTCCGCTCCAGAGCGGTCGACAGCATCGAGCCCCCCATCAGCAGCAGGATCATCTGGTCGCCGTAAGCCCCGCCGACTTGCTTGGCCGACATGACCCCAACGAGCGGAAACACGGCGATGGGGATCAACGCGGTCGCGGGAATCGGGATCGGCTCGGTCGTCCACCATATGGCGCACAGAGCGGTGATCGCCGCAGTCCAGGCGGCCGGGGTCGACTCGCCCGCCGCGACCAGCCCCAACCCAGCGACCGCCGCTACGGCGACTCCCAGCAGCAGACAGGCAGTTCGCAGCTTGGCGGAACGAGGTTCGGGCATGACGAGACGGCAAAGAGCGACGAGGAGGCGCGACAGCATGCAGGCTGGAGTATGGGTGACTTGCGACGTAGCACAACCCCGCCGCAGACTGCCTAGCGAAGGAACATTCTGGCCGCTTCTTACGACCGCCTCGATTCGAGATCCGCGTACCGCCAAGCCCGAGCGTTGCCAGCACAGGCCCGGAAGGGCCTCGCGATCCGGCTGGACTGCGGAGCCGCTACAGGCAGCAGATCCTGCAAAAAAGCGGCCGTTTCCCGGTGGCCAAGCGGCAGCCGTTTGTTCCCCCCCTGCGAACCGGTCGGTATACTGACCGACTTGCCAAAGTATCGACTGCCTCGGCGCAACTGGGTCGGCCCAGGGCGAGCCTCTCGGATAGGCTTGCCGCGACGGCCGCAGTACCGATTGGACCTAGCAACTCGTAATACGTGAGCAACATGAGCAAGACCGTTCTCGTCGCCGGCGGCGGCGGCTTCATCGGCGGGCACTTGGTGGCCCAACTTCTGTCCGAAGGACACAAGGTCCGCAGCGTCGACGTCAAGCCGATTGACGAGTGGTATCAGGTCTTCGACGGCGTCGACAACGTCGTGGCTGATCTGCAACTCAAAGACGCCTGCGAAATGGCGTGCGACGGCGTGGGTGACGTGTACAACTTGGCCGCCGACATGGGGGGGATGGGGTTTATTGAGAACAACAAGGCCCTGTGCATGTTGAGCGTGCTCATCAACACGCATCTGCTGCAAGCCGCCAAGAAGCACAAGTGCGACCGCTATTTTTACGCCTCGAGCGCGTGCGTCTACAATGCCGAGAAGCAAACGAACGAGGACGTCGTGCCGCTGAAGGAAGCGGACGCCTATCCCGCGATGCCCGAGGACGGCTACGGTTGGGAGAAGCTGTTCAGCGAGCGCATGTGCCGCCACTTCCGCGAGGACTACGGCGTTTACACCCGCGTGGCCCGCTTCCACAACGTCTACGGGACGTTCGGCACCTGGGACGGCGGCCGCGAGAAAGCCCCCGCGGCGGTCATTCGCAAGGTCATCCACGCCAAGGAGACCGGCGATCACGTCATCAATATCTGGGGCACCGGCAAGCAGACTCGCAGCTTCATGTACGTCGACGACTGCGTCAAAGGCATTCGCATGCTCATGGACAGCGACGTCGTCGAGCCGATCAATCTCGGTTCAGACGAACTCACCACGATCAACGGCCTCGTCGACATCGTCGAGGAGATCGCGGGAATCAAGCTCAAGCGGGAATATGACTTGAGCGCTCCCAAGGGAGTCAACGGTCGCAACAGCGACAACACGATGATCTTGGAGAAGCTCGGCTGGGCCCCCGGCATCAAGCTGCGCGACGGCATGGCCCGGACCTACGAGTGGATCTACGGCGAGTACCTCAAGACCCACGGGCAACCTGCCTGACTCGAGTTCGTTTCGTCGCGCAACGCCAAGGGCCGCGTTCTTCGGAAACGCGGCCCTTGTTTTTGGGTTGCTTCCGGAGCAGGGCAAGAAAGGCCTCGAACCTTGCGCCCCGGCTCACGACGCGACCGCAACGCGCTGCTCGCGTCGGGTGAAGAGTTCGCCGAGCACCCGCTGCCGGTACGCGAAGATCGCTCGCACATCGCGGCTCACCACCAGCCAGTTGACGAGAGCCCCGCCGGGAACCCCGTAGTGGACACGGTCGACCACGCGCGTCCCGCCCGGGCACTCCTCGAACGCATGTTCGTGTCGCCACCAGCGATAGGGGCCGCGGAGCATTTCATCGACGAACCGGCGCTGCGGCTCCCAGGCGGTGATTTTCGTCCGCCACCGTAGCGGCACTCCGCGGATCCGCAGGCGATAGTCGATCAGCGCGCCGGCGTGCATTGCGATCTCCCCCGACGTGAGGATCTCGAAGTTGACCCAAGCGGGGGTCAGTTGTTGAAGATTCCGCGCGTCGGCAAAGAACGGAAAGACCTCGTCCAGCGGACAAGGCAAAACGCACTCGGCGTGCAACAGATACCCGCCGCGCTCGCGATCGGGAGTCAGAGAGAGCGTTTCGGTCATGCGTCGGTTCCCCCGCTTCGAATGCGAGAGGACTGGGCTCCGCCGACTCAGCGAAGTCTCGCCCTCCCGTGCGGGGAAAACCGCAGTCGCCGCGGCGGAGTTCACCGAGCGGCGGCAGCGTTTTTGGCCGGCGACTCGGCCAGCTTGACCGGCGTCTTCTTCTCGACGTTCTCGTTCGGAACGTAAGTCCCCCCCGGGCCGATGAGCTTGGTCGGTTTGAATCCGGCCTGCTGTACGGCGCCCCAGGCGGCCAACGGATCGAGCGGCTTTTTCGGCTCGGTCTGCACGATCGCCAGATTGTCTTTGACGTTCGTGCGAACCTGCTTCACCCCTTTGATGGCGAACAGCTTGCTCGAGATCTTCCGTGCACAGGTTTTGCAGTGCATGTTGCTGACATAGATCGCCGTTTCGTCCTTGGCGAGCTTCAGGTTCTTCGCCGGGTCCGCGGCAACCTCGGCGGCCAATCCGTAAGCGGACGCGCAACTCCAGACCAAACTGGCGATCAACAGACCTCGCATCGAATTAGCTCCTTCCGAGGGATCGCTTGCGGGCGAGAGGCGCTCGCAGGCGTAATTGAAAAAGTGCGAACGACTTGGCTTAGGGTTCCCGAACAGACGCGAGCGACGACGGCACGGCCGCGCTACTCGCGTACGTAGAGCCCGGTCGCGTCGACCACCAACACGCCGCCCGCCTGAACCTTGGCCGTCCCCGTAACGACGACGGTTTGTCCCGGTTTGACCGCAATCAGGTCGCGCGCGTCGACGGGGATCGGCTTGCCGGCCTTGTCGACCAGCCGAACCATCGCCACGGCGTCGGCCGCGTCGGCAGCGTGAGCTTCGCAAAATGCGCATTCTTCGCCGGGGGCGTGCTGATGCCCCTCAGCCGCCTGCTCGGCGACGAACGCCGGGTCGGCCAGGAAGATCGTCGACTGGCCCTTTACAAACGGAAAGTCCGGCTGAGCCTGCTTGTACGGGTTCGTCACTCCCCCCACAAGGCCCACCATCGTCACCTGCAGCGTCTTGTCGCTCGCCGCGGCGTGATCGTGATCGGCGTGGTCGGCGTGGTCGTGATCAGCGTGGTCGTCGTCGCCGTGATCATGGTCCGCATGATCGTGGTCCGCGTGGTCATGATCATGCTCATCCGCGTGGTCGTGATCGGCTTCGTCCCCATGGGCATGGTCGAGGTCGTCTGCAGCCGCGTCCTCTTCGTCGTCGGCGACCTCCTCGGAGTAGCCGTGGTCGTGCCCCTCGCCGGCCGGTTCGCCGAGCAGGGCGTAGCGAACGTCGAGCACCGTCTGCCCCCCGTCAGGTTCCTCGGCCAGCACAAGCCGGGCCTTGTGATCGGCCAAAGCCTGGGAATCAAGCCCCGCGGGCTTGGAACAGCCCCCGGCGACCAGGGCCAACGCGGGAAACAGGGCCAGCAAGGCAAAACGAGCAGCGGGGAACATGGTCGGGAGCTTTCCCAGAGGGGGTGAATCGAGGGCGTCGGTCGCCCTCGGCCGGGACGCGAGGCGCCGCGCTCATGGCGGGCGATTGTCGTTCAGCAGCAACAGTTTACGGCAAGACCGGCGGCAGGCCAACACGTTGTACGCGACGCTCGGTGCGGTGGTTCGCCGTGACGGGGCGCTGACTTCGTCCGAAATTTGCGCCGAGGCCGCTCCAAATTCGCCAAGATCGCCCGCAACGCCGCGAAAGACTCGTTGAGGGGAACCGACTGGCCCGCGAATTTCCCCATCGGGCTCGTCCCCGGATTCCCTCTGCGATCGGCGCATTCCACCCATTTTCGCCCAGCCCGCTGGGCCCTTCCTCGCGGAGGCACTCGCCATGTTCAAGAAAATCATCCTCGCCAGTCTTGCTGCGCTGCTTGTCGGGGGGCTCGTCATGGGCTCGGGAGTCGGCAGCTATATTTCCACCGGTTGCGAGCGGGTCGCCGACAACGTCAAGGACGCCGTCCCGACCGAGTTCCAGATCGATCGGGCCCGCAAAATGGTTCGCGATCTCGAACCCGAGATCCGTCGCAGCATGCACGTCATTGCCAAGGAAGAGGTCGAGGTCGGCGAACTTGATCGCCGTATCGAAGCGGCCCGCGCCAAAGCCGACAAGGACAAGTCCGACATCATGCGTCTGCAGTCCGATCTCAAATCGGGCCGCAACGTGTTCCGGTACGCAGGAACGAGCTATTCGGCCCACCAGGTGAAAGAGGACCTGTCGCGGCGATTCACGCGGTTCAAGACGGCCGACGCAACGCTCGAGAGCCTGACGCAAATGCGCGACGCCCGCGCCCGCAACCTGGACGCGGCCCGGCAGAAGCTGACCGCGATGATGGGGAGCCAGCGGCAATTGCAGGTCGAGGTCGAGAATCTCGAAGCCAAGCTGAAGCTCGTGCAAGTCGCCGAAGCGTCGTGCGAGGTGCAATTCGACGACAGCCAACTCGCCCGGGCGAAGCAGTTGATGGCTGACATCCGCGCGAAGCTCGACGTCGCCGCGAAATTGGCGAACGCCGACACCGAGTTCCACGAAGAGATCGTGCTCGACCTGCCGACCCCCGAGGACGTAGTCGACCAAGTGGCCGAGTACTTCGGGTTGGATAAGGCGAAGGACGTCGAAATCGCCGCCGCGTCGTTCGAGAAGTAATGACCGGAACCGCCGGCTGCCGCCCAAAAGAGCGACGGCAGCCGGCCAGAACTCCCCCCGTCTCTCTCACGGATCACGCCTCACGACTTTCCTGGGATCCCTCCGATGTTCCCCGCTTGGCGAATCGAACTAGGAGCCGCCCGCCGCGCGCTTTACGACGGACGGTGGGAAGAAGCGGCCGCGATGCTCTCCAGCGATCGACTGCGAGAGTTCCTGCCGGCGAAGCGGCTTTCCAAACAGTTGGCCGACAAACTCGTCGCTCGAGCGGCCGAACGACTCGGCGGCTCAAGCGAAAGCTCGGCCGGGTGGCGCGACCTGCGGCACGCGGCTCAGCTCGCCCCGGTTGAGGCCGCCGTCGACGCCCTGCGTCGCCGCGAGGCCCAGCGCCGCGTCGCCAGCGCCTACGCCCTGCTGGCGAGCGGAGCAGTCGGCGAGGCGATCGCGGTGCTCGAACGGATGGAGGGGCGCAACTTAGGAGGCGACGAGCGGCGACAGTGCCAGGCGATCGCCCGTCGGATTCTCGACGCCGAGGCGGCTGCTCGCGAAGGGATGTTCGCGACGGCCGCCGAGGCGACGAGCAAGGGGGCCGAGATGGTCCCCCCCTCGGAAACGGCGCTGGCCCAGGCCCTGTCGCGGCGCGTCGCCGCGTACCGCCAACAACACATCGAGTGCGAGCGAACCGCCGCGGAACTGCATGCGGCGCTCGTCCAACAGGAGTGGTCGACGGTGCTCTCGCTGGCTGCCAAAATACTGGAGATCGCCCCGCGTCACGCTGCCGCCCGTCGGGCGCGGCGCAAGGCTTGGCAGGCGGTCGGCATGGACGTGACGCAGGCGTACGTCCCCGCGGCCGACTCGCCGCTCGGCGACGTCCGCCGACCGGTCGCCGGGCGACTGGCACTCCGCTCAACGACTCACCCCGGTGCGAAAGGGGCCCTCGTGGACACCGCCATCGGCGACGCAGGACGCGGAGGGCGATTCGTCGCCTGGATCGACGGCGTCGGCGGCTACCTCGTCTGCCTGGGGCAAGAGGTCGTCCTCGGGCAGCCCTCGCCGACGCACGAGGTCGATATTCCCGTGCTGGCCGACCTGTCGCGGCGGCACGCCGTGATTCGCCGCGACGGCGAATCGTACGTCCTCACGCCGATCCACACGACCGCCGTCAACGGACAACCGCTCGCGGGGCCGACGGTGCTGAAGCACAACGACCGCATCCGGTTGGGCGCCGCATTGGAACTGACGTTTCGCCGCCCGCACGCGCTGTCCGCCACGGCGGTGCTCGAGCGGGCGTCGAACCACAAGTTCGTCCCCGCGGTGGACGGCGTCGTGCTGATGAGCGACACCTGCGTCATGGGTCCCCGCTCGCACTGCCACGTCGCCTGCCGACCGTGGGAGCACGACGTCGTGCTGTTCCGTCGCGGCGACGAGCTGGCGTTCCGGGCCGCGGGCCCGTTCGAGATCGACGGCCGAACCTTCCTGGCCGAGGCCCCCCTGGCGTGGGGAGTCCGGATCGAGGGGGACGACTTCGCCTTGAGTTTCGAGGAACTGAAATAGCTTCGCCCGGGAGGCCCGCTCGCAGCGAGCCCGCGGCAGCTACAATCAACGCAGAGGTGCGTCCTGGCATCAGGGCGCCAACCGACCATGCCCGCCACACTGGACATGAACACGCACACCAACCTCCACGACGCCGAGCCGGCCGAGAAGCCGCCGGGGAAGCTGCGCTTCACGTACGCCAGCGGTTCGCGCCCGCTCGAGGGGTACACGATCAAACGCGGCGTCGGCCGGGGCGGCTTCGGCGAGGTTTACTACGCCGTGAGCGACGCCGGCAAGGACGTCGCGCTGAAGCTGATTCGCCGCAATCTCGAGGTCGAGCTCCGCGGCGTGACCCACTGCTTGAACCTCAAACACCACAACCTGATCGATATTTACGACATTCGCACCGATGCGAACGACGATCGCTGGGTCGTCATGGAGTACGTGTCGGGGGCGTCGCTCGACGCCGTCATCGACCGGCACCCCCAGGGGATGCCGGTCGACATGGCCGTCCACTGGTTCCGCGGGATCTGCGCGGGGGTGGCGTATCTGCACGATCACGGCATCGTCCACCGCGATCTCAAGCCGGCCAACATCTTCATCGACGACGGTCACGTGAAGATCGGCGACTACGGCCTGTCGAAATTCATCTCGTGCAGCCGCCGCAGCGGCCAAACCGAGAGCGTGGGGACCGTCCATTACATGGCCCCCGAGATCGCTAACGGGCGGTACGGTCGCGAGATCGACGCCTATGCCGTCGGGATTATCCTGTTCGAGATGCTCACCGGGCACGTGCCGTTCGAGGGGGAGAGCGTGGGCGAAGTGCTGATGAAGCACCTCACCGCCGAGCCGGACCTCACGCAGCTCAACGAGCCGTTCCTCGGGATTGTCGCCAGCGCGATGGCCAAGGACCCCGAGCTGCGCACTCAAGACGTGGCCGACATGCTGCGGCGAATCGACGCCTACTTCGGTCGCGGCGACGCCCATGAAGCGGTCGCCGCGACCACCGCGGCCTACGTCGGCGCCCTGGGGGGAGCCGCCCCGGCAGCGGCGGCGGCCGCAGGGGCCGACGCCGCCGCGACGGCGCGCCGTCCCTACAATTCGCCGGCGCCCTCGCCGCCCCCTTCGGCAGGGTCGGTTCCGCCGTTCGAACCTGGCCCCGGTCCGGCGCCGACGGGACCCGCCCCGCCCCCTGAGCCGATCGCCGAGTTCGTCAAACAAACCTGGCGCGAGTTCGCCGACTCGATCCGCTTCCGCTACTGGCCCGCCCCGGTGCGGATCGCCGCGGTCGTGTTCGGCGTGATCTTCGTGATGAGGCTGTTCAACGCGAGTCCGGGAGAATTAATCGGAGTCGCTTTGCCGTTTTGGTTCGCTTACATGATCTACCGGACCGTCCGCGCCCGGGCGATCCTCAAGGAGGCGTCGTCGACGTCGCGCTCCTACGGCACGCCGACCGAGCCGCGTCCCCCTCGCGACAGGCCTCCTGAAGCAGTTCCTGCCCGGCCGGCCCCGTCGGTCGTCAAGGCGCAGTTCGCGTCGTCCCCCGCCGACGCGCCGTGGTACCGCGGTGCAACGCCCCCCTGGCGTCGCCGGCAACACTCTTGGCAGTCCGCTGTGCGGCGGCACCTGCGCTCGATCTCGCAGCACGACCGGCTCAGTTCGCTGTTGGGCTCGCTGTTGATCGCTGCCTTGGTCGGCTCGATCGCAGCGCTGGTTGCCGCGGTCTTCGCGCTGCCGCGATTCAGTTTCGAGACCTACCTGTGGATGGCGATCGTCACCGTCGGGGGAAGTTGGGGAGTGATGATCCCGGCGAAGCTCGCCGAAGGGCATGTCGAGGACCAGGCGCCGCTGCGATTCTCGCTGCTGTTGGCCGGGGCGCTCGTGGGAGCGACGGCCTGGTTCGCTGCCGATTTCCTCATGCTCAAATTGCCGACCAGCACCGATTTCGCCCCCGGTCCTTGGGACACCCTGACCGGCGGCTCGTCCAACAGCGAACTTTCGCAGCAGGTCCGCAGCGGTCAGGGGGTCGTCCTCTCGCTGCAGATGCACGCCGCGTACTTCGGCTGCCTGCTGCTCGCGTTGCGGTGGTGGAAAATGGCCGAATGGAGCCGCGCCGCCCGAGTGAGCGTGTGGTCGATCGCCGTGGCCGCCGGGGCGGCGTGGCTGATGTCGCTCGTGTGGTGGTATCCGCAGCCGCTCGGCGTGCTGGCCGCCGCGGCGATTGCGTTCACTGTCCAATTGGCCAGCCCGTGGCTCACCCCCGAACAACGGGTGGAGATCGCCGAAAAGGCGGTCGCGTAAGGAGATTCCCGGCTCGGGGCGCTACGTCGGCTTCACGTCGCCGACGCCTGAAGCGTGGAAGCAGCAGAGGCCTAGTCGGCTGACAGGATCGTAGACAGGAACGTCCGCAGATGCTCGCCTTTTTTCCGCTCTTAGTGATCGCGTTGGTCGTGCTGTTCGTCACGACGGCGGCGGGAGCGCGCGGTCACAAGATCGCGGCGGCGCTCGGGGGCTTGGCGCTGCTGGGGATGCTGGCGACGGGGGCCGTGTATCGAGAAGTTGAGCACAACGCCCGCCGAGCAGAAATCAAAGTCGAGTACGATACGGCGGTCGCGGCTGCACGCAAGCAGGGCCGTCAAGTCGACGCCCAGATTGAGAAGTTCGCCCACGGGGGATGGGCCGAAACCTATCCCGACGGAACGACGTATCGCGTCACCGCCGACGGTTCGCGGATGCTTGTTCAGGGCCCGACGCACTCCAGGTCAGCGGCAAGCCAATCCACACGGTCGTACCGGGTTTCGTTCGTCGGCCTGATCGTGCCGATTGCCGCCATCGCCGCCGCGACCGCATTGCTCCGCCGCCGCCGAGGCGACGACGGGAACCGCTCGGGCCTCGGTCTGGTCGGGCTGGGGATCGCAGGGATCTTGGTCGCGGGGATGTTCTGGGGCGTCTCGCGCTCGGAGAGGGTCGACGGGCCCGCCGCTGTTGTCGGAAGCGCGGCGGTCGAATCGCTCCCGGAGGACGTCCCGCTCGACGCCCTGTGGGACAGACTGACCGCCCCTAAGATTGCGCTGGATGGTAAGACGGAGAACGAGGCGCCTCGCGACAGTTCGGGCGCCAAGCCGGCAAGCAGATCGCCGGCTGCGGAAGAGGGTTCTGCGGGCAACGACATCGCCGCGGCGCCCGGGGAAGAATCGAACCCCGAGGAAACGCCGGAGCGACCGAAGTGGCTCGACGCGCCGCCGACGCTGGGCGACGGGCTGCGGCGCGAGATCGTCTCGACGGCCCCGTTCTCGACCTTGCGCGAGTGCCATGACGAGTTGCTCGTTCTCATCAGCGGCAAAGTGCGGCAGCGGATTTCGGTCCTCACCCATGGCGTCGGGGCTCGCGGCGGGGTCGTTCCGCAACTGACGCGGATGTCGTTGCGGATCGACCAACTGCTCGATCAAATCGTCGTTGATCAATACATCGAGCCGGTCGACGCATCGTTCGGCGACATGCTCAAAGCCCACGTCCTTTTGGAATTCGGCCCCGAAGTCGACGAGCGACTCATCGCCGCCTGGCAGGCGTACGTCCGACGCGATCGACTTGGGGCAGTGGCCGCAACGGCCGGCGCCTGCGTCGGCGTCGTCGCGTTGGCGTTCGGCCTGCTGAAGCTCGACACCTGGACCCGCGGCTATTACACGAAGCGGTTGTTTCTGGGCGTCCCCGCGGCGATAATCGGGGCGCTGGCGCTTCTCGGATTGCTTTCGTAGCCCGGCGCCATGCGTCACGCCTCGTTCCCCGCGGGCCGATGTCCGACTCCGCTCACCCCGACGCCCTGTTGGTCGCCGCGATTCGTCGCGGCGATTCGGCGGCGTGGACCGAGCTGATCGATCAATACGAAGGCCGCCTGTTGGCGTTCGTCGAGAGCCGGCTGCGACGTCGCGATGCGAGCGAGGACGTCGTCCAGGAGACCTTCATCGGGTTTCTCACGAGTTTGCCGAATTACGATTCGCGGCGGCCGCTGGAGAGCTGGCTGTTCACGATCGCGGCTCATAAGCTGACCGATTATCTGCGTCGCGAGGGCCGGCGACCCGCCGTGCCGCTGTCGACCGCCGACGGCTCGGGGGACAACTGGGAACCGGCCGGTTCGGCCCGTCGCGCCAGCAGCCTCGCCCGCAGCGGCGAACGGCACGCCCTTGAGGAGGAAGCGCTCGCCGCGGGGGTCGCTGAGCAACTCGACAAGTGGCGTGAAACGGGCGACTGGGACAAGGTGAAGTGCATGGAACTGCTGTTCGTCGTCGGCTGGGGAAACAAACAGACGGCCGAAGAGCTCGGCTTGTCCGAGCAGCAGGTGGCGAATTTCAAGCACGACTTCGTCGCCCGGTTGCGCAAGCATGTCGTGCGGCAACAGCTCAACGAAGACGTGTTTCCGGACTTGCATGAGTGAGCGAGTCGCGAAGCGCGCCGCGGGCGAGGACGCCGCGGCTCGCGATCAATTCCTTCCCTGACCTCCGGCCTCTCGCCAGCTTTCGCCCTGATGTATTCCGACGCTCAGCTTGATGCGTTCCTCGACGAAGCCTTGCCGGCCGAGCAGATGACGGCGCTCGAGGCCGCGCTGCGCGACAACGAAGCCCTCGGCGCCCGGCTGGCCGAGGTCGTCGGGCGGCGGGACGCGGGGCTCCACTCGCTGGGGGCGATTTGGCGGCGGCGACGGCTGAGTTGCTTCACCCGTGAACAATTGGGGAGCCACCTGCTGGGGGTGCTCGACCCGCGGCTCGACGAGTATCTCGCATTTCACATCGAGGTGATCGGCTGCCGGGCGTGTCAGGCGAGCCTTGCCGACCTGAGCGAGCGGCTGGCGACTCAGGACGCCGCGACGGTCGGGGCGCGCCGCAGTCGATACTACCAGTCGAGCGTCGGGCTGCTCGGCGAGCCGTCGGAGTGACGACCTGCGACGGGACTCACCACGCTGCGTCGTCGATTTCGATCTCGCCCGCCTCCACCCGCTGCTTGGCCGCGACGGCCACCTTGCGAAACAGCTCGCGCTGCCCGTCGCTTAGCCCCGATTGGTCGACCTGTTTGAGCAGTTCGAGCGCTTTGCGCGGGCGTTCAAGCTGCAAGACGCAAATCTGTGCCAGCTTGATCCGCACCAGGTCGGCGTTGTCGCGATGCTCGGCGAGGTACTCAGCCATCACCGGCGCCGACTCGACCCACTTGCCCTCTTTGTGGAGCCCGACGACGAGCGCCGCATGCTGCCGGGCGGTGAGGGAAAGCGGCATTCCCATATCGCTCATTCGCCGTCGCACCCCCTGGGCCTGCGACGCCTGCCCGATGGCCAGATACGCCTCGAATCGCCGCAGCCCCTCCTGGAGCTTCTCCTCGCGGCGCACGGCGAGCGTTTCTTCGAGAATCGGCTTGGCAGCCCGCTTCGCCTGAGCGTCGGCGCCGGTGTCGCCGCTCAAGACGGAAAACAGGTCCCACCCTTCGCAATCGACGACGCCGCGTTTCAGCATGACGATCGCCAGGGGGGCTCCGATCAGCACGCCCAACAGGTGGAGCCAGGAACTCGTCGCAAACGCCTCGCCGCTCGTTGCGACGGCCGCCCCGCCGAGGGCGAAGTGAAGCCCCACGAGCACGACTTCCCAACCGACGTAGATCGCGGCCAAGACGCCGACGCTCATTTCGAAGGTGAAGTGCACGACCCAGAAGATCCAGACGAAAATCGACACCTCGTTAGCGGGCGCCCAGACGCAAGCCATCGCCATGATCCCGAAGATCGCCGCCGAGGCGCCAAGGCTCCCTTCAGTGCTCCCGCCGTAACCGAGCATGAGCGTCTGCTCGATCGCCGCGTGCAATAGGCCGATCGCCAGATAACAGCTCAAGAACTTGGCGGCCCCCAGCTTTCCCTCGACGATCAGTCCGAACACCCACAGGAACAACATGTTCCCCAGCAGGTGTCCCAAGTCCGCATGAGCGAAGTTGCACAGCAGCCACTCCTGCGGGTGGCAGCCGGTTCCGTACTCCAGCACCCACGGCTCGACCGGCAGGGCGCCAAGATGGTGCGCGAAAAAGACGACCGTGTTGACGATGATCAGCCCGATCGTGCCGAAAGGCCGGTAGTAGAGCGGGGCGTCGCAAGAGTAGGGAATGAACATCGGTGCGATCGGCCCTGCGTGCGTCCCCTACAGCCTAAGCAACTCCCACGGCGATTGCCACAAGTGCCGGACGGGAAAGAACGTCGCGGCGACCCGCGCGACGGCAGGGTCGAGCCGGGGGACCAGTCCGTCGCGTTCCGCTCGGCCGATCGACAGGTTCCCCAGCAGAAGTTCGTGAAACACGGCGCGGCTGCAGGGAATCGCCCCCGTCGGATTGTCGCCGCGATGCTCCAGCCGCGCGCTGCGCCGCGTCAGCACGACCGCCAACGTCTCCCCGCCGACGTGGAACGCGCACTCGACAGGCCGATCAATTCCCGCGGCGACGGTTCGCTCGCGCCACACGTCGTACAGTCGTTCGACCCAGCGATCGGGCGCCGCGAGTTTGACCATCCACTGGCCGTCGACCGACTGCGACGCCCAGCTTCCACCCGCGGTGACGATCAACTCGTGCAGCGGGTCGTCGGCCGACGTGTGGAGCGACACATAGTGGTGGTCGCGGTCGATCGCGTCGCGACAGGCCTGGGCCAACAGCGCAGTCCGCGCCGCCGGGTGCGCG
Organism: Pirellulales bacterium; assembly: GCA_019636345.1. Taxonomy (NCBI): domain Bacteria; kingdom Pseudomonadati; phylum Planctomycetota; class Planctomycetia; order Pirellulales; species Pirellulales bacterium. The sequence continues at coordinate 15,405 of JAHBXQ010000002.1, read as the reverse complement.
GGATCGACCAACATCTCGACGACCCGCGAGTCGCGGACCACGGCGTAGCCGACCGCTTGCCCCGATTCGCCGCGGCTTCGGTCATGATCGTGCTCGACGGCCAACAGAATGGCGTCGTGAGTCTTGCGCCCGGCGAGCCATCGCCACAGCTCGCTCGTGCGATGCAGCCCCCCCCACGCCTGGGGAACAAGCCGGCCGAACAGGGCCTCGACCGCGTCGAGATCGACCAGTCGCCACGCCCGGACCTCGGGCTCGCCCCGCCGCCGGCGACGGCGTTGTTCGCGTTGAGCTTCCAGATGGGCGAGGACGGCCCGCGCCCGAGCCTGCGTATGAAGTTGCCCGCGGACGCGACTCCATCCCGCCGTGGCGAACGACTCCGAATCGGCCGCCAGCGAGAACAGCGCCGTCGCCCCCTCGCGCACTGCGTTTTCCTCCGCGATCCGCAGCAGGGCAAGCTGGTAGCCCGCCGGGGCGTACTCGGGCAACACGACCAAGTCGTCGATCCGCACGACGGGCGCTCGCTGTCCTTCAAACCAGGCAATGTGCCTCGTCGCTTGCGCGTGCGCAACCAGTTGTCCGTTGCGGCGAACGAGCAGCCGGTCAGTCGGCGAATAGCCGGGGGCGTCGAGCCGGCTTTGAAAATCTTCAGACAGATCGGCGTGGCGAATCTGCACCAGCAGGTTGAGCACCAGGGCATGGTCGCCCGCGTGAGCGGCCACCACCTCGACGCCGGGGCTAAGCTCGCAAAGCCGCCCCGGCCGCACGAAGCCGCCGATCCGATCCTCCTCCGGGGAGGGAATGTGCATGATCCCTGGCCCTTATCAGCCGTCGAAACAGGGAACTGGTTCGCGGACCAATGCCAACAACCCTTGCCATCGGCAATCCGCGAGCATGCCTGTCCCCTGAATCAACAGACTGCGATCGCCCGAGCTGAGACTTGGTCGGCGGAAACCGCGGCAGTCCGCACGCTCGCAACGAGCCTCGCCGACATTCCAGCGTCGTATTCGCTGTTCCACGCCGCGGCGCGCCGTCTTGCGCCGCCGCGTCTGTGAGCCTACGGCAATCGGCGGGGGAAATCCAGCAGAAACTGCTGGAGCCGATCGTGGGGAAATAGGCAAAAAGCGTACTCTCGCGAACCCAAGATCGCCCCGGCCCGGGCTCGCTGCCGGGCCGCTTCCAGACTGGCCGTGGTTCTCCCGCGAACGTCGGCCAGGAGCGCCGCGAGGGCTTGGTTCGCTCCCTCAATCCCGAGGTGGCGAGCGCGGGCGTTGGCAGGAGACTTCTCGGCGGCGATCCAGCGGCGTTTCTCGGCGACGAGGACGGCGGCGACTCGATCCCCTTCTGCATCCAGGTCGGCCCCGGCGAGGAATCGCTCGGGATGAAAACGGAGGTCGCGCAGATCGCGCCGCCGCGTGTTGATCTCGGCGTCCGCCTCGCGCGGCAGCGGAATCGGCAACCTCAGGGTCCCGGTCATCGCTGCGTACGGCGCCGGGGTCAGGCCGAAGAACTCGCGACTGATCGCGTCGGTCGCCTCGTCGTATCGGGCGCCTCCGATCCCGTGAATGAACAGGTCGGCCAGCGCCAACCGGGCGAACAGCGTCGTCGCCATCGCCCGCGAGCGGATCTTCACCCCTCGGGCCTCGCACGCGGCAAGCACGTCGATCGCCGTATCGCAGTCGCCGGATCCTCCCAGCGGCAGACGCTGTACGAACCGGCCTCGGTCGGCGATCTCGACCTCGTCCCCGATCCGACGAGCAAACAACGGCCGACGGGTCGGATCGCTTGTCGACCACGACCAGAACGGCGCCTCGAACCAGCGACCATCGGTCGCCAGATTGGGCGCCGGGTGGGCGTGGTTGCGAATTCGATGGATGCGGCGGAACTCCGCCAAGGCCCCGTTGTACGCGGCGACCAGCCTTGGCAGCTCGGCCAACAGAACGCAGGCGAACCGGCGGAAGCTGTGCGACCGGCCGACCGCACTTTGCGGCAGCTCGAGCGTCCGGGCGCCCCACTCGATTTCCAAGGCATGACGCGCTTGCGCGAGCGCCAACCCCGGCGGAGTCCCGCGGCTCGCCAGCACCGTCGGCCACCAGGTGCGGGCCAGCGGATCGACGCCCCAGGGACGCATCGCCTCGACGGCTCGCGCGCCGAACGACTGCCATGTGGCGGCGTCAATCACGCGCCGCTCCTCCCAGGCAATTGGTTCGCAGGGGGCGTCGAACGGCAGCAACTCGAACCGGGGCGTCGCGGGATCGCCTGCCGGGACGCGAATGGTCGCGCCGTGGGCTGCGTCGGAGTCAATCACCAAATTAATCGCCCCTCCGCCGAGGCGACCAGCCAGTTCCGACGCCGCGAAGTTCTTTAGCCATACGCCCGCGTGGATGAGCTCAGGCTGATGCCCGGCGACGACGATCGGCGCCGCCGGATCGAGCCGCGCGGGGGCGTCGGCGTACTCGGCGACGTACTCGTGCGCGAGCAGGGCGAGTTCGGCCTTGGCTTGGCGACGAAACTCTCCCAGCGAGACGCCGCCGATTTCGACCGGGGCCGCGTCGAGCAGAGCCCCCTGCTGCGCGAGCGCAGGCAATTCGTCCCAGGCGGGTACGGACAGCAATCCGCCGTCGTCAGCCGGGGCGCGATACGTCGGCGGTCGCTCCGTAGGGCTCAACAACATCCCTGCATTTGCCCGCCTGGACAGCCGGAGCGCGGCGGCAACGGCTGGAAGGTCGGCCGGCACGCCTCGACCGCTCGATCGATCACCTGGTGATAATACGCCAACCGGGCGGCCGCGTCGTCGAGCGCCCCGCCGAAACTCCGCTTCTCGTCGAGATAGACCAACGGGATCGGAGCTTCGACGACCTTGAGCTTGCGGTGGGCGATCTGCACCCATAGCTCCAGCGGCATCGCGTAGCCGAGTTCGGTCAGTTCGAGCTGCGCCAGCGCCGAGACCCGGTATGCCTTGAACCCGCAAAACGCGTCGGTCAGGCAAAGCCCCAACCGGCAGTTGAGTTCCTCGGTGACCTGCGAATTGATCCGCCGGCGATCGACGGGGGCCTGCCCTTGGGAGCGCGGGTCGACTTCCAAATACCGGCTTCCTGACACGACGTCGACGTCAGTCGTGCAGCAGCTCACCAACTCGCCGATGAGCTGCGGTTCGTGCTGCCCGTCGCAGTCGATCGTCACCAGCACGTCGTACTTGTGAAGCACCGCGAAATCGAATGCCGTCTTAAGCGCGGCGCCGTACCCGCGATTCCGTTCGTGCCGGATCACCTGAACGTCGCCGCGGGCCGCCAGCAACTCGGGGGTTCCGTCTGTCGAACCGTCGTCGACGACCAGCACGTCGGCCGCGTGAGCGACGACCCGATCAAGGACGCCGGTCACATGCTTGGCCTCGTTGTACACCGGCAAGGCCGTCAGGAACCGCACCGGCGGCAAGTCGGCGGAGTGAGTGGAGAACATGGAGCCTCGGGGGGGTGAGACGGCGCAACGCACGCTGCAGCGGCAGCCGGTGCGTCGCCGATGTCGAACCTAGCCTTCTCCCATCCGCGAAAAACGATCGGCAATCAACCGAACGCTTGGATCCGCCGGGGGAAGGCCGCCCAGGCCGAGCGCCGGTCTCGGAAGAAGCTCCCGGGAATCGGTTCTTCGGCCGCGCTCCCTGCATTGCGTGCGACGAATCGCATTTTAGATGGTCGCCGGGTCGGGTCAACGACGCCCGGCATTTCGCTCGGCCATGACCGGGCGCGGCTTGCTGGACTCTCGCCTACAACCGGCAAAACCAGCCCCAGGGCCCCGATCGGCCAAGAAATCGGCGGTTCAGCCGCGGGGGGCACGCTCGACCTGTGTCGTTCCTTTTGCCGGGAATCGCCAGCAAGCGACTCACACCGTCTTGATCGGATCGGCGTCGGCGGCGCTGGGGCGGACGTCGAGCCGCGGCAATTGATCCCCCAGATAATCGGCGAGCGACTCCATAGCGAATCGCTCGCTGGCGTAGTGCCCCAGAAGGACCAGCGCGACGCCAGCCGCCTCGGCGGCCAAGCAATCGTGAAAGCTCGCCTCGCCGGTCACCAGCGCGTTGCAGCCCGCCTTGAGCGCCGCGTCGAGGAACGACGCCCCGCTGCCGCAGGCGACCCCCACGCGCGAGACGGCTTGATCTTCGGCCCCGACGATCCGCACCGACGACAGCCCCAAGAACGCCTTGGCCCGCTCGGCCAATTCGCATTGAGTGAGGGGCCCGTCGCAATCGCCGCACCGGCCGGCGCCCACCTCGGGATCGTCGGCCGCGGGAGTCAACGGGGCGATCTGCTGCAGCCCCAGGCCAATTGCTAGATGCTGATTGATTCCTGCCCGGGCCGAGTCGAACGCCGTATGAGCGCTGTACACCGCGATTTCGTGCCGGATGAGGTCGAGCAGCATCCGACCGATGATCGTGTCGGCCGTGACGGCCCGCAGCGGATGGAACGGCAGGGGGTGATGACTCACCAACAGCCCGACCCGCTGTTCGCACGCCTCGGCGACCACCGCGGGAGTCACGGTCAGGCACGTCAGCACCCGTCCGACCTCGCGAGAGCGGTCCCCGATCAGCAGCCCCACATTGTCCCACGATTCAGCGAGCGCGCTCGGGGCAAGCTGCTCCATGACCTCGACGACTTGGGCGACGGTGGCCATGGGAAGGGGGAGGGAGGAAGGGTGTCGGCCGACGGGGGACGGCCGAGAAGCCGTGACCGCATGGTATGCCGGGCGCAGCGAGCTCGACAAGGGGCCAACTGGGGGGGCGCCCGTGGTCCGCAGTCCGTCGTCAGTCGCTAGGTCGACGTTCCCCCTGCCGCTCACCCCGCTACTGTTCCGCCAAGAACCTCCGATTGATGACCCTCAGGCCATTGACTTCTTCGGCGCGGAGCCAGAACTCGGTCCCCAACAGCTCGGCGCCGTTGGGGTACTCATAAATCTTCACGTCGGTTCGGGCGCCGAGGCGGAACACCTGGGCACGCTGCCGACGGCGACCTGTGGCGTAGAGCATGCACTTGAAGTCGACCAACTCGGCGCCTCGGTTGATCATCCGCTGTTCGACCAACAGCGTCCCGTCCTCCTGAAGTCGGGTGTGGATCTCGCACTCGACCAGGCCGTCCCCCACGTTCAGCGTGCGGTAGACGCCGAACTCGTAACGCCGGTCGGCTTCGACGACGAAGTTCGCCTCGACATGCGCGTCGCCGCTGTTGGCGTCGAAGGGGAGCAGGATCTCAAACGGCCTCACGACCTTGTGCCCCTCCCCAATCTTGAACTCGATCTTCTCGGGCGAGACCTCCCACCCCGTCGGCGCCTTGATCTGGACGTAACCGCCGACCCCTTGCGGGAACGGGTTGACGATCTCGATCGCATTCAGGTGCGTCTTGCCGAATACGCTGGGAACATGCTGGGTCTCGAACTTGACCGCCATCCGCCACAGGGCGATCTCTCGATGGACGCCAATGACGAAGCTCGGCATGACGTCGGCGTGCAGCAATTGCCGCTCGTCGCGCTTAACCGGGGTCGTTTGCCGCCCCCATACGTCGATCACTTGCACGCGCTCGCCCAGGTACAACGATTCGTCGGTCGGCGACTGATTCCACAGGACCATCAGCACGTCCCCGGCCGGGGTCTCGAAGAGCCGGTTCTCGCTGCCGCCGGGGAGCCGCATCTTGCCCAGGTACTTGGCGCCGCTGAGGAGCGAGGCCGTCGTGCGCCACGGCAGCAGCAGCTCGCCAGGCGAGCCGGAGTCGGTCATCAGCCCCCGATCGTCGTCGAACGGCCGCGCGGCGAACACCGCATCGGCGCCGTTGATTCGCGCCGCAAGCATTTGTTCGACGAGATCGCGGGCGCGCGTTTCAAGGTCGTAGGTCCGCTTCGAAAGAGGCTCGACGAGCACCCACCGATTCACGCCTGGGCGTTTGGGCAGCTTGAGATACTCGCCCAACTCGGCGCCAGTCAGGCCCGGGCTCTCCGTATACTGCTGAAACTCCCAGGGGGCCGGCGTCGAATTGCCGATCGCCTGCATCCACCGCCAGCCGATCCCCAAGCTCACGTCCTGACCGAAGCGGAACAGCTTGGCGCGCAGCTTGGCGATCTCGGCCTCGAGATTCGGAAACGTCGAGAAGCTGGCGTCATGGTCGTTTCCCAATTGCCACCACCGCACCCGCAGCGACAAGCGACTGAGGACCGGGTCGAGCAGCGGCAGCCAGTTCGAGCTTTCGATCGAGAGCGTGTCAGCGATCGCCGCGTCGCGCGCCACGCGGGTCGCCAACTCCGAGTCGGCCGGCGGGCGGTCGACGACCCCGACGATCTCAATGTCTTGCGCCGAGAGCTGTTCGGCAAACACGACCAACTCGTCGCCGCGCGCCTTCTCGGTCGGGCCGTACCATACGGGCAGTTTGACCCAGTGGACGGCGACCCGCGGCAGCAGATCGCCCAGTTCGCCGAACGAGAGCGGAATGTCGTCGCCGGCGAGCGACCAGCCGAACTCGCCGTGCTGCGGGCGTTCCAGCGGGGGGACCACTGCAATCGACACGACGTCCTTCTTGAGCAGCCCCCGAGCGGTGCTCATGGTGACCCGCACGCGATAGAATCCGTGCTCGCGAATCGGCGGCCGCCACGAAGTCGTCCCGGCGTAACCCGCCGGCCGCTTGACCGCGTTGTTGACGATGTCGGAGGCTTTGCTGAGGCGCTCGGTGATCTTGCGGCCGTCGAGCTGAATGCGGTTGTCGTCGAGCGTATGGTCGCTCGCGTCGAGCAGCTCGAAGATGATGTCGGGGTCCCGCTCGCGAATGCCCGAAAGTTCGCACACGACCTGCACGTCGCGGGGGTCGGTGTAGACGTTGAACGGGCTGTTGGTGCGGACCGTCATCTTGGGAAGCCGGCCGATCCACAGGTCGTCGACCGCCACGTCTCCCGCGAGATCGACCTTCGATCCCGCCTCGATCTCCAATACGAGCCGCGCCAGCGCGACCTCGGGGTCGGTCGGGTTCACCGGGCCGATGTGGAACAGTTGCCATTGCGGGACATTCGTCATCCAGGCGCTCGCGGCGGTCTGAATCACCTCGCGCCGCTCGTCGCAGAACTCGACGACGATCCGCGCGCGACCGTACTTGACGTCGCGCATTCGCAAGGCGGTTTCGACGACGTAGCTGTAGTTGTCGGAAACCGCGACCGCCGGGCTCTCCAGTCGCGCCCCGCCGCCGTTCAGGCGAACCGTCAGGCACGAGCCCTCCGTGGAGGAATCGTCGCGCTCGAGCGCCGCGGGAACGTACTTGGGCAGCCCTGGGCCGAAGTGTCGCTTCCACCGGTCGGGCCAACCGTCGTAGTTGACGTCCCACGACTTGCCGAAGTCGCAATGCAGAATCTCCACGGCGTCGGGGTGGCGTCCGGAAACGGCCCCGTCGGCTGCGGCCGGTTCTTCCGCAGCGGGAGTCGTCCCGATCGCCTCGCTGCGCTCCGCAGACGAATCGGACTGCAAAGCGGGCTGCTGATCGGCGGCGCTAGCGGGCGCGGCTTCAACGGCTAGAATCAGCAGCAGCCCGAGAACTATCATGGTTCACGTCAAGCAACAAACTGCCCGCCGGGCCGTGCGTACGGCAACGCCGTGGCGCCGGGGGCTGGTCGCAAGGGGGAGATCGCACCGTGACGGCAGTCCGAATCGCCGCGGCGACCAGCGTGCTCGGACAACCCTTCCGGAAAGCATTGCACATCGCCGCCGCCGCGGGGGTCGACGGCGTGCAAATCGACGCCCGCGATGAACTCCGCCCAGCCGACATGACCGGCACCGCCCTCCGGCAGGTGCGGAAAATGCTGGAAGAAGCGAATCTGCGGGTCGCCGGCGCTGCACTCGCCACCCGCCGCGGGCTGCTCGCCCCGCAGGACTTCGAGCGGCGAATCGAGGCGGTCACGGCTGCGATCGGCTTGGCGTCGAAGCTGGGAGGCGGCGTCCTCGTGACGAACCTCGGGACCCTCCCCGCCGAGGACGACGCGCGTCGCAGCGAGGTTCTCGACGCCCTGACGCTGCTGGGCGCCGCGGGGCAGCGCGCCGGCGTCGTCCCCGCGATCGCCGCCGCAGACATCGAGCCGGACGAACTGGCGACGCTGCTGGCCGAGTTGCCCGAGGGGACGCTCGGACTCGACTTCAACCCAGGCGACCTGATCGCCCATGGCTGCACGCCGCGCGAGTGGCTCGACCGGCTGGGACCTCACGTCGTTCACTTCACTGCCGCCGACGCCGTGCCGGGGATCGGCGGGGCTACCGCGATTCAGGTCGAACTCGGCCGCGGGGTGGCCGACGTCCACGAACTCGTGGCGCGGCTGCTTGAGCAATACGGTTACCGCGGATGGGCGACCGCCGGACGACGAGGCTCGGCAAGCCCCGAACAAGAACTGCACGACGCGGCCGCGTTCATCCGCTCATGCGGGCATTGAGAGCCCAACTCAACCAGCGGACGGGGCGCCCGTGGTCGCAGCAAAGCGGAACGCCCGGATTGCTGGACGTTATGCAACTCAGAGTGCGACGAAATCGCCGCCTCGAACCGCCTGTCGCGGTCGGTTCGCCTGGACAAGAACCGCGGCAAACTACTTTTTGCGGTGGCGAATCTTCGCGCGCATCCGCCGCTTCTTACGCCCCAGCTTCCGACGCCCCTTGCCGCTCTTTTTCGTACCCAAGACCAGCTACTCCCGTGGCGCGAGTCCGCAGGGACCGCGCGTGTGATGAAGAACATGCCCGCCGCTAGCATGACTGCCGCGGCAGTCAGATCGAGTGGGCGATGCAGGGCTCGAACCTGCGACCCCCAGCTTGTCGAGCTGGTGCTCTAGCCAACTGAGCTAATCGCCCGCGGAGCCGAAACGGCCAGGACGGTTCCTAAACGAACCGCCCCCCTCGTCCCGCAGACCCGGAAGTGTAGCATGGCCCTCTGGGCCCGTGTAGGGGGGGCGCCCAAGTCCCGCAGCGGCCGATTCCCGCCGGAAACAAGGAGTCCGCGGCGGCCGCCTTTGTCACGCGGCAACGCCCCCGCGGAGGATCCCGGAAGCTCTCGCTTCGCTCGCTCCCGGCGTCGAGCGTCGAGATTCGGTGAATATGGTGAATATTCCGTGAAGAAACTGCGCTTGTCGGCTTCTGGCAACTCCGCTCTAATCGCGGGCTATCGGGGTTGCGGAGGATTTCCGCAATCGTCCGGTTCCGGCAGGTTTGAGACTGCCACAGGCGGAACGGCGGACCCATGAGACACGATTGGCGTCACATCCTGTCCTGGACTGAAGTGTTGTGCTTCGTGCTCGTCTGGAGCATCGGCATCGGCGCAACGGTCGCCCAGTTCTACGCGCAGAAGGGGGCGCCGGACGCCGCTGACGTCGCGTCGACGCGCCCCGCGGGGGGCGGCCCGGCGCTATTAGACTGAAGCCAGCGCCCTCTGCAGCCAGGACTCTCAGCGACGCGGACGGGCTCGCCCGGAAACGCGAAGCTGTCAGTCGCGCCACGTGCGCCTTGGCGAAGCCTCGCCCTGCCGGTCTGCGAGCTTCTCTTCTCCCCCGCTTCGCAGCCGCTATTCGACCAACGGTTCGGTCTGTTCGATCTCGTTGATTTCGTCTTCCTCGTCCAAACCGCTCTGCCCGTCGGAGGGCTGCCGCTTGCGGAGGTAGAGCTTCACCGGCACCTCGGCGAAGTTCATCTGATCGCGCACCGCCCCCAGCAGATACCGCTGGTACGGCCGATCGAGCGCCTGAGGGTCGTTGCAGAACAGCACTAAGGTCGGCGGCTGCACGCCGACCTGAGTGCCGTAGAAGATCTTCGGCCGGCGATTTTGGTAGAGCGGCGGGGGGTTCCGCTGCACGGCGTCGCGCAGCAAGCGATTGAGTTGCCCCGTGCTGAGTCGCTGCCGCGATTGCTTGAACAGCATCTGGGCGTGATTGAGCAGCGCCTTGACGTTCTTGCCCGTCTCGCCGGTGATGAACGCGATCGGGGCGTAACGCATGGTGCGGAACGTGTCGTTGAGATACCGCACCCACTTCTCGGTCGGCATCGTCTTGGCCAGAAGATCCCACTTATTGACGACGAAGATCAGCGGCTTGTACTGCTCGCCAATGTAGTCGCACAACTGCTTGTCGACCTTGCTGATCCGCTCGGTCGCGTCGAGGAACAACAGCACGACGTCGGCCCGGCGGATGCTGCGTTGGGCCCGATGAGCGCCGTAGAAGTCGATCGACGCCCCGCGACTCTTCGTCCTGCGCAGGCCCGGCGTGTCGATCGCCACGAACCCCTTGCCGTCGAGCTCGAACCGTACGTCGACGCTGTCGCGCGTCGTGCCGGGGACCTCGCTGACGATCATCCGCTGCGCCTGGGCCAGCGTGTTGACGAACGTGCTCTTGCCCACGTTGCGGCGACCGACGATCGCCACCCGCATCTCCGGCTCGGCGACGTCGGCCTCGTCGACCTTTTCCTCGGGGAGCCGTTCGAGGATCAGATTCAGCAGCACCGTGCGGTTGCGATTCTGCTTGGTGCTGGCCGGCACGATCTTGCCGCGTCCCAGGCGATAGAAGTCGACCGTCTGGGCGTCGTGCTTTTCGTCGTCGCACTTGTTGGCGATGCAGATCACCGGCACGTCGAGATCCCGCAGGCGGCGCCCGACCTCCTCGTCGAGCGGCGTCAGCCCGGCCCGGCCGTCGACGACGAACAAGATCACCGCGGCCGAGTCGATCGCGGTTTGGATCTGCTCCTCGATGTGCTTGGTAAGGTTGTCCTCGTCCTCGACGCCGATCCCGCCGGTGTCGACGAGTTCGAAATACCGCTCTTCGTGCTCCATGAGGTAGTCGACCGCGTCGCGGGTCACGCCGGGGCGATCCTCGACGATGGCCAGCCGCAGCCCGGCCAACCAGTTGAGGATGCTGCTTTTGCCGACGTTCGGTCGGCCGACGATAACGACGCGGGGGACAGCCATGAGCGAGCGAAACACCGAGGGGGAGGGGCCCCGAGGGGCCCTGGGGACGATCCTTCATCATACCCGCCCGGCAGGCCCCGTCGCCACCGATTTGCCGCAGCGGATGCCAAGCCGCGAGCCGGCGTACGGGGGGCGTCCGCCGCCTGAACCGCCCGCTGGAATCGGCCCCCGGCACTTCTGCAGGGAGTGAGTTCGGCCTGGCAGCCCCGGCGGCTATACTAGTGAGGGCTGCTTCACGAACATGCCCGATTCCCCTCCTCTTGCGCCTTGAGCCCAGGTTCGATGAATCTTCGCACTGCTGTTTTCTCCGGGGGCGTCGTCGCGGCGCTGGCGTTGGGTTTGTTCGGATCGCTCGTCGCCGTCACGGTGCGCGCCGCTGAACCGGCGGCGACGGAGTTGGCGCTCTCGCCCGGGGGGCTCGCGATCGACGCCGTCGACGGCGCGCTCCCTCCGCCGGCGCTCGTCCCCTCGACGCTCGAAGTCGCCGCCGGCAATCCGGCTCTGTTCGGCCCCCGCGTCAAGAACGTCATCCTGCTGATCGGCGACGGCATGGGTCCGCAGCAAGTGGGGCTGTTGTCACAGTACGCGCGGCACGGCTCGCGCTCGACCGCTCCCAATCGCACCTCGGCGATCGAGCAACTGATGAACGCAGGCACGGTGGGAGTCGTGATGAACGACCCGCACGGCGCCATCGTGGTCGATTCCGCCGCCGCGGCGACGCAACTCGCCACCGGGCAGTACGCCGGGTCTGAGATGATCGGCGTCAACTACCAGGGCGAGCCGGCCGAGACGGTCGTCGAAATCGCCAAGAAACTCGGCAAGAGCGCAGGACTCGTGACCGACACCCGCGTCACCCACGCCACCCCTGCGGCGTTTGCGGCCCACCAGCGGAATCGCAGCATGGAGAACGAGATTGCCGTCGACATGCTTGCCAACCAAGTCGACGTCATGCTCGGCGGGGGCCTGCGCAACTGGGTCCCCGAAGCGATCAACAACCGCGAATCGACCGCCCATGCCGCCCTGCTGCAAATGACCGGCGGCGTGTATCGCGCCACATCCAAACGCAAGGATAACCGCAACCTGCTCCTGGAAGCCCGCGGCGAGTACGCGCTGGTGTTCGATCGGTTCGCCCTCGAACGAGTGAAATCGGGCCGCGTATTGGGGCTCTTCGCCGATTCCGAGATGAACGACGCCCTGTGCGAACGAGCCGAGATCAACAGCCACGGCCGCATCCAGCCGACGCTTGTCGAGATGACCGACAAAGCCCTGGAACTCCTCTCGGCGAATTCCGACGGGTTCTTCCTGATGGTCGAGGGGGGGCAAATCGACTGGGCCGGGCACAACAACGACGCGGGAACGCTGCTCCATGAGTTGCTTCGGTTCGACGCGGCCGTGCGCCGGGTCCTGGAGTGGGCCGCCGACCGCGACGACACGCTCGTGCTCGTGACGGCCGATCACGAAACGGGATCGTTCGGGTTCAGCTACTCGGGCCGCCCCCTTCCCGAACCGCGACGACTTCCGGGCTCCGCGTTCTCCAGCAGCGACTTGTTCGAGCCGAACTTCAATTACGCTGCGCACGAAGTTCTCGACCGCCTGTACGATCAGACGAAAAGCTTCTTCACGATCGTGGCGCTCGAGTTCGACGAGCTCCCCCCCGCCGAGCGAACGCCTGAGAAGCTGATGGAGATGGTCAACGCCGCTTCGGCGGTGAAGATCACGCTCGAGGACGCGGCCGAGGTGCTCAACCGGGCTCCCAACCGCAACTACGTCGCGGGGCATCCCTACCTGAACCTGCCGACCGTACCGGCGATCCGCGACTTCGAGGCGTTCTACGTCTACGGCGATAACTCGCGCATGAATCTGTTGGGACGCAAAATGGCCGCGGCCCAAAGCGTCGTCTGGGGCACGGGCACGCACACCAGCACGCCGGTGCTGGTCGGCGCCTGGGGACCCGAAGCCGCGACTGCGGCATTCTCCGGCGTCATGCACCAGACGGACCTGGGCCAACGGATGATCGAGCTCGTCCGAACCGGCGTCATCGCCAGCCCCGTCGACGCCGCCCGCAAGCCGAAGTGACGGCCGACGACCGGCTACAGCAACTCCGGCCACAGCGCATCGCTGACGAACAACCCCGCGCGGGTGAGCCGGACCGCTTGGCCGTCGTCGACGAGCATCCCCAGCGAGACGAACTTGGCGATTTCCCGCCCCGCAAGTTCGTCGAGCGAGCAGCCGGTGCGCGCCAGGAACCACCGGCGTTCAACCCCGGCCAATCGACGAAGCCCGAAGACGAGCCGCTCGCGGGCCCGCTCCTCGGGGGACAACTCCTCACGCTCGGCCACGGGCGATTCCCCGGCCAACACGCGCCGCAGCCACGTCGTCGTGCTGCGGTGATTCGTCTCGCGCACCTCCGCCACGTACCGCGCCGCTCCGGGGCCCGCGGCATAGTACTCGTCGCCGGCCCAGTAGGCTTCGTTGTGGCGACTGCGGCGACCCGAGCGGGCAAAATTCGACACCTCGTAGTGCTCAAACCCCGCAGCGCCCAGCATGTCGATCGCCGCGGCGTACATGTCGCGTTCCAGTTGTTCGTCGGCGCCAGCCAACTCGCCCCGCAACCGTTGCGACCAGAAGCTCGTGCCGCGCTCAAACGTCAGCCCGTAGGTCGAGACGTGGTCGGGCTCGAGCGCCAGCGTCGCCGCGACGTCGGCCTGCCAATCGGCGAGCGTCTCGCCCGGCGCCGCGAAGATGAGATCGGTCGCCAATTGCAGCCCGGCGCCGCGAATTGCCGCTGCGGCCCGGCGAACCGCAGCCGGGTCGTGGGTGCGATCGAGCGCAATGAGCTTGCGATCCGCGAGCGACTGCGCCCCCAAACTCACCCGCGTGACGCCGACCCGGGCGAGCATCGCGACGAGCGACTCGTCGACGTCGTCGGGGTTCGCCTCGACGGTCCACTCCCCGCCGGGGGCCACGGGATGCCAGTTCGCCGCCGCGGAACAGAGCCGCTCCAATCGCGCGGGCCCAAGCTGCGAGGGGGTCCCGCCGCCGAAATAGAGCGTGTCGACCGGCCGCGCCTCGCCGAGCCAGCTCCACTCGATCTCGACGGCCCGCAGGTACTCGTCGGCCAACTCGTCGCGGCCGACGACGATCGCAAAGTTGCAGTACCCGCACCGCCGCCGGCAGAAGGGGACATGGAGGTACGCGGCTCGGGGGGCCGCGGACGCCGAATCAGGAGTGAGGGACACGGCCGGAATCCCCCCCGCAAATCGGCCCAGGCGCAACGCAAACGCCCCCGCAAGGACTGTGGGGGCGTGGGCGAGAAAGGCAAACAAAGTGGAGCGGAAGGGAGTCGAACCCTCGACCTCTGCATTGCGAACGGCTCACATCGTCCAGACCGGATGACGTAACTGCAATATACAAAACGCTTTGTGAAGGTCAAGGTCTACCCTCAATTTGACGTAAGTCCAATAAAATCGGTGAGCGAAAACCGATTGTGGGTGCATTGTGGGTGCGCTTTTCGGCGTTTCATCCGAAGCACCGAATTTGGGTCTTGTTGAGGGTGAGAACCTTCGCGCATGAACCTGCTTTTCTGGGCCTTTTCCGAGCGTCGGTTTTGACCGCTGCATCGTCGCGCTGGCGCCAGATTCGTTTCTTGTGGGTAGTGGGTACGTTGTGGGTGCGCGCCGACTACCCGCGTTTTTTTGCTCGGTTGCGCGTGCTGGAAAAACCTCCGACCACCCCAGGATGCTCGCGGGTTTCTGATTGTGCCCGCTCCGTCAAGGTAGACCGCTGCGCGTCTCCACCTTGACCTCGCGGGGAAGCGGAGTGGCCGCGAGCATCACGCCCGGCCGCCCTATTCCCTTCCCCCCTCTTCCTTGCCACGCGCACCGCCCACGGGAAAGCAGAACCGAATCTCTACTTCGATTCCCCTTCCCTACGATGAATGAAGCCATGATTGCACAATTCGCCCAGGCCCATCAACTCATTTCCGATGGCCTTGGCTTGACGCCGCTCGACGAAATGAATGAGCGGCTCTACAGCGACGACCGGATGAAGCGCTTCCGCGTTCCGGTCGCTATTACCCGCCGCGGCGTCGTTGAGATTCTGGCACGCGATGCCGAGTCCGCGCGAAACGTCGTCGGCGTTTGTACCGCGCTGGCGGATGGACTAGAGAACGCCGAGCAGTCCGAAGAGATCGGACCGGCGACGGCCATCTAACGGCGCAACCAGCCCCGGCTACGGTCGGGGCCTTTCCTTTTGCTCCGCTCCATGAGAGGTAGTTTCTGTCAAGACGCAATTCCGAAACCTTTTGATAACCCTGCGTGCGCGTTCTACTATACACGCAATGATTCCGATTACACCTCAAGCACTCAATGACAATCGAGACGATGAGAAACCTCTGCGTGCCTTCACGCGTTATGGAGTATGCCTGTTGATTGAGTGGCCATTCCTCAATATGGCTGCA